>SHAT01000002.1 GCA_004213175.1 Pseudomonadota bacterium | reverse complement strand
ACATCAATACCCTGAATTCGTGGAAAATCAATGGCTATACCAGCCCAACTGGCATCATTAATTGTTGCTTTCCCTTTTGAATACCATGCTGTTCGTGTATTGATATCAGTGTTGTTTACTGCCGTAGCTCCAACTCGAATGAGAACATCATTAGCTGTTGGTTTTGGCACTGGAATATCACTGCGAAAATCAAGCTTGTTTGTTTCACCATGGCCAGTTAGCCAGACTCCTTTCATAGTTTTTGGTAACTTAGACATACAAACATATTTCTTTAATTTAGAACCATAATCTAAAAATTATGTCAAAGAAGTGACTTGCGTTATAATGATTTAGATAGTGTTTAGCTAATTCCAAGGAATCGGTTGCAGTGTCTCCAGGTAAATAGTATGAATCTAAATCAGAGTGGACATCGGTGATATAAATACTAGTTAGACTAGTTCATTAGCATTTGCACAACATTTTGGAGTAAGACAAATTTATGCAATTACGAGTTATGACTTTTAATCAATATAATAGTAGAACTCTACAGCTTTGTCTTGCCTCTCTACCTTGAGTAAAATCTCCCTTTCCGATTGAAGTACTTCCAACAACTTGAGTGCTTTACCAACTGAATCAACAATAAATCCGTTTATTTCTAAAATGATATCATTTTTTTTCAGCCCTAATTTTTCGTAAATACTTCCTTCTTTAATGAACTGAAACATAAAATAAGGTTTTTCACCTTTAGTTGTGGGAACAACTCTGGCATCATTAAGCAGTTGCTCAAAATTTGCCAGTTGTTCATCAACCCACACTCGCTGAAAATGGAAAGTATTTCCTTCTTTGACTGGAGCAGCTGGAAGCAAAGATTTTTCATCTACAACATTTCCCTTCTTTGGAACAGCAAGAGCTGTTGTTTTCTGTGATGAAATAATTTGGTTCTGGGATTTATTTGGTAAAGTAACAGATTCCGTTGCTTTTCCTGAATTAACAGTGCTGACCATCCACAAAGACTCTTTTTTTTCCTGATATAGAATCAAAACCCAGCGATCCCTGATTTTAAGAATTTTTACACTTTCTTTAACGCATTTCTCGTCACGTAGAATTGTTTTTGCATGAAAACATTCTCCTATTCCATAAATTACATATTTGTTTAAACTATCTTTTTTACTGATGAATGCAAATGAATCCCTCTCTCCGTAAATCATTGTACCTGCAAGCGCAATATTTAAACGCGTGTGTTCGACGGCTTCACCATCCGTGTTAATTTGGGCAACAAATTCTTCTTCCGGAAGCGAAGTTGGTAATTCTATTTGAGTTTTTTGAGCATTGAAAATATTTCTCTCCAAAATTACTGCAAATTCTTTTTGGGCTTTCCCCGAATCGACCAGCAGCTCATCTTTTTCAGTCTGGAAGGTTATGAGTGGTGAAAGGGGGATAGACAAAACTTGATAATGTATCCATGTACTGAGCAACGAACCCACCATGTATGTTGTTGCGCAGCAGAGCAAAAAGTTGAAAATTAAAATAATTGTCGAGGAGGTAATTCTCATAACGAGCAAAGAATTCTGAGAAGAATACTGTAGATAATTAAGAATCAGTCATTGGGTGAATCTTTTGACATTTGCTCAAGATAATCCACTGCAAACTGTGCTGCCAGCAAATAGCCTTTAATTCCCAGACCAACCAGTGACCCAATTGCGATATCGGAAAAGCAAGAGTGGTGTTGAAATTCTTCATGTTTATGCGTGTTGGAAAGTTTAATTTCCAGAAAAGGGATTTCAATTTCAAGCAAAGTATTCCTCAGCTTGATACTTTTATTAGTCAGGGCTCCAGGATTTAAGAGTAAAAATTCAGCGTCGCGTCTTTTATCTAACCAGTTAATTAATTCTTGTTCTGAATTTGAATGGAATGCCAGACATTCTATCTTTCGTTCTCGAAGCGTTAACGAAACTTGTTTTTCAAAATCCTTAAGGGCCGTTTTACTGTAAAGTTCAGTTTTTCCGCTATCAAGCAAATTAAGATTAGGGCCATTTAGCAAAAGCACAGTAGACATTACAGAATATTGACTTTTTGAGAAATATGTCTGGATTATATTTGTAAAAAAACTTCCTAGAACTAAGCTTTATAAGCTAACATTAAAGCCTGTACTACTAATATTCAAGTGATTTGCCATATAAAAAGCAATGTATTACTTCAAACAAGCAAATTTTTGACGAATTTAGACATGATTTCTAAAGTTTGAATTTCCTGGTCACGATGAGGAGAATGTCCACAGTTTTCCAGGAAACATGATTCTACAATACTTCCTGATTGACGGACAATAGCTTCTACTTGTTCGGAGGTACCATATTCGTCGTCATTCCCCTGAACAATTAACTGCGGGACCCTTATTTTTTGAATGCACCCTTCTATGTTCCAAGAAGAAAAGTCAGGATGAAGCCAGACATCAGCCCAACCGTGGAAAGCACAATCAACATTTGCTCCGTGATGTTTCTTCAAACTTTCCCTCAAATTTCCGGTCAAGAAAAGTTTTTTTATTTTTTGGATTGAATCCTTAGTTAGCTGTTCACAAAAAACGTGTGGTGCTTCATTTACAATTCCAAGCAGGTATTCTGAAGGTTTCTCAGCTGCATTAATTAAAGCAATCGAAGCTCCATCTGAATGTCCCACAAGAATATGCTTGCATATATTTTTTTGCAGTAAAATCTCTGGAAGTTCACTTATAGCTTCATGATGCATGAAATCAAGTGCACGAGGAAGTATACATGGATTTGATTTTCCGTAACCAAGCCTACTGAAAACCAAGGCACCACATCCTGTTTTTTCAGCTAATTTTTTTGGAAAGTCTTTCCATAGAGAGACACAGCCTAGCCCTTCATGCAAAAAGACGAGTGTTGGGGCTAATTCTGGAGGAGGTCCATACCAAACTGATTCTAGTTTTTTTGTGTTAATTAATTGATTCAAAATGCTGAAAAATAATGTTTGGTGTTACGGTCAGGTAGGTTGAAGCACACTCTTATCAGGGAGGAAAAATGCTATTAAAACAACTGCAAGTGATAGCAAAACCAATAGCCACTATTTCAGAATTATTTCCTATCATCTCAAATAAATTAATTCAGTTTTAGTTTTCCCAGATTTTACTAGAAATAGTTAATAAATCATAAGACCTTGTCATTTAGAGCAAGGCGATAAATTTTGTTTAAAACGTAAAAACGAATCGGATTAAGATTTCAGGCTTTATAGTAAACAGAGATGCTTAAGCTTTTCACTTTTAATCATTTTCAGCATCTTTCTGTTTTGATGCTAACACTTTCTCAAGATCGTTTTTGAGTTTGCTGAGATGAGTATTTTTATTGTGTGAAATGTGAATGATAGTAACAAGTGTTGCAATAGGGGATGCTAAAGCGTAGCCAGAAGTGTTTATTAAATACAAATCAATCAATAGAGCTGAGGTTTCAAGAAGTTTTACCAGATCAAAAACTAAACGGTAACGTAAAGAAATCCAGATCGATATTGTGTGAAAAATTACTGTCACAACTGCTGTTCCAGCCAAGATGAACAAGGCAAGGTCCAGTGTTGCAAAACCAAGCATAAGAGTAAGTGATACAGTTAATGCACTTTCTAATGATTCTTGTGTCATAATCTTTTTTCAAACAATTTTGAACTTCGGATTACTCTCTACTGAAACAATTGAAGTATTAACAGCTACAAAAAGACTCCTAAAAAATACAGAAAAACTGTCATAACACTTGTTGATCCGGTAAAAGTCTGACTTGGAAAAACAATTAAATCAATTCTTACATCCGACTTATTGTAGTCATTTATCCTGAAAATGAAACGTTTTTAAGTAACATATCATAAAACCAACGCTACCCCAACTTAAACTGCAATAATTATATTACACTTGCTAATACGATTGGCAACAATCCAAATTAACGATACTGATTAAATTGAGGTCAGCATTTTAATTACAAGTTTCTACTTTATCTTTTATATATACGGTTTGTCCCCTAAATTTAGATCAAAACATGTAAAAAATAGATTTAGTGAATGACTTCTTAATGCTCAACCACGGTATAATCTTGTTGAACTGTAGGAATGTCAAGAGGATATTAAACAGTTTTCATGGAAAGATAAATTAAATGAATGATCCCAAAATTTTAATTATTTAATTAGTAAATTTATTTTTTTACTTAGCCCCTATTCAAAGAGTCAAACGTCTATAGTCACAACTATTGGGAGATATTTTGTTTTTTTAATTGACTTTGTTAAAGATATTATTAAAACTTCTTCAATTTTTTTCTAAATCCGCTTAAACTGAACAGCACCCCAGTTTCCACGCACTAAGGTTGAACAGCATTCAAAACCTAGCTGTGTAAATGTACTGCTTAATTCATCAAGCTGCTTCATCAGGAGCCCGCTGCATATCAAAGTTCCCCCCGAACTTGTGAGTCGTACAAGATCATGGCGGACAGCCAACAATTCATGCAGCAGCATATTGCTAATAACGAGCGGAGCTGATTTTTTCAAAAAAGAGGGTGTCCCGATCATTGCCTTTATCCTCCCGTAAAAACCGTTCAGTCTACTATTTCGCTCAACTTCCGAGACTGCTCCAGTTTCAATATCAACACCTCGGACTTTTTGTATGCCGAGACGGCAGGCGGCAATGGCCAGTATCCCGGAACCAATTCCAATATCCAGCATAATTTCCGGCTTATAATTTGCGTTCAAAATATATTTCTCTAGTATTTCTAATGCTAATACGGTCGAGATATGATGTCCTGTACCAAAACTCTGTCCGGGGTCAATCCAAACTGGATGTCGGCCGTCAAGTTCAAATCCTGTATCCCAGGAAGGGAGAATGATTAGTGTTCCCCCAACCTTGACAGACCGAAAATGTTCACGCCAGTTCGCCTGCCAGTTTAAAACAGGACGGAGACCTTCTTCACGGATTTTAATTATTGATTCTGACGCCGATACAGAGCGAAAATCCTCAACTAATTTCTGCGCTCCTCCCAATGGTTTATGTTCAAAGAAAATCCTGAGGGTCAACGCAATTTGGGATTCCGACAATGTTTCTACACCAAGCGCGCCTTTTTCAAAACAAAACCAACTCCACAGTTCTTCAGTCCCAATAGCCAAAGTACAGCAGATTTCAAAATATGTATGTTCAATTGATGAGTCGGCCTGCATTCAAAAACTCTTTTTGTCATTATTCACATAAACTTTGAAACCATCTTCAATGAGCCCGCGTAAACGAGGATCATTTTTGTTTTTGGCAACTTCACATAATTTGCATTTGCAGTCAATGTGGTGAGTCTTTTGAAATTTCTTAAGTTTTAAACGAGACAAGTCTTTACCGTCATTCTGCATTTCTTTCAACAGTTTCTCGATTTGTCGCATTGCCAAAGCAAGAATTTGCTCCTGCTGACGAGGTGATTTTAATTTAATCATAAATCTTTTTTTACAATAACTTGGCTATAGACTCGGTGCACTATTTCAACTTGACAAGAATGCTTATATTATCGACAATCTATGACTAGAAATAAAGTTGACTTATACACTTACTCAAATTTATTAGTCGACTTATAAATCTTCATTTAAACACTAGGTAATTATTTATGTCAGGAAAGCTATCAAATTTCGGAGGGATCCTTCTCCTCCTAACAGTTTTTTCCATTTATTTGAGCACATATATTGTGGACAAGACTCAGTACGCGATTGAAATTTTATTAGGTGACCCTGTTGACATTGTCATGGAGCCTGGGCTCAATTTCAAGATGCCATTTGTAAGTCGTATCATTTTTATGGAAAATAGGCTGCAGGATTATGATGCTGACCCAGGCGCAGTATTTACTAAAGACAAAAAAGAAATGAAAGTTGACACCTACTCCAAGTGGCGGGTTATGGATCCACTTAAATTTTATGAAACAGTACGAACAACTGCAGGAGCACATGCACGTCTGGATGATATTATCTATTCACAAACACGTGAGGTACTTGGACAACACACATTGGTGGAAATCGTATCAGGAAACCGGAGAGAAATCCGAGAAGCCATTACTTTACGTTCCAGACAAAATGCGAAAAATTTTGGTATAGAGATTTTAGATGTGCGTATAAAACGTGCGGATCTACCTGAACAAAATAGTCAGGCAGTATTTGGCCGAATGAATGCCGAACGGAGGCGTCAAGCAAAATTATATCGTTCTCAAGGTGATGAAGAATCGCTGAAAATTCGTTCTGATGCAGACAGAGAGCGAGTCGAAATTATTGCTGAAGCAAAAAAAATCAACGAAGAAACACGTGGTAAAGCAGATGCAAAAACCACGAGAATATATGCAGATGCATATGATAAAGACAGAGATTTTTTTAAGTTTCTGCGTTCTAATGATGTTTATCGTAACAGCTTGAAAGAAGGTACTACATTGCTGATGGATGCGGACAGTAAATTTTTTAAGTACCTAAAATAAAACTACTCCTAAATTTGTTTAATAAATAACAATGAAAATTTTTCTTCGTTTTATTGACCCAGACGAAGAAATAGTTCCCCTTCCAGATTTTAGCAGAGTGAAAATCTGCTTTCTTCCGAAAAGACAAAATGTCTCTCTCTGACAAAGAGTTTCTGCAAGTACTATCAGAGATGGAAAGTTGGAGTAATTATGAAATCACAGCAAAGCCACGAGATCTCAGCAAACTGGATGGAATCCGCCTTTTGTTAAAAGATTTAGGAAGTCCTCATAAAAAATTCAAAATAATACACATTGCCGGAACAAACGGGAAAGGTTTCACCGCTACAATCATCAGCAGTTTATTGTGTGGGCAGGGATTTGACACAGGTTGTTATACTTCACCGCATCTGACAGATATTAGGGAACGAATAACTATTAACAATCAGTTTATTTCTAAAAGTACCTTTACTCAGAGTGCATCTCTGGTACTTAAATTTGCACGAGGCTACAGGGGGAGTCCCTACCTTTCATATTTTGATATATTAACTGCAATTGCCTTTCATGCTTTCATGACTGAAAAAATGGAGTGGGTTGTTTTGGAAACTGGTTTAGGAGGGCTGGCAGATTCAACTAATGTGACAGCAAAAAAATTATGCGTTTTGACAAGGATTGGCCTTGATCATCAGGAAGCTCTCGGAAATAGTTTGCGAGAAATCGCAGCAGAAAAAATTGGTATTACAATTCCTGGTGTACCTATAATAGTTGCGGATCAGCCTCCTGAATTGATACCGTGGTTGGCCCAGCAGTTTGGCAAATTGAAGGTGCCTTATTATTTTGTGGATGAGATTTTTGATCGATATTATCCGAATAATCAATTGTCATCTGAAAGTTTTTCGAAACCTAGGATGGCTTGTATAAAGACAAGTTTATGCGCAATGGATGTGCTTTTTAACGGCAAAATTTCTGATAAACAAAAATGGTTAGAAATAACTAAACAAGTAAAGATAAGAGGACGTCTTGAGTTACGGAGAAACGTATTCTGGCGTAAACATGGAAAATTAATTAACACTATTTTATTTGACGGAGGGCATAATTCTGATGCATTGACGGCTCTAGTAGATTTTATATCTGTGAACAAACTTTTTCCCTGTACACTTATTTTGGGAATGGCTGCAGACAAACTAAAACCAACATTACGAATTCCTTTGAAAGATTTGTGTGAAAAAGCTGAGAATCTCATTTTTACCACAATGTCTTCGCCAAGAAGCGCAACTGCAGAGTCTTTAGAAATCTTTATTACGAAATGTGCTAAATTCCAACATTCGCCAAAAATTTTACATAGCTCATCTGTGGAAGAATCTTTGAAAAATGCAATACTCGCTGTTGATAAACCTGTTGTAGTTGCCGGATCTTTTTATTTAGTGGGAGAGGTCATTCAGATCCTGGAAAATGGAAGCACTACCTAAAATGAATAAGTCCAAGAAAAACGTGTGATCCCTCCAGGCATTCCAACTTTTGAAGGTAATGCACCCCCTCGGTCATTATATGTTGAGTCATAGATAGCAGAGTCTATGATTGTACTTTTGGCAAACGGATTTTCAATAAATTCCTCGTTTCCAAGTAATAGAAACTCCAGCATAATACCAAAATTTTTACCTCCTGAAGCAATTCCTATTCTTCGAAAATATAAGGCGCCGGAAGAACTGTTGAGTTGAGTCTGAGTGGTAGAAGCATATTCAGGGATTGTTGGATTCACTCGGATACCAGATTTTAAAGTACTTTCGACTCTCGATAGACCTATACCAAAAAAAATATCCAAATCGTCAGTCTTAGGTACTCCTAAAGGGTGGATTGATGCGGCAAGCATATAGAAATGAGATGCCAACCGTAAGATAGGGGTATCATATTCTGGATCTGCTCCCGTAGTGGCTGACCTGACTTGTGTGTCATCTAGCCAAATATTGGTGTAAGCAATTCCTAAGCCGATACCGATGCCATAGTTAGTTGGTTGGATATACTCTAGGGAAAAAGTAGGGATAGCTCCTAGCAGAGGGATATTACTGAATAAATTTGTTAAAATACCGTCTTGACCACTATGACCATCTTCATTTTTATAATTAACATTTGGAATCAAATTGGTACTTCCTGGATCTAAAAAAGTAGTTCCAAAAAAACCACTTCCTGCTCTGAACCTTTCAGTACCCGTCATTTGATAAAACGGATGACTGTCATCATTAACAAATGTTTGATGTACTAATTCCCAAAATCCAATCCGCCAGACTTCATCTCTTCCTACTGCTTGAATTACTGTACCTTCTTCCTGTGCAAAAACACCTGGAGCAAGCTCTAACATAATTACAAATGCTAATCCTAACTGAATTAGTAGAATATTTTTGTAAAACATCGATACTTCAGATTCAACATAAAACCAGAACGAAAGAAATGGTTTTCTGTACCAATAAAATTAAAGAAGGTAAAGGTGAGTAAAATTAGCTATTGGCAGCTTTGCTAGTGTGTTCAAGAACTTCATTCCAATTCCTGGCCCGGCGTATTTTCGGGTGAATGAAATCATAATTAAATGGCCGGGTCATCAACCATATTTCTGCTTTAGGGAAATTTTCCCATACGTTGAGACAATTGTCAGGATGATCGTCCACAAACATTACTTTCTTTCCTTCTTGATGCAATTCCTGAATAATCTCAGCTTTGGTTTTTTTTGAATATCCGTCATATTCTATAAATCCTGCACAATGTGCTGAGTTAAATTTAAATCCTACATTTCTTAAATTTTTTTCTCTTCGCTCAAGGCAATCCAACGGGATATTTGTGATAAAATGCACAGGATATGCCCCGAATACATTGTTGAATTTTTCCGGATCTACAATTGGTTTAAGTTTTTCAAATTCAGTACTGTGAAGAAAATAATCCCATCCTTCCATGACCTGTTCCTTTGTCAGTATATCTTCAAACCAGAAACTTTTTGAAACAAAATCCTTTGGTAACTCTAACTTAAAGTAATCCTTTACTGTATTAGTGAATCCACCTTCAAAGTCTAACAAAACTCCGTCTACATCAAAAAAACAACAATACATTGTGGCTTAATCTTTCAAGAAACAGTTATAAAAATTGAAGCTGTACTATGCAACTTCAAATTCTACAGGTCTTAAACAGGAAAAGATATTAAAAATACATTTGTGATTATAAATTATTTAAGGACATTGCAATTAAGTGTGATATCTCCCCATAAGTTTTTATTTTTTAAAGTCAACTATCGACTTTTTATGTGTTGATTTTGCTTGTATACCAAAGTTTCAATTTTTTATTGGGAGTAGTTTAAAATAAATTTTGTCTTGATTCACTTAAAGGCATTTGCAAAGGTTTTTTTGTACGCCAGTCTATTTTGTGTGACTATTTAATTTATTGTGAACATTTAAATTATAGAAGAAATATTTAGTAACGGTCCACCAAAAAAGCAAAGCATTTTTTTAATAAAATCTTCTATTCTGTACCTGTCATTTTTTCATTTTAACTACTAATACATTGCGCAGGGTTAAAAGATAAATTACTTTGCCAGAAGTTTTGTCTTTAGGAAGAGTTTATGTTTCTGATAAGATGTGCTATTACAATAAAAAACATTGCACTGAGAACTAACTTCTAAAGAAAATTTAAAATGTTGTTCAGTCTACCGCCACAAGTCTTGATCATACTGATTTTTAGTTTGATTTTTGCTTTAACTTTCCATGAATTCGGTCACGCATATGTAGCCCATCTGTGTGGCGACGATACAGCAAAACAAACAGGTAGAATGTCTCTCAATCCATTTGTACACTTGGACTTTTTTGGAAGTGTCATGCTACTAGTGGCAGGATTTGGATATGCGAAGCCAGTACCTGTTAATCCAAATAACTATCGCATACGAAATGCTGATTTTTACGTTGCATTCGCAGGACCATTGATGAATCTGTTATTAGGTCTTGGAGGCTCACTTGTCCTAAGTATTTTAGCAAAAAACGATTTCTCAACTCTTGCTGGAGTTCCTATGCTGGAATTGTTATATCTATTTATTTTTATCAATTTTAATCTTTTTCTGTTTAACTTGATCCCGCTTGGGCCGCTTGATGGAAATTCCGTATTACCCCATTTTTTGCCAGCCAACCTAAAAAGACAATATCAGCATTGGAATTACCTCTACGGTTCCCAGGCCTTAATTGGTTTGGTCGTGCTCAGTATTTTTTTACCACATTTCAGTGTTTTTAGCTGGATCACCTCCATTAGTAAACGAATTATTAAAGTACTACTTTAATTTTATTTATCTTCTTTTATTCAATACTTTTCTCAATTTATTTTGGGCAATAATAAAATCATGACTACAGACGACCTTAAATCTCTCTTTCTTGGTTATTGCCAAAAAGAATCCGGTACTCCCTATAAAAAATTGATTGGAATAGAGTACGAAAATTTCGTTATTATTCCCTGTGAAGATCATTCTGGGAATGGTTTCCGACCTTTACCTGTAGATGGCGATTCTGGTGTTTTCAGTATCTTGGATAATCTAGCAGAACTTACAAAAGACACTGCAGATCCATATGAAAAAGTGTATGAAAAAGACATGCTTCTAGCACTCAAGGGTCTGTCTGGTTCAAAAATTACCATTGAACCAGGTGGACAAATTGAGCTTTCTGATGCACCTAGGAATTCACTTTTAGAAGCACATAACTCTTTACAGTTATACTTAACGCTTTTAGAAGAAGCGGTTTCAGGTTTTGGGGGGAGACTTTTATTTCAGGGAGTACAGCCACTGCATTCTTTGGATCAGTTGCCATTTTTCCCAAAAAGTCGTTATCAGATCATGTTCCCATTCATGATGAATACAGGTTCTCTTGGACAGTGGATGATGAAAGCTACCGCCGGTGTGCAGGTAAGTATTGATTATGATTCCATAGAAGATATGGAGAGAAAATTTGTTTTTCTAAACCGTCTTTCACCTTTTTTAACAGCTATATTTGCAAACAGTCCTTTAATTGAAGGCAGCCACAGTGGTTATCATTCTTATCGCTCACATATTTGGGATCATACCGATAATTCACGTTCAGGGCTTCCAGAAAATTTTTTAAGTGCTGACTTTCGTTTGGAAGATTATATTGGTTGGGCCCTAAAGGTTTCTCCTTATCATTTGAAGCGTCATGGAGAATGGGTCTTGACGAGCGAATGGAATTTTCAACAGTTGTTAGAGGGTAAGCATTCGGAACTAACAATGAGCATGGTTGACTGGGAAGAGCACCTTGGAATGCTTTTTCCCGATATCAGGATAAAAAACATTTTGGAAGTGCGGGTTGTTGACAGCATAGATCCGAAATATTCTCTAGCGGTTCCGGCATTGATTGGAGCATTACTTTATAATGAAACCACTTTCGAATCAGTACAATCAATTCTGATGGATTTACCTAAGGAAGAATTCAAGATTTATAAGAGAGCTGTAGCAAGGGATGCTTTACATGCTGAAGTCAATCGAGTAGATTTTGCAGAGACCGGGAGGAAAATTGTAGAAAAAGCCTTAGAGGGGCTCGGTTCTGCAGAGGAGAATTGGCTGTTACCATTTTTTGAGCGCTACACAAAGGGAGGCCTTACTCCTGCGGATGAGACGTTGGAACTTTTCAAAAAGTGTGGAGAGAATACTGATATATGGCTTGAAGCTGTTTTAAAAAAAGATATCTATTGAGTTGGCCAGGCAAGTTGTTTGAATTTCTTTTTTTGCTGAATTGCCGAAGGTTTTTTATCCTCAGCACCTCGTATCACTTGAACTGAATAATGCCCTGAAGATTCTCCTGTTGAACCTTGCAAAGCAGGGGTTCCGTTTATCCGGATTGTAGCGAGGCCATCTTTATTCAGCAGGGGGAGGACCTGCCCTTCTTCTAGCTTCCCTTTTGCTTCTCTCAGATCCGCCTTACCTAATTCAGCAACAACAGAATATTCAGAACTTTCCAGTAAATTCTTAAAATTATCTTTCACATGAGGGAAATAATACCCTATCGATTCAGGCTCAATAATCTTTTTGTTTTCAAGCGGTCTAAGTACAGACACAAGAGCAGCATAAGGCATGCATAACTGGATACTTGTTTGAAGATCTTCATGAATCAGCTGAATACGTCCTGAGAAACAATTCTCGTAAGGCAACATGACATTTGCCCTGCGGGGATAGATGGTAACACGATTCAGTTTAAGTTCAACCTCTGCAATATTTTTCCAGCTTTTTTCAAAGCAATCAATCAATGTTGATACTAATTTCAGTAGAGTTTGTCTATTTTCTTTCATCATTTTTACTAGTGACAACTCTTCTGAGGTATTATCTACTTTCCCATTAAGTGATAAATCAAAAAAAGGTTTTTCTACAAGTAAAAAACCACGGCCATTGTTTAAAGTTTCAAAAATATAGATCGGCTGTTCCTCAACCGAATCTAATAATTTCCCAAAACGCATCTTCTCAACATTTTCAGCGGATATATCTAACATCATTCCCATTTCCGCGTAAAGCGTCTCTTGCAAGAGAGTTGCCCACCGACGAAAGACAATATCCATTATGTGGAAACGTCCTGTATTGAATTGAGTTTCAGCTAACTCAAAGGGTTTTATGGGGATGTCTGATGTTTGGTGAAGCATAATTTCAATTAGTCCTGGATAACGCCCACAATTCGTATGCCCAGTTTTTCATTGTTTATTTGTACAACTTCCCCAAGAGCAATTGTTTTACCGTTGAGGACTAAATTTACTGGTTCACCTGCAACTTTATCAAGTTCAATGATGCTGCCATATGTGATCTGTGTGATTTCTTCGCCGGTAAGGCTTGTCCTCGCTATTTCGACCACTACTTCATGGTTGAAGTTTAACAGCATGTTTGAGTCTAAAGGTGCTGCTATTGTCTCTGTTGCCTCTGATTCAATTGGCATTTCACTCTCCACTATAACAATAGAAGGTGTTTCTTGAGCTACATTTATAATTTCTTCATTCTCTTTAGTTAATTCATCTGAAGGCGTTTCTTGTACTTCAGTTTCAATTTCTTCATTCTCCCCACTTAACTCCTCAAGTAATCCTTGAGTTTCGGTTGCTATCTCAGTTACTGCAATATCTTCTGCCTCAGACTCAAAAATATCCTCTTCAAGTTCAACTTCAGCTGATTCATCAGCAGAATAATCCTCATCATTTTCTATCTCAACAGTTTCGGCATCGTCAATTCCAAGATCCGGCATTTCATTATCTGTTATTTCATCCGTGACTTCTACTTCATCAATTCCAACTGGAGACTTATCCTCATCATTTTCTATCTCAACAGTCTCGACATCATCAATGCCGAGATCCGTTATTTCATCATCTTTTGATTCATCCGAGATATCCACTTCCTTAGTTTCATCTGAAGTGTCTATAGCAGGAACATCCAAGTCGACGGATTCCTCAATCTCCGTAGTATCGAGCTCAAGATCTGATAATTCTTCATCTTTGGTTTCGTCAAGAGTATCCATGCCTAGTTCCATATCTTCATCTTCTTCTTGGTCACTATCATCCGAAATATCAGAGTCATCTAAGATATCAATTAAATCTGAGGGATTAGATTCTCCTGAATCATCGCTATCTCCTCCTTCTTCTTCAACTGGGGATTCCGTTACTAAAGGAACATGTTCTTCCTGTGACTCTGGACTTTGCTCAATATCATTTTCAGAGTCTTTTTCTGGATCAGTAGGAGTTTCCTTTTCAAGAGAATCATCTACAACTCTATGCTCTCCGTCATCGTCATCATCTTCAAATGCATCAAGTAAACTTTCTACTGAGTCATTACTGTCATTATTAATTTCTTCCTCATCGAAAACCATATCTCCTTCTCCATTAACATGTACCTCTTCATCATCCTCAGCCACATCCAATTTTAAGTCTTCTACAAGATCACCAATTTCATCCATACCTAAGTCTATTTCAACCTCATCTGGAGAATCATCCACATCATCAGAATCCGGGAACATGTCATCCATATCTGAATCATCCAGTCCCAATAACGGGTCATCTCCGTTGAGGTCTTCTTCTAACAACTCTTTATCTCCTAGATCTTTTAATATTTCATTTGGACTATCTTCTGGGGTCAGTTTGATTTCAACATCATCAGTTATTTCTGCCATTATTCCTCAGTTTTGATGTTTCAATTTACTTGATAAAGTCTCATTTTTGCTTTGAAGCAACGCACCCATACTGAAAAATGTTTCAGGAAGCATCAAATTAATAATCTTCTACTTAATCTTCTACACAATAGATGCCACATCCGGCCTGATTTTAGCAAGTCTTTTCTGAGAATTAATGATTTTTCAGCAATTTAATATTTTAGATCAAAAATACAAAAAAATATGCATTAGTCCTTAATTTACTACTTTTTTCAAAATGATCAAATCATTGTTTAAGATGAACTTTTTCTAAAAACTGGAATTTACAATAAGTTCACCATCGGTTATGATGATGTTTTAACTAAGAACCACATATAAATATTTATCAAACAAAATAATTAGCCGGAAAATTTCTGATTCATGAAAATACTTGAAAATTTTTTCAGCACGGACGATCCAAACAAAGAGTTAAACTCAATTCTTGAAAAAGGTAAAAGTTTATTGGAAAAAAATTTTTACGACTGGGCGGCAGTTGAGTTTAACAAAGCGCTTGAGCTTGATCCCAAACTTGCTTCAGAAAAAGTTACAAAGCTATTTCAGGAAATGCAGGGTGGAGGCAATCCTGACGGTATAATAAGTTTAGGTGTTAATGTCTTGAAAATGAATCCTAAAAACGTGGAATTGGCTAATCTGTTAGGTAACACATATCGCAAAAAACATAATTGGAATCAAGCAAAAAACATGTACAAGCTGTGCTTGAAGCATGATCCTGATTTTAAGAACGCTAACTATAATCTTGCTGCAGCAAACGCAAAAATTCAAATTGCAGACGGCAACGCAGTTTCTGCAATTGCTGAATTTGAAAAAATGACAGACTTCGTTCTGCCTGACATACAGGATGGACTGGAAAATATTGTTGAAATGCAACAGCAATTTGCACCGGTCCCTGTTGAACATAGTGATCAGCAGAACGAGGATGTAAATGAGGATAATGAAATTAAAAAAGCTTCAAAAGATCCTTTTGAAACTGAAAGAGAGGAAGAAGTTAAAGGTGGTTCAAAAGATTCTGAAGAGAACAATGTTAATAAAGGCGCAAATATCGGGAAAAATTTTGACAAAGAGGAAGATATTGAAGGAAAAGAGGACGAGGGGAATAGTATTGATTCAGCGCAGACATATAATTACATTATTTCCAATTTAGAGGCGGAAAGTGAAGAAGAAAGCAAGGCCTGTTTCGCATTAGGAATCCATTGTCTTCAGACAATGGAAGGGAAGATAGCTAAGAATGTGTTTAAACGTTTGTTGCTGCGGGAAAAAGAAAATGTGGATTTGCGTTGTTTCTTAGTACTTGCAATTTCACTAGAGGGTAATATCGACAATGCTATTAAAACACTCCAAAGTATTCTCGCCCGCAATCCAAATCATCGTTACAGCAATGCGAACCTAGGACTCCTGTATAAGCGCAAAGGAATGATTCAACAGGCCCGCGTCAATTTTTTTACAACATTCAAACTTCTTGAACGATCTCAGGGTAACTATAATATAGATTCTTCTCTGCAAGAGGCCGACAAATATTTTGAAGAAAAACGAACTAAAAAGGCCCTTGAGATTTATGAACCGCTTGTTCCTGAAATCACATCTCAAGAATTGCTGATTCGTATTGCCAATCTTAATGTAGAAAACAAATCCTGGGATGAAGCGTTTGAAATATATAGACGTATTTTACGTATAAATCGTCAGAATAAAGAAGCACGTGAAGGAATAAAATCTATACATACTGCATATTTGACTACTTCCGAAAATTACCTTAAGAAGAACGATCCTAAAAATGCTGCAGTGTTAATAGACAAAGCACTCAACATTGCAGTCAGTAAGAAATTACTTCAAAAAGCCATCAATGTCAACCACATGTTGGAAAATGAAAATAGGGCTTTTGAGTTGGAACAGATGTTGAAGAATTTTCAAAATAAAGAGATTCAAACAGAAGTGCAGGAAAAAATTAATCTTGCGGAAGAAGCGGAAAAAAACGGTAAATATAAAAGTGCTGTAAGATATTATGAAGAAGCCATTAAGCTTGATCCGAAAAATACCACCTTAAAAAAAATGGTGGACCTCTGCGTTCGTATCAAACGTCCGGATTTAGCTGAAAAAGTAGCTGACTGGTTTCTTAAATATCAGCATTCTCACCATGAAAAAGAAAAAGTACAAGCTCGAGAGGCTTTCGAGCAAAGTAAGAAAAAAGAAGAAGCATCGCAAGATGAAAATTAATGCGCAAAAAAAAAAGATATTTTGATGATTTTCCTTGGTATCTAAACTTGGACTCTCTGGTGGACATTGTCTCAAACAATGTTGGGATCCTAGTTATTTTGTCGGTTTTCATGGCAATGTTTTCACTCTTAGGAAAAATCGAACAAACATCGGAAAAAGAACAGCCATTTGAAAATATTGAAAAAATTAAAATCCCATGGTCGCATGCTTCTCAAAAAAACAAACTGTTATTTCTGCTGAGGGACGACCATATATTATATCTAGATCGAGCATTGGTTTATAAGGAGTTAAAAAAGCACCTAACAGGAAAGGAAGCTTTACCAAAACAAATTAGATTAAATCAATACTCAATTAAACTTACAACGGGAAGAGGACACGCTCACTGTCTAGAATTTTTAACTTTAAACAGTGCAGGTCAATGGTGGTATCAGTTTTCTCGGCACAATGGTTTGCTGCAAAATTTGATGAAAAAATATCCTCCGGAAGAAAATTATTTATTCTTCTGGGTTGATCCGAGAAATTTTGAAATCTTCAGGGAAATAAGGGAATCGTTGTGGAATCAACATTATGAAGTCGGCTGGAAACCAGTCAGCAGGGATTCAGCATTGCGTTATTGCAGCGGGATTGATCACGCAAGAACTTTTCTACCACAATAAAACCACAATAAAATTAAAGTCTAAAAAAGTCAGGTGCCATGCAGAAAAATATTTCAGCAAGTGATAAAGCCCTGATCACGGATTTGGATAAACAAATCCGTGACTATGTCAAAGAATATGGTACGCGAAAAGATTCGGAATTGCTAGATCAAGCCATCTCTGACATTCGCTACCATCACGAAGACCAGAGGCGAAAATCTGGTCAGCCTTTCATCATTCACCCGTTGCGTGTTGCAAGTTATATCTGCAGAGCAGGGCTTGATGCTCCTACAGTTGTTGCCACTCTTCTTCATGATATCATAGAAGATACTTCAATAACTCACGAGGATATCCACAAACGTTATGGATCCTGGTATGCAGATATTGTCACTGGATTGACTAAAATTAAAAAAACTGAAAGTCCTAAAAGTGTTACCACGGATAATTTGGAGGCAACATACCAGCGGATGTTGAAAACAATGGTGCAGGATGTGCGTGCGTTGTTTATCAAACTCTTTGACCGGCTTGATAATATGAGAGACATGGAAGCCATGCCTCGTGAAAAACAACGACGGATAAGCTTGGAAACGCTTAACATATATGTACCGATTGCTGAAAGACTTGGATTATCGCAAATTTGCCAAGAACACACCATACTTTGTTTTAAATTACTATATCCAAAGAGATATCAAAAAACTTTGGTTGAGATAGATGAATTGAAAAAAGACCGTATTTCAACGATTAAGGTCATGAAAAAATCTTTACAAAGTAATTTAGAAAAACAAAAATTAGCTTATCATAATGTTGAACCTCTTTATGTACATCCTGCTTCTCGTATTCAGGAGAGCGGACCGATCGATCATATATTGGAAGGTTTCAGGATTGTAGTTAAAAACAGTATAGATTGTTTTAAGGCACTCGGGGTAATACACACCAATTATCATGTCATTCCTTTAAAAATTAGAGATTATATCAGCAACCCTCTCTGGAATGGTTATGAGGGAATTCAAACTGAGTTAAGAATTGAAGGTGAACAAACCTTTATAGAAATTCTTTCTGAAGAAATGCTGATAAAAAATCAGAATGGAATCATGGCGCATTGGAGTGGAAGCCCAACTGAACTTGCCGACTATTACCGTATCTATCTCAGCCATCTTGATCAGATGGCTGGTGATGAAGACGTTCGTATGCTTGATGTCATGAGCTATGTACAGTCTGATCAAGTACAAGTCTACAGTCCCAAAGGAGACATGCTTGTTTTTCCACAAGGAGCAACAGTACTGGATTTTGCCTACGGCATCCATACTGATCTTGGTAATCATTGTATCGGTGCTCTGGTAAATCCTTCTTCAGTAGGTAAGTCTAAAAAAAGGGTTCCACGTGAAAGACAGCTTTTTACAGGTGAGGCTCTTAAAATTATCACTGACACGGGCGTTCACCCCAAGGAGGAGTGGCTTAAACAGGTCAAAACAGCAAAGAGTCGCTCCCAAATCAAAAGAGCAATAGAACAGCAAAAAATTATCAATGCCAGAAATTCTGGACGTGCACTGCTGCAGCGCAAATTAAGAGAAAAAGGAGAAGAACTGAGTGTAGAAAAGTGGATTAAATCAATGCCGGTTAAGTCCGCACTGAAAGCAGAAAAATTATCAGCCAATAAATTTTTTCAGGAAATCGGTTTAAGGAAACGACCTTTGCAGCAGTTTCTCAGAAAGTACAAACTACTTCATTTTGGAAGTTCTGGACGTTTGAAAGAGATGATAAACCGTGAATTTTGGGGCAATATTTTTGGTGGGAACAAAAATATATTTTTGATCGATGATGTTCAAAACCCTTTGATCAAACTCGCAAGTTGCTGTTTCCCGATTCCCGGGGATAAAATTTCAGGCTTCATTCATGATGACAAGGAAATCGAAATTCACCTAATAGACTGTCCAAATAAAATTAACAACAAAAAGCTAGCTAAGTCCAAAATAATCCCTATCGATGTTTCATGGAATATCTCAAAAAAAATATCCCTAACTCACATTATTCATTTACATGTCATTGATGGAACAGGGATTCTTTTTCAGATAACAAAAATTATAAAAGATGCAGGTGTTGCAATTATCAACTCCGAATCTGCAGGAAAAAATAAAAATGAAGCAGATATACGTATCAAACTTGAATCTGTTACTTGGCCAGTTTTTTACAAAATAGTAGAAAAATTGAGACCGCTTAAATTTGTGAAGAAGATATGGGAGGAACCTCCTCAAGAATCATAGTTTGTTAAAAAATAATTTTTGGCAAAGAAATTCATTAAAAACATATTTCTCTAATTTATTATGGAATTACCATCATGGCTTGAATACTGTTTGATGGAATTCTGCGATTCGGTCTTTGCAATTGTTCCGCAGCGGATACCTACCTTTGAGAACTTAAGCAATTGCAAAATCATTTCTCACCGTGGACAACATGACAACATCACTGTTTTCGAGAACACTTTATCCGCATTTGATAATGCGTTTGAAATAGAAGGGATTTGGGGGATTGAATTGGATTTTCGATGGACAAAAGATTTACATCCTGTAGTAGCTCATGATCCGGATCTAAATAGATTGTTTGGTTCAAATCTCCGTATTTCTGAAGCAACATTAGCAGAACTAAAACAGCTCTTTCCACAGGTGCCCACATTGGGAGAAGTCGTTCGGCGTTACGGCGGGAAGCTCCACTTGATGGTGGAGGCGAAAGAAGAACATTATCCTCAACCGGAAAAGCAGAACATGATTCTAAAAGAGTTGTTTTCTCCGCTAGAACCGCGGAAAGATTTTCACTTGCTTTCTCTTGATCCGGAAATGCTTACTCTCGTTAAATTTGTCGACTCTTCTGCGAAAATTCCGGTAGCGATCTTTAATGCAAAAACCTTGAGTAAGATTTCGTTGAAAGAAAAATATGCAGGTTTAGGTGGACATTATCTTTTGCTACATAAAAAGTTTGTAAAAAAACATCTGGAATGTGGTCAAAAAATAGGTGTTGGTTATCCTAAGTCAAAAAACAATCTATTTCGTGAAATAAATCGCGGAGTAGAATGGATCTTTTGCAATGATGCAGTTAGACTCAGTGGTATCCTGCGCACGGAATTAAAAAAGTTACAATTGTTAGCTGACGCCAATATTTCAAATGAATGAAAATGATTTTCAAATTTTGGGTGAAAGACCTGTTAGAGTATTATTCACAGGTGGAGGATCGGGAGGCCCAACTCTGCCTTTGCTGGCTTTAGCAGAAGAAATAAGTCAACAAAGAAAAGTCACTCACTTCCTTTTTCTTGGTAGCAAAAATGGGCCAGAACGAGAAATGGTAGAACAAACTGAGATCCCGTTTGTCGCTATTCCATCCGGAAAAGTTAGACGTTACTGGAGTTGGCACAATTTTATTGACCCATTTTTTGTTCTAGGTGGTGGATTAATGAGTTTGGCACTTTTGCTGATTTTTCGACCACAAATTGTTGTTTCTGCAGGAAGTTTTGTAAGTGTCCCAGTAGCTTACGCGGCCTGGATCTTAAGGATCCCGCATGTGATCCTGCAAATGGATGTTTTACCAGGACTTGCGAACCGAATCATGGCACCAGTGAGTAAGGCGCTCGTTGCTTATTTTGAGAAAACCGCAAAAAAATTCCCCTCAATTTCTTTTAAGAAGGTAATTGGGCCGGTCGTACGTCAGGAAATATCTTCTGCAAATGCTAAATTTGCAAATGAACGTTTTGGTCTTCATCCGGAACTTCCACTCATTCTTATTACAGGAGGCGGACAGGGAGCTGCTGGCTTAAATCGTGCGGTTTTGCCGTTGTTAAAACACCTGCTGAAAAACTTTCAGGTTGTCCATCTTACAGGTTCAGGGGCAGCTAAATGTTTTGTGCAGGAAACTTCAGTATTTTCTCATCAGCATTATCATCCACTGGAAGTTGTCTATGAAGGTATGGGTGACTTGATTGCTAAAAGTGAAATAGTACTGACTCGAGCGGGTATGGGAATTCTTGGAGAACTTGCTGTTCTGCAAAAAGACACAGTCCTAATTCCACTTCCTGGAACACATCAGGAAGAAAATGCTCTGCTGATCAAGGAAAATAACGCGGCAGAATATGTTTCCCAGCAAGTTTTATCAACTGAAGGAATTAACTGGTGGGATAATTTTTTTGAGAAACGGGTTCCTGGAGAAATGGGGAAAAAACTCCATAAACTACTTCCGGACGGAGGAACAAAAGATTTTGTGAAGTTGGTTTTTGATTTGAGCGGAAAAGTCTGAACATGTCATCCGATTCCCCTTTTAGCAATTATTCAGAAATTCAGGCCACATTTTCCCGGCTTTTTTTGAATTATTGGACCGCACTTTTTCTGTTGAGTATTGTCAGCGCTTCCTGTGCATCTGGAAGCGGAAAGTTTTACGATTGGTGCGCAAAACGGGATTTCCCGGCTATTTGCAAAAAGTACTTTGATTAGTTTTATATTTAAATTATCCCTCTATGAAGATTGGAATTCTCTGCGCCATTCCTAAAGAAATAAAATATTTTGATTTGCAGCTAAATTCAGCTCGAACACTCGGATGTAGACGATTTTTTAGAAAAAAAGAAGAGCGTCATGATCTGACTGTTGTAGAATGTGGTCTTGGGAAAGTTAATGCAGCATTAGTTTCTACTTTGCTCGTTCAGGAGTTTGACTGCAAATTGCTTATTTTTTCCGGAGTAGCTGGCGGAATTGATCCTACCATGGAAATTGGAGAGGTGGTAGTTGGAGAATCATTAATTCAATATGATTACGGAGCACTGAACGACGGTCACGTACAGGTTTACCGTGCTGGTAGTATCCCAATGGGACCTCCTAAAACTTCTGCAGAGTTTAGACTTGATCCGGAAATAAAGAAGATAATCAAGGTGGTGCTTCCCGAAGTCAGAATGGGTACAATCTTAACGGGAGATGTTTTCCTGCAGTGCGAAAAAAAACGAAAAGCTTTGTATGAACAATTTGGCGCTCAGGCAATTGAGATGGAAGGGGGAGCAGTTGCGCAGGTTGCGGAGCAATTCGGAATTCCTGCAATTGTGGTACGTTGCCTCAGTGATTTAGCTGGTGCAAATGGACAAAAACTTTCTGTCGGATTTCTGAATACTGCCGCAAAAAACTCATTCAAAACTGTTCAGACTCTTTTAAAAGCTTTGCCTTATTAATTTAATTAAAAAAAACAACGCAGTTCCAAGTATGGAGAACTACTGCCCATTTTTGGAAATAGTTGGAAACCATCTTTTGCGATTGGGTAAAGCTCTTTAAGCAGATTATATTTGCGATTAAGGTGATTGTCTCTACAAACCACACTTACAGAATTCGCTTTATCTCCGTTTAAGCAAAATAAAGTCTTTCCCTCCAGCAGTAAATCTTCTTCCATACGTGTCCAGAACCTTTCCATTCTGCACTTAATTTTCTTATCCGCAAATTCTACTTTCCCTTCTGCAACAAGCGGAATTGTTTCGAACTCTGTGCCAAAACCTTTTTCCGCAAAAAGAATTTCCCATTTAAAATAATCTGCTATTGCTTGTAGAGAAAAACTTAAGCAGAAGATCAAAATCAACAACATGGTGCGCATAATTATTGTTTTAGATAAAATCTGGGAAAGCACAGGGAGGCAACAAAATGATCTAGTGATTTTTCAAACTAATAACATGAAATCCTCAAAATTTTCGCCGCTTTACATTCGTTCCGGCGGTGTGATTCCAAGGAGATGAAGCCCCTGCAGGAGGGTTTCTGCAACACAATGAAATAAGAGTAATCTTGCTGCCTGTAGCTTTTTATTTTTCGCATGCTTTACCGAACATGTGTTGTATGCTCTACTGAAATCCTTAGAAAAATCATATAGCATCCTTGCAAGGATTGAGGGACGGTACTGTTCTCCACAGATTAAGATAGTACGGTTGAAATCCAGTAATTGTCGCAGCAGTTTTTTTTCGTTGGGGTGTGTCAAGAGTGAATAATCCACATCAGTATTCACTTTACACGAAATCTGTCTTCCTATACTTCTGATACGGACGTACGCATAAACCAAATATGTTCCAGTATCACCTTCTGAAACCAACCAATCCTTCATGGAAAACACAATTTGTTTGTTCGAATCCTGATTGAGCATTCCGTATTTAATAGCAGCAACTGCGATTTTTTGTGCCGTTTCTTCCAATTCCTGCTTAGTCCAATCCATTCTGTGTTCCAATAAATGAACGGATTGGATACTTTCAATAATTTCTTTCCGTAACTGCGAAAACAGAATCACGTTACCTTCACGCGAACTCATTTTCCCATCTGGAAGGGTGACCAACGCATATGGCAGATGGAAACAATGTTCAACTTGCGAATATCCCATCCTTTTGAGAGTAGCAAAAACTTGTTTAAAGTGTAGTGTCTGTTCTGAACCTACTACATAGACAGAACGTTTTACACCAAACTTATCAAATTTCCGTTGTGCCAAAGCAAGGTCTTTGGTAGCATAGAGTGTATTGCCATCTGATTTTAACAGCATAAAAAAACCTAATTCCTCTGCCTCAAGATTAATCCCTATTGCACCTTCTGAACGTTCAAATGTTCCATTTTTTTCTCCCTCAATTACAATTTTTCTACCTTCTTCATCAACCTCAGATTCATAAAAAATATAATCGAAGTTAATGTCAAGCCACTCATATATTTCATGGAAATCATTCATTGACCACTCACGGGTCATTTCCCATTCTTCGGTAAATTCCCTATCTTTGTTTTCAATTTTTTGCAAAATTTGACTTACTTCATGCTGAAATTGGATTTTCTCCTGACCCTCTGCATCGTCCAACTTTTTAACTGCTAAAGAATATAATTTCCCTAACCATTCTCCCTTGAAATGCTTCGGAGGAGTTTCAGTATTGTGATTACGGTAATACCATAAACATTTTGCGATGTGGGCACCGACATCTCCAATGTAGTTCACTC
The DNA here is from genome assembly GCA_004213175.1 of Pseudomonadota bacterium. Lineage (GTDB taxonomy): Bacteria > SAR324 > SAR324 > SAR324 > NAC60-12 > Arctic96AD-7. The sequence continues at coordinate 49,317 of SHAT01000002.1, read as the reverse complement.
CTACAACATCATAACCGTTATATTTATAAATGCGTGTGAGACTGTCCCCAAGTGCAACATTACGCATATGACCTACATGGAATCCTTTATGGGTATTAGGCTGAGAATATTCAATCATCACCCTTTCAAGAGCAATTTTGGAGGGTTCCTTGAAATAGCTACCATTGAAAATATCGGGCAGCACTTCCTCAGCCATCGCGACTGCAGACACAGTAAAATTCAAATAAGAACCTGCAGCCTGAATTCCAGTGACTGCTGATCCAGGACTTAGAATGGATTGGAGTTTTTCCGCTAATTCTTTAGCAATTTGCACAGGGGAACGACGAATGCTTTTGGCAAAACTGAAGCAAGGCAGTGCATAGTCGCCCATTTCAGGATTAGGAGGCTGCTCAACCAGTTTGTTGAGCACACACGGCTCCCAAGTTACTGACTCATCTGCTGAGTTCAGCACACTGGCTGTCAATTCACAAATAGTTTGTTCAAATATATTCATCCAAGATCAAGCTATAAATTCCACGATAAGCAGTTTTAAAATGGATGCAACAAACCAATTTTTCTTCATTATAAATGAAACTTATGTACTGAGTTATTTGTCAATTTTCAACTTTTTCCCGTCGGACTATTCTTCCACGTTTCAGGTCATAGGGGGAAAGCTCAATAGTGACGGTATCTCCAGGCAGTACACGAATCTTGTACATTTTCATTTTTCCGGATAAATGACCAATTACTATGTGATCATTTTCCAACTTTACTCGAAAAATGCCTTTAGAAGACTCTATGACTGTCCCTTCGACTTCTAGTTTATCTTCACTCAAACTTTATCCTCCTTCGTTAGTTTATTATTACAGTTAAACTTTTTTGATTTTTTTATTATTATAATCTTAGATTTTAATGTAACAGGTAAAATTATCAAGTGATTTGAAGAAATTAGGACTATGTCTATTTTGAAGTAGAATAAATCTTCAAAAGTAACGTATCATAGGATTTTTTTCTGCGTGAAAATATTTTAGAAATGAGTTAGAATTCACAACAATTTAGATTAAAAGCTCTCCAAAATATTTTAACTCAAATAGGTGTAAGTGCACAATAAAGAGGACAAATGGAAACTACGCCGTGCTCCTACAGTAGTAAAACGACAGGTAGATCAGCGTGAAGAATATGAACGTGATCGGGCACGTGTGATTCATTCTTCTGCTTTCAGGAGATTACAGGCTAAAACACAAATACTAGGTGTTCTGGAAGGTGATTTCCATCGTACACGCCTAACACATTCAATGGAAGTTGCGCAAATTGGTCGTGGGATGGTCTTAAATTTACAAAAGAGATTGCCGAAATCAAATCATCTGCTTCCGCAGTTAGAACAGATTGAAACAACTGGACTAGCTCATGATTTGGGTCACCCTCCCTTTGGACACGGTGGAGAAACTGCACTCAATTTTGCAATGGCCGACTATGGAGGATTTGAAGGAAACGGGCAGACATTACGTATTCTGTCTCAGTTGGAATCGCACACGCCAGAGAATGGATTAGATTTAACCCGCCGAACTTTGCTGGGAGTTTTGAAATATCCTGTTCCGTATTCAAACTTGTGCAAAATATCCCATCCGGAAGCAACTAAGAAATCTACTGATTTAAATTTCCAACATACCTGGCAGCCACCGAAGTGTTTTCTAGATACCGAGCAGGAAGTGTTCAACTGGATTTTAGAACCACTTTCAAATGCTGATAAAACACTCTTCAGCAAACATACATCTCCCACTAAACATAGTCATGGCCTTTCTTTATACAAAGCTCTTGACACTTCGCTGATGAATCTAGCGGATGATATTGCTTACGGGATTCATGATTTTGAAGATGGCATTGTTTTGCGTTTGCTGACTCGGGATCATTGGCGTGAAGTAACACAGCATTTGGATGAAAAATGGGCTCAGAAAAACAATCTCCTTCAAATTGAAAACATGCTTTTCACACGTAAAGAAAATTCTGGATACAGTCGGAGGCAGGCGGTTGGAGCTTTGGTTCATGCGCTGATTTCATCTGTTGAATTAAAACTGAATGAGAATTTTGAAGAACCTCTTTTGGGGTGGAATGTAGTTTTGCCGGAAGAGCCTCTATGCTTATTAAAGGCACTTAAAGAAACGGTCTCGAGGCATGTAATTCAGCTCAATACGGTTCAGGCTACAACTTTTAAGGGACGTAAAATTGTTTTATCACTTTTTGATGCACTATCTGCTGAGCCAGAAATGCTTTTACCTTCATCTTTTCAATTTTTATGGAAAGAAGCAAAAAGTGATTTGCAACAAAAAAGAATCATTTGTGATTTCATTGCAGGCATGACCGATCAATACGCAAACCGTTTTTACGAACGTTTGTATCTCCCAGGACATGGCTCTGTTTTCGACAGGATTTAAAAAAATATTAAGTGATAGAAATTTTTATTTATCAAAAATAATAACCTGAATCCTCAACACAAAAAACTTAAATTGTTCCCCAAAAGACGTCAGACCAGCACAGTTTCAATTGGTACCCTCAAGATTGGAAGCACTGAGCCGATTCGGATTCAGTCGATGCTGACATCCGACACGACAGATATTGAGGAATGTATTGCAGAAATTACTCGTTTGGACAAAGTGAATTGTGAAATTATTCGTTTGACTGTTCCTAATCAAAAATCAGTAGACAGCCTGCATGCAATCCGATCTGAAATGGAGAAACGTGGAATTCAAAGGCCGTTGGTTGCAGATGTTCATTTTAATCCGCAATTGGCGATCAATGTTTGTGAATTCGTCGAAAAAGTGCGTATAAATCCGGGTAATTTTGTAGATAGCAAAAAATTTGAAGCCCGTGAATACACTGATAAACAGTATCAGGAAGAATTGGCACGTGTTGAAGAAAAAATACTGCCTTTGATTAGCAATTTAAAAAAATATGGTTGTGCTTTGAGGGTTGGTACCAACCACGGATCACTTTCAGACCGTGTAATGAATCGCTATGGTGACACCTCAAAAGGTATGGTTGAATCCGCACTAGAATTTTTACGTATACTGCGAAAACATGACTTCGAAGAGACTGTGCTGTCAATGAAATCTTCAAACCCGCTGGTGATGATTCAAGCCTATCGGCAGCTTGTAATTGCAATGGAATCAGAAGAAATGTATTATCCACTGCATTTGGGTGTCACTGAAGCCGGCAACGAACTAGACGGACGAATAAAAAGCGCTGTTGGTATAGGAACTTTGCTTTGTGACGGATTGGGTGACACGATTAGGGTTTCACTGACCGAAGCCTCAGAAAATGAAATACCGGTGGCACAATCGATTCTTCAGTCAACTCGCGCCAGAATTTATAACACAGATTTTATCTCCTGCCCGTCTTGCGGACGTACTTTTTTTGATCTAGAAACTACAACAGCACAAATAAAAGCTTTTACCTCCCATCTCAAAGGAGTAAAAATTGCAATCATGGGTTGTGTAGTAAATGGTCCCGGAGAAATGGCAGATGCTGATTTTGGCTATGTTGGAGCTGGCCCTGGAAAAATCAACCTTTACTGCGGTCAAACATGCGTTGAACGTAACATTCCCTCAGTCCAAGCTGTGAAGCGTTTAATTGAGCTGATTCAGGAACACGGGAAATGGGTAGATCCTGCTTAATATTTTAAACATCCAGTCAGGCATCATAATTCCAGATGAACATTCAGACAGACGAGTTGATCAAAATCATTATCGAAAATCAATTACTTGCTTTCCCAATTCTCGGTATATTGCTGATACTATTATTTATATTAACGTGGAGGCAGGCACGTCGCAGTTGGTGTTTTTATGTCAGTAAGCGCAAACTGTTGAAAAATATACAGAACACACTGCAGCACGGGGCATGAAGGTGTTGTTACTGCTGCTCCCTCGAGCCAAAAATAGCGGTTCCGACTCGAATCATAGTTGCGCCTTCCTGAATAGCCCAATTATAATCCGCAGTCATACCCATTGAAAGTTCAGTAATTCCCGGAGAATCCAATTCATCCCGGAGTTTATCTCGCCATTCGCGAATTTGCTCAAATATTTTGCGTGTTCTAAATTCTCCAAGATTTGGAGCTGGGATTGTCATCAGTCCACGAAACTTCAGCCACCTTCCGGAAGAAATATATTCAGCAACACGTAAAATTTCATCCCATTCTTGCAGGCCTGATTTGCTCTCTTCACGGGAAAGATTGACTTGTATCAGCACATTGATATTCTTGTTTGTTAGATCACAACGAGCCTCTAATATTTTTGCTAATTCTATAGATTCAACAGAATGGATCCACTGAAAATAACCCGGACAAAACTTAGCTTTATTTTTTTGCAAGTGACCTATCAAATGCCATTCTACCTCAGGAGAGTTTTTAAGCACCTCAATTTTTCCAAGTGCCTCCTGTATACGGTTTTCACCAAATGCAGTTTGTTTGGCAGATAATGCCTCCTTTATTAATTCAACAGATTTGGTTTTACTGACTGCAATTAATTGAATCTCTTCCGGAGTACGGCCGGACTGAAAAGCAGCTTGTGTTATCTGTTGTTTAACTTTTTCTAAATTATCTTTGACTGACACTTAACTTACTATATAATTGATTTGATGGGAAAAGGAACTCTAATGGATAAATTATGTGTTATGTTATTTCGGATTCCAATAGTTAAAAATATTTGGTCACAAAGATACGAAGCTATGCATTTTGATAGTATCCCATGGACGAAACTCAAGAAACCTCTCTCAGCATGTAAAATAGCTCTTGTTACAACCGGAGGTATTCTATTGAAAACGGAAGAAAGTTTTGAATTAAACGATCCTCATGGAGATAGTTCATTCCGCAGGATCCCTCATGACGTTTCTGCGGAAGATTTAACCATTTCTCACAAATATTATGACCACCGCGATGCGGACTGTGATCCAAATTTAATTCTACCTTTTGAGGTCTTACGTGAACTTCAGACAGAAGGTGTTATAGGAGCTTCCGGTCCCTATCACTACAGCTTTATGGGTCATATCAAAGAACCTCACCTGACTAAGTTAATTCAGCAAAGTTCTGTCGAAGTGGCAAAAGAAATTAAGCAATTGCAGATTGACATTGCTCTACTAGTTCCGGCCTGAGGTATCTGCAATCAGACGGTCGGTCTGCTCCAACGTGAAATAGAACGTCAAGGAGTTTCTACTGTTGGAATTTCAATTGTTCGCAAAATAACTGAGTCAGTAAAACCTCCACGCACATATCACTTGAAATATCCTTTTGGTCATGCACTTGGAGAAGCATTTAACCGGACCCAGCAAAAACAAATTTTCCGTGATTGCCTTGAAGTACTTGAAACAGCGACTTTGCCGGGAGTAATAGTTGACAGCCCGTACCGCTGGAGACGTCAAAAGTTTGAATAATATCTTTTGCTGGAGTCTTTAAGTGGTTTAAAGTAAAATAATAAAAACTACTGCAACTCTGCTTTCCAAAGGCCAACTTGCCGTTGTTTTGCTTCATTTTCCGCAGCCAGCATATCTTCGTGTTCTGGCGGAGTTTCATTTCCCAGTAGGTAAAAAGACCAACCATTTCGGATCAACCAAATATTGATGTTTGTGTCTCCAGACCTGATAATTCCGTCCAGCCTAAATAATTTTTCTGAGAAATCATAATTGATTCTCACCTGTCTGTTGTAGAAGATCTTTTGCATTTCAAACGCAGCTTTTTTGCGGAACCATTCATTGTATTCCTTGCCGTGACTTATAGACAGCTTTGGAGATACAAATTTTAGCCAGACACGTACTTCCTGTCGTGGCAAATTTAGGTTCTGCTTTGATAGTTTGAATGTCCATTTTCGAAATTCAGAGCGGTTTTCAATTCGTATCCAGACACTTTCTGAATCAGTAACTCTACTAAAAATACCAATCAATATATTTTCAATACCTGTACGTAGTGGTTTTGATTTTTTCCTGTTATCCATCCTACTGAAGAGTTTTTGACGTATAGATTCTGTTTTTAATAAACCTTCCTGTGCCTTTAATTCTTGAACCTGAATAATCAAACTTCCAAAGAAAATATAAATCGTCAGTAAAAAAAATTTGACAAAACTCATTATTTGCACCACTAGCTTTTTATTTTGCAATTGATTTTTCTGTAATCAAGCACAGAATAGCATTATAATTCATTAAAATCCATCTGATTTGAAAAAGATTATGTTATGCATTTTGTAAATTGAAAGACTTGGTATTGGAGATGCAATAAGTTTGCATGTGTTAGTACATTTCATATAAAGTACGGTAATGACTTCGTTTATCCTGAGATTGGGGCAAGGATATTACCACCCACATGTGTTGACGTGAATTTTTGCTGGCCAGTTTTAAGTTTTGTTTCTTCCCGCCAATTATGATTCCCTTGCATTCACTGACTAACAAAAAAACAAATCAGGAACATTTAGGTTCCAAATGTGAAGTAGTTTATTTATTTGATATTTTGAACTATTTCATAAGTGTTATTATCTTGATACTGGGGTTCATTGCTTCCATACCTATTCAAGGATTTGCGCAAGTAGAATTGGATGTTCCGGAACTTTCAATTCAGACACAATCCTACTTACACAATCCTGATGCAGGGACATATCTTTACCGCAACGCAAAAGTTGAATGGGAGGAAATATCAGTTGAAAGTACGGAAATATTATATCACCCGGGAAAAAACAAATTAACTGCAAAAGGTTATGTCAGAGTGACAGAAGGTGAAGTTATCGCGGTGATGGATGAGTTAGAAATCAACATTAAAGACGGAACAGGAGTTTTTAGAGGAGCCATTTTTTATGATGCCTCAAGCAAAGCATACATGACCGCGAAGGAAGTCCATAGGTTAGATAAAGGCGAATATGTTGCAAAAACTTGTACATTTACTACTTGTAATCCGAAATCTCCGGCATGGAAGGTCACTGGCAGTGAGGTAAAATATTATGCACAAAATTTCTCATCATCGAGCAGTTCTACTTTAAGAGTAGGTGGAGTTCCAGTTTTTTATTTCCCCTATCTTGCTTGGCCGACTGTTAAACGTCGTCAGTCAGGCTTCCTTCCTCCGGAATATCTCTTAGTCCGTAGTAGTCTGAAAAAATTTGATCTGGGTTACCGAATTGGGATTCCGTATTTTTGGAATATTGATCAGGAACAGGATTTGACATTTACATATGATTGGGTGGAGCTTCGCGGTCCAGGATTTCGTCTGGATTATCAATATGCCTGGAAAGAGGGAATGCGTGGTGAAATAAAATTTCAGCAATTTTTTGAACGGGATCCTCGTTCACCTTTAAATGAATCAGGAAGTCTAAGCCCTCAGGAGATAGAATCTTCAGAATTAAAACCGCAGCGTTTCAAATTTGAATTTAATCACAATCAACAATTAGATGGACAAAGTAGACTGATTACTTCTGCGCTGGTTTACAGTGACAGTCAGTTTCAAAAGGAATATGAACTGATTGAAAGTCCAGACCCTAATACCGCACAGCAATTTTCGGTAAATATCAACAGGCAGTTTTCAAAAGGAAGTGTCACATTTTCTGCAACTCAAACACGGATCTTTAGTGAATTGGCTATTTTGAATCGAAAAATTGATCTCACACAAATTCAATACCTACCGGCTTTTTCATTTCAATTTAGTGATACTTTATGGCGATCTGAAAAATCAACTTTGACCAGCTCGCTGAGTGGATCTGCTGTACGATATTTCAGAGTAAAGGGTTACAATGGTGAAGGAGTAAATGTCACTCCCAGATTGAATTTTCAGTTTCCTCTTTTTCAACATTATAACGTTAGCCTTGAAGTAGGGGAAAAAATATCCAGCTACAAAGTTCGTGATTCGGATGTGCCCGGAAGTGAAGATGCTTATGGCTTCAATATTTTGGACGGTAAAGCTGAAATCAACACAACTTTGTCCCGGAATTTTAAAACAGATTCGGGAATTTACAGTCGTTTCAAGCACTTGATAAAACCACGCCTTCAATACGAATATATCGAAGATGTCTTGCAAATATCTGATTCCGGAGTTCCATTTGGAGGAACAATTTCTACACGTAGACTTGCAACATTACGCATAGAAAATGTACTTCTCGTCAAACGTCGTTTCTTTGAACGAAGAATTAAATTAACATCGCTTTCATTGGACAGAATGAGAAGAAATCAACTGGATCCAGTCTTAATTCGAAAATTAGAACAGATTCTAGGCCAGGAATTAGGTTCTGAAAAATTATTTATTGAGAAGTTAGACAGGTTGTTTGGGGGGGAATTAAGTGCTCAGCAAATAGACTCCATTCTAGGATATGCGGAGAAAGGTGTAATACCTATGTTGAACAGTCAAGCTGGTGTTCAAACGCGTGAAGGAAAAAGTCGGAATCTCGCCAATTTAAATTTTGTCCAGCATTATGACTTTTTCAAAAAAGATCCCTATTTTCAGCCTGTAGGTCCTTCAGTTAAAGGTAATGAGACTGATTCAAATCAACCCTTATTACCCCTGCGAACTATCTTAAATTTCAGACCCGGTAGCACATTTTCAATAAATCTTTTTAATCGCTACCACCATCAGAAGAGGCGGGTTGTAGAATATTCATTAGAAGTAAGTGTAGGGTTGAGTGCACACAACAAAGCGTCTGTAAATTTTCGTAACAATGAAGAAGCTTATCAAACACCTTTTGGTAATGATGTTGCTGCAGCTAACACATTTGGTTTCAGCAACAGCTTTGAAGCAAGTGACGAACTGGCTTTTGGGTTTTCCGGGACTGTCAATTTAGATGCAGACAGTTATACCTTTCGACGACGTCTAAGTTCAAGTGCTTTCACACTGGATTACCGACCTGAATGCTGGGATATCCGTCTTGCTCTCACAGAAGATGTAGGCATAACAGAATCAAACAGCGGACTTGAACAAGAATATATTGACCGTACCCTTTACGCCTACATTAACTTAGGTGGTATCTCTATTCCGGAACAAATATTACCAGATATGGAATAATGATATGAAAAACAACAGATACTCATCTGCATTAAAGAATTTTATGAACCAGGCGATTTCCAAATCAGTTCTGTTCTTGATAAATGTTTGCTGTTTTATTATTTTTGTAGGAGAGTTAGATGCGCAGACACAGCTTGCTCTCGAACAAAGTGAAATGGAGGAGCGCAGTTTAGAGGCACGGACCGCAACCCAGGAACCAGATTTTTTTGTCTCTGGAACATCCGCTCAAGGGATAGGCTTCTATTTTGGTGTTGGATTTCGCAGTGTGAAGCTTCAAGTTGCTGAAACAATTATTATATCGGATTCAGATGGTACTGCAAATGGAATTGGATTCAATTTGGGATATTATTGGAATGAGCAGGTAGTAGAATATGAAAGGCAAGTTTCGATTGTTGAACACTCGGAATCTTTTACTTATCAAGAAGAATCCGGTAGGGAACTTGAAGTAATCCAAAATAATTTATGGTACATACAATACCCAAAAATCAAAAGTGACTTTTATTTGCACTATGGCGCTGGGCTTCAGTTTACTAAAACCCGTTTTGCCGGAAGCATTAGTAATGATGCTTATCAAGATGAAATTGCTCTTGGAATCGAGACCGGAGTGTCCTATTTCGTCACTTCAAATTTATTAATATATTATCGTTTTTCACTGGGGCAACAGCTGCCATTTTTTAATACTTCTGCTTCAACTTCTTTTTTGAAACAAAGTCAATTACACACGATCTATCTTAATTTCTATTATCCGCTTTGATTATTTTAAATCTGAAGATTTTTGTTACGATTTTCAGTTACAAGTTTTTCCAGTCTTTGATTTAAAAGTTTTTCTTCTTTTTCTCTTGTATACACATTGTGCGGAGCAGTCCTGACTAAACACTGATTCTCATCGAGTGGACAGCGTTCACAGGTTTGGTTAACTTCCTTTATAGGAATTTCCGGATCATTTAAAAATTTAACTTTTGCCTTAAGTGCTTTATCAATCCTCAATCCGAGCGAAACACAACGGTTTATTTTTGAATTCAAACGTAATGCGCGCCCTATGGAAATAAAAAGTACCTCATTACCACTCTCCATAAACTGTGCTCTCTGAGCACGAATTATTATTTTTTCAGGTTTCAACTTAGTCTGTTCTGTTTCCAACTCTTTGAGCAAAGATACAGGCAACCAGCGTCGACAATAGTGTTCATCTAAACTTACTCCACTCGGGACTAAAGTTCTGGGCATGTTCAATTCCTTGGTCAATCGAATATCATTCTTTCCAATCATATGTTCAAAACGCAAAAAATGCAGCTCATTTATTTTGAAGAGTCCGGGAAGAATTTGACTGAGGCGGTGTAGAAATGTTTCCGGAGTAACTTCATGATGTTTGAGTAACTTTAAAATAGCTTCACCATCCCATGTTTTCGACTGAAATAATTCCTGAATTTCCTTCTCTGCTTGGAAACGATTTATCATTAATGCTCCGGCAAAATAAGAAGCTCGAAAATTATCCATAACTTCTTCGAAACTACCGAATTTTTTCCAGGGAGAGGTTCGGAGATGCTTGCCGATTTTCAACTCAGAATAGCCGATTTGTAAAGTAATTGAATAGATATGCTGGGAGTGATTGAGTTGATCGTTTAACAATAATTGCGGAGGTTTGCCCGGAAGGAAAATAAAGCGTTGTCCGGACAATTCCGGATATAGTGAAAAATCTGCAACTCTCGCTTCAACACCGTGAACTTTGCGGAGTGTGGATATCAGTTCTTCACGAGTGGCTGGGGGGAAACGTTTCCATTTCTGTTTATCTGCATACTCTTCCGCCAGTTCCTCAAATTCTTCAAAGTAATTGTTGTGCATTTCCTGAAAAGCCCGTAAAGATGCCAAAAAGAACTGCTCAACATTCATGTCATACGCTCTAGAAATCTCCATTAAAGTACTGATGAGTGCAGCAGCTTTCTTAGGTGAAGCCGTAAAAAGCTCAATCACATTTTCAAATGTGATCCCAAAAAGTTGAAAAGGAAAAGATCCTAATACAGTTGAAGATAAAAACAATTCCTTGATTTTACCAAGCCGGCCGGTCATACTGATGGATACTAGATCGTCGTATCCAACACCTAATCCATCTGCCAGGTTCATTATTTTTTCTGCTTTTGGATATTTTTTCCCTTTCTCAATTTCATTAATATAAGACACGGATAATCCTGACAGTGCTGCAAGTTCTTTCAGACCATAACCTTTTTCATGTCTGAAATTACGTAACTTCATCCCAAAAATGTAGCGTATATTCAGTTTGTCTGTAAAAGGAGTCTTTTTATCCTTGTTTGGCATAAATATCTCGATTAATTTGTTTTATTGTCTGCACAGACACCGTCATTTTTAAATTTTTCAATTTGTTTTTTAGTATATCCTAGATCTTTTAAGACGGTCTCAGTTTGTTCACCCAGTTCAGCCCCAACATGCCGATATTCTGCATTGCATATAGAAAATTTAAATGGAGAGGCAATTTGTTTATGAGATTCTCCATCTGAAGTAGGGACATCAGTTATCATTCCTCTAGCTTTAAAATGCTGGTGTTCCATTACCTCAGAGAATTCTAACACCAATTCAACGCATGCATCAATGTCAGCAAAAGCTGTCTCCCATTCAGACCAAGGGCGCTCCAAAAATCTTTTACGGAGTATACTCTTTAAATGTGTTTGAGCTTCCAGATCATCAAAAGAGGTTTGAATAAGAGTTTCTGGAAGTTTCATTGCATTCAGCAAAGCAGCAAAAAATTGAGGTTCCAAACTACTTACTGAGATCCAACGTTCATCCTTGGTTTGATAATAATCATAGAATGTCCCACCGTTGAGCCAGGTTGATTCGGGTAGGGCTTCTGGTGCACCTGCGAGCCAATTTGCACCTCCAAAGACATTCATACTGAGCATTGCGTCTGACATACTTATATCTAACGCTTGTCCTTCTCCTGTTTGCTGACGGTGAATTACCGCTGCCAAAATACCCATTACTGTATGATATGAACCACCAGCGATATCTGCGATCTGTATCCCCATCGGTACAGGAGGTTCATTTTTTCGGCGACTACAATTACTAACTCCGGAAATGGCGAGATAATTTAAATCGTGACCAGCACGGTTTCGGTAAGGTCCTGTTTGCCCATATCCTGTTAGTGAACAAAATATTAATGAAGGATTATGTTTACGGAGTTCCCCATAATCCAGACCGAGCCTTTTCATTACTCCCGGACGGAATTGTTCCAAAACAATATCATATTTACCTACTAATTGTTGAACAATTTTAACTGCTTGAGGATATTTAAGATTTAAAGCTAAGGATTTTTTGGAACGATTCAGTGTCGCATGGGTTGCAGAACCACCTTTAACTTGAGGCCAAAGTGTTCTCACTATATCAGGACGAGTTGGTGATTCTATTCTTAATATTTCAGCACCTAAATCAGCAAGCATCATTGAGGCATAAGGCCCCGGGAGCAGAGTCGAAAAATCGAGAATTTTTAGTGAGGAAAGCGGAGTTGACATTTTATGCTAATACAGCCACTGCCTCTGCAACGATGGTTTGTGCCTGTGGTGTATTAGTGTAAAGTTCGAGACGTATAAATTTTTCACCGTCTTTTTCAAATTTTTCAACAATTTTCCCACTGCATGACACAGTATCGCCTATTTGAGTCATTGCTGTGAAACGATTATTAAAACTTTTGAGGGCAGATTGAGGAACCCAATTGGTGAGCATTTGGGCTAGATAACCTGCAGAGAGCATTCCATGTGCGATTACGTCATCAAGTCCTGATGATTTTGCGAAATCAAGATCTACATGAATTGGATTGTGGTCTCCGGATGCTCCGCAATAAAGTGCAAGAGTGTGCCGGGAAACGGAAGGAGTTTTCAGCCCTGGAATTTTGTCTCCAACGTTTAAAGAGTCGAATGTTGGAATGGTCATAATATTTTATTGATGCCTGAAAACATAATTGGTCCTCGTATCAGCCACAATTATGCCGTCCTGATTGGTAAAAGTATTGTCTGAAATCACGAATTGCAAAGCTCCATCTTTTTTATCAACAATATCAGTAATTTTTTTACATACAGTTATACTGTCACCGGCATAAATTGGGGCATAGTAGTTGAAATTTTCTTCTCCATGCAGTAATTTATCCAACGTTTCTCCCAGAACACTCATGAAATCAACTAAATCTAAAGCATCAATTTCTAACATGAACGGGAAAGTAGGAGGAGCCAGCAAACCGGGAAGGCCTGCTGCTTTTGCTGCATCCGGATCTGTATAGATCCCCTTGGTTTCTCCAAGTGATTTTGCTAAAAATTTTAAGCGCCCCTCCTCCACGGGCAATGTAACAGGTGGAAAATTGTAACCTATGTGTTTTTTGTCTATCATGTCTTTACCTGCTCAGATTAGCATTGAATTATATTATTATGTTTCTCTGAGTAAAAATTTAGGTTTATATTTTATTGCAAACTACAAAAAATTCTATGATTAGTTTGTTTTTCTGTCAACAACAAACTAATTATGCAAACTATAATCTTTTGCACAATGAAACCAAATGTGAAAGTTTTTGCTTACAAAGACTGATAGCACAAGCTTTAATTTGGTTGAGATCCAGTACGATTGAATCAGGAATGTTTTTGGTACGGTTACGTATTTTCAATAAACACTGCAGTAATCGCTGTTCGTGTTGCTTGACCCCAATACTTCCTTTCGAGCAATGCACACGAGCTTCCTTAAAAGTTAGCCAGGCCGGAAGACGATTTAATTCTGCCAACATGGATTTTTGAATCCCAGCTAATTCAGAAGTATATGCGGCATTCTGTCTGTTTGAACTGCAAGCTGAAGCGGACGGCTTATTGTGTTTTAAAGATAACTGAGACAATCTGCTTATCATAAAAAATATCAAGATAATCAGTAAAAAAGCTGTTGTTGAGAGAAACATCCATTTTAGCCATTTTCTCCAATTATTGACAGATTTTTTTGTTTTTCCATCTTTGAAACTAACCTGAAAAAACTGTACTTTACCGTCAGCAGACTCTAGATTCAAGTTTGGTGTTTGGTCATGACCAAGAACTGCACCAACTAGCTTAATTTCATCAATTTCTGGTGCAAGCATGTCTTTAGTTAAACTTGAAAGATCAGCTACATCACGTCCATAACGTTGAATAAGATCAATAACTTTAGGATGCTCACGCCAGTTATCACGTTTAACTTCCGGAGCAGTCACACAGGCCAGATCAAATCTGGAAAATATCTTGGCTTTACGTTCCTTACCTGTACCGGTATCACAGACACCAATCGGACGCCATTGAATATATTTGAGATGGGAAATTTCAGTCATTTTTCAGGAGAGATTTCTCCAATTCATGGGGGGACTGAAAGAGAATAGAGTAGTTACACTAAACTAATTTGCTGGCTGGGGCGGCAGGGATCGAACCTGCGAATCACGGTATCAAAACCCGATGCCTTACCACTTGGCTACGCCCCAAAACAACCAGTAGTTGTAGCTTTTAATTCTAGCTGGGCAGTGAAAAATTGCAAGAGAATTTATGACTAAAAGCATTATTCCTCAACGACAAACTCAAAGCCCAGCAATGAAAGAGTGAGGAGTAGCACATCAAAACCTAAAAGTAATTTCCACCAGGACCAAACTTCTTCTGGGTGAGATCCAAAAAAAAGAAAATCCGTGAGATGGACTAAACACAAAAGGCTTGGAACCATCAAAGGGAAAAACAAAATAGGTAGTAACATTTCTTTACCACGCACGGTTGCTGTCATTGTTGTCAGTAGTGTACCTAATGAACTGAATCCTATTGTGCCAAAAAGTAGAACAAGAAAAAATTCCAGCCAGTATCGTACATCAATATCTAATAAAAAAAGCCATAATGAAATGACAAGCAGCTGAGTAAACAGAAGGGATATAGTATTTGCTAACATTTTCCCTAAAAACAAAACACTACGATCCACTGGAGTAGTTAACAACCCACCCATACAGCCAGATTCCATTTCCTGAATGTATGACTTTCCAAGTCCAATTACTCCACTCATAAAAAACACAATCCAGATAACTCCTGGAAGTGCATTTATGAGCAATTCGGGTTCATCGCCTATTGCAAAATGAAAAATCATTAAGGTCAGAATTGAGAATAATAGGATCGATAAGAAGTTGTCTTTTCGTCGTAAATCAATTAGTAAATCTTTCCAGACTAAAATGAAAGTTTGCCGGAAAAACAATTGCATCAGGAAGGATTAAGCTAAAGGAGGCTGCAAAGATAAGATTTAGGCGGCTTTTTCTTTGCTGGAATTTTTGTTTGAAGTTGATTCTTTCTTTTCAGTTTTGCTCAATTTATCTGTCGACGATTTTTCTGAGTTTGTCGTTTCTTTTATTTTTGAAGGACTTTTGTCTTTGCCAGAGTTTTCTGGTTCTGATTTATTGTTTGAATATCCATCTTTGTACCATCCACCACCTTTAAGGTGAAATGAACTCATCGAAACTTGACGCTCAGCAGTGTTTTGTCCACAATCTGGACATTTCTCCAGAGAAGTCTCACTGAACTTTTGCACTTCTTCAAACTCGTGCTCGCAACTTTTACAGATATATTCATAGATTGGCATATTGTTCTCGTTCTGCTACAATCATTTAAACTAAAATTTTATTTATTGTACACTTAATTGCATTATTTGTCAATTTAGTGTTAGTCGGGGAATTCGTTTGAGCATAAGAAAATTAGAGGCCTCTCATCTTAAAAAATCTTATAATGGTAGGCATGTGGTTAAAGGAATCTCACTTGAAGTAAAACAAGGTCAGGTAGTTGGTCTACTTGGACCTAACGGTGCAGGAAAAACCACCACGTTTTATATGATAGTGGGTGTACAGCTCCCTGAAGAAGGAGCGATCATGTTAGACGGTCAGAATATTACTAGATATCCTATGCACCAGCGAGCAAAAGCCGGACTTGGTTATCTTTCACAGGAACGATCAATTTTTAGAAAACTAACGGTTGAGGAAAATTTAAATGCAGTATTAGAAATGCTCCCTCTGAGTCGTTCAGAAAAACAGGATCGTCTGGATTCATTGCTAAATGAACTAGGTATACAGCACGTTCGAAAAATAAAAGGATATGCTCTTTCTGGAGGTGAAAGTCGTCGTGCAGAAATTGCACGTGCATTGGTTCTTGAGCCTGCAATCATGCTACTCGATGAACCATTTGCAGGTGTTGATCCAATTGCTGTCGCAGATATTCAAACAATAGTCCAGCAATTAGCGAAACGTAACATAGGTATCTTGATAACCGACCATAATGTTAGAGAAACATTCGGCATAATTGATTATGGTTACATTATGAATGAAGGAGAGCTTCTGATTGGCGGTACTCCGGAGGAATTAGTTAAAAATGATCAGGCCCGAAAAGTTTACCTTGGAAAATCTTTCTCGATGTAGGTTTGACTTTTACGTCAATTTGGAGAGAAACTGTTAGTATACAAACATTATTCATCTAGAATAAGAGTGTTTTGAAAAAATCTTCTCAAACTTTTAATTAGATTATCGAGAGTTTATGGCTATGCAGATGAAGATGCAAATGAAGATGAGCCAGCAGCTGATTATGACTCCGCAGCTGCAGCAGGCTATTAAACTTTTGCAATTGTCACGGACAGAACTGGAAGAGTTAATTGAACAAACTCTAATAGAAAACCCAGTTCTTGAGGAGGGCATAGACATGGATACCTATCCCAACAAAAAAGATGAATCTACTGAAACAGTCGAAACGGCTGAAAGTCCTGAAGTAGTATCAGATACGGAAGATTTCGAAACTGCTCGTGAAAATGAAATTGAAAATGAGAATAATGATCAGGATGAGATTGACTGGCAGCAGTATATTGAACAGGTTGAACAATTCGGAGGTTATCAGGAAAGACGCTATAACATTTCTTCTGATGATGAGGAAAGCCCTTCTATTGAGTCCACAGCAGCACAAACCGAATCACTAGCTGACCACCTCATCTGGCAGTTAGACATGCAGGATCTTTCTCCATTGGAATATAGAACGGGTGCTTTCATAATTGGCAATATTGATGAAGATGGTTTTTTGGTAACAAGTGTGCGTGAACTTTTGGAATCTCAGAGTGATCTGTACGATCAAATAAACCTGTGTCATAAAAAAGGTGAATTACCTGAACTTCCAGAAATTGACAAAGAATTAATGGATCTCCGGTTCCAATCAGGCAAAACAACCAAGAAGAAAAAAAATAAGGAAACAGATGTTGCTGAATCTGAAGAAAACAAACATATTCGGGAAGAAGGTCCAAATAGACCTGAATTATCAATAGCAGCGTGCTCTTTTGTAGAATATGTTCTTGGAATAATTCAACAATTTAACCCAAATGGAGTTGGTGCTAGAAGTTTACAGGAATGTCTTTTGATACAGTTGAATTTTTTGGGTGAAAGCCAAAATTTGAGTGCTCGTATTGTCAAAAATGACATGCCTCTTTTGGAATCGAAAGATCTAAAAAAGATAGCAAGAAGACATAAGCAGGACCTTGAAAATGTGATTGAGTCTTATCGCTTGATAATGTCTCTTGAGCCAAAACCGGGACGTGAGTTTATTTCAAATCCATCGCACCATTACATAATTCCTGATGTCTATATCTATCAAAAAGATGATGAATATAAAGTTGCTTTAAATTCCGCAGGTATGCCTCGGCTTCGTATTAGCAATTATTATAAGGATCTGAGCAACTCGATGGAAGAAGACGGTAGTCTCACCAAAGAGTATATTTTAGAAAAAGTTAAAGCAGGTCAATGGTTGCTAAAAAGTATTGAGCAAAGGCAAAAAACCATTTATCGAGTGACAAAAAGTATTTTACGTTTTCAAAAGAAATTCTTTGAGCACGGCATTCACTTTTTGCGGCCTCTTGTACTCAAGGATGTTGCAGAAGATATTGATGTACACGAGTCAACCGTCAGTCGTATCACTACTAACAAATACGTACATACGCCTCAAGGAATATTTGAACTAAAATATTTTTTCACCAGCGGTATCGATCAGGGTAGAGGGGATGCGGTTTCTTCAAAACGTATTAAAGATATGATTCTGCAAATGGTACAGAAAGAAAACTTGAAATCACCTTATACAGACTTACAAATCGCTGATATTCTTGAGAAGCAAAGCGGAATCAAAGTCGCCCGCAGAACAGTCGCAAAGTATCGCGAAGCACTCAATATTCTGCCCTCAAACAAGCGAAAACAACTCTTTTAATCAACTATCTGTAAAACTATGGGAATCATACAACGATTGTTCAACCTGTTTCGTTCAAATGCAAATCACTTACTGGACAAAGCAGAAGATCCGGGAAAAATGCTCAAGCAAATGATTTCCGATCTAGAAGTTCAAAAAAGAAAAGCTAAACAGCAGATGACAGAAGCCTTAGCGCTACAAAAAAGTCTGGAACGAGACACCCAAAAAGAACATAAAGAAGCCGAAAAATGGGAGGAAAAAGCAATTTTGGCTGTACAGAAGGAATTAGATGAATTAGCAAAAGAAGCTCTTACAAGAAAAAAAGAACACCATAGACGGGCTTTGGATTTTGAAAAACAGTTGGAAATGCATAGAAACAACGCGGAAATACTCAGAAATAATTACCAGTCTATGGAAGATAAGATAGATGAAATAAAACGTAAGAAAGGTATTTTATTAGCAAAACAAAAACAGGCAGAAGCTCAGGAGAAAATATTTCAAACCATGGAAGGACTTGGTGATAATTCGGGAGCGCTGGAAACTATTGAGAGAATGGAGGAAAAAGTTGAAAATATGGAGGCCCGTGCTGAAGCTTATCAGGAAATAAGCAGTGGGTCTGATAAAGATAGTTTAGAAAGTAAATTCGAAGAATTAGGACACGACTCTACAGATATGGATTCTGAATTACTTGAATTAAAAAAACGTGCTGCACTGCCTGCACCAGAGGAACAAACTGAAAAAAAGTAATAAAAAAGATTGCCTTTGTCTATTTTGTGCATCATAATAAAGGGTTATTAAAAGATCATCTTCTAAAATTTTTTGTATAAGCGGTTAATATATGCCAATCAAAGTAGAAGTTCGTGACGGGAACGTCGGTCGGTCAATGATGCAATTAAAGCGGACCTTGATCAGGGAAGGACTTTTTAAAGAAATAAAGAAACGCAAATATCACTGTAAACCATCTTTAGCAAAACGGCTAAAGCGCGAAGCAGCTGCAAAACAGCGAAATAAAGATCTTAAGCGCGAAATACGTGCTGCGTTAAAAGCAGATTTCTAAGGGTTCTCTTGCATTTGTAAAATGCAAGAGTGTTTCTAAGGGATCCTATTGAAAGTTTTAATTCAAGTTTTATAATTCACAATAATTTCAGTTATACTAATTTTGATGGCCAGAATTTAGGTGAATTTTGGCTCTCTTTTTTGGATTGATTAGGCTACTGGTTAAAAAGGTTAGTATAGGAATAGTCACGGTCTGATTAAATTAGTTATTTCACCGTCCTCAGGAAATCTTGAAAGACTTTTTTTAGAAAACACTAATTCTCCATCTATAACCACTTCAAAATCACCCCGTTCGCCTGAAAGCAGTTCTACTTGAGCATCGAGTGAATCTTTTAATTCCGCAGCCAAACTGACCGCGCGTGGTTCGTAGTTTCAAACTACGCAATAAAGTATCTTGATCTGCATTTCATCTCTGTTAACAAAAAATTTTTTAAAGTTTGAAAAAATAATATTTTGGAAGGATCCAGAATTGTTAAATAATAATGACTCGAATCTATGGAAAAATCAAGATTGTAAAGATTATCAGAAAAGGACGGAAAGACTTCTTCTGCAATTAGATTTTATATGCTGAGGAATTATCTTCAAAAAATGAATGTCCTTTTAAGTTAACCTGATCCTCTTTAGGTTGAGATTCAGGCATTGGAGGAGAGATGATTTTGTTTAGAAAATGTGTGATTAAATTTTGAATTCCAGACAACAGTCCCCAAAATAAAGGCAGTGGAGAAAGTAGTCGTTTCATGCGTAATACAGAGATAAAAAACATAACCACAAGAGCAGGTAAACTAAAAACAAGTTCCATCGAGTGTTTGATCCATTCTAAAGCTAATTTGCCTAAATAGCCATTTTGCCACAAAAAAACTGAATTGCCGGGTTCAATGAGAGTGAACTGTATGGCAATTTCATGGAATATTGAAATTAAAAAAACGAGAACAAAAGAATAATAAATTCCTGCCAAAACAGAAACACTATGTGGTTGGTGCAAAAATATACGCACAAATAGCCATGGTAGTAATAAGGCTGACGGGCCAAAGATTTCTAACATTGAACCTCCTATAATCGCGCCGATCAAACCGATCCAGTTTTGAATTCCTTCCGAAGGATATAACTGGTTAAAAACTGTAGGATCCCTGAAATCGGCTGTCATTATGGACAGCAAGAAAACAAAACCTAATCCACCAAATACCAGATTGTCTATACGTAGTTTGATTATGCTCATTTATGCTGTTTTATTAGGATTATTTTGAAGAACTTTTGCCACAATATCTGCCACTGAAGGAAGTACATAGGCTTCGATTGACTCTCCCATAAATGCTAACTCACGAACAAGAGTAGAACTTATGGCAAAAAGATCCGGCTTACCAAATAAGCAAAAAGTTTCTATATCCTGATCAATACCCTTGTTACCAACTGCCTGTTGAAATTCGCCCTGAAAATCTTCAAGACTGCGTAAACCTTTTACAATTATTTGAGCTTTACGTCGCTGTACGTAACGAATAGTTGAACCTCTAAAAGCTTCTACAGTGACATTTTTTAAATCATAATGTTTCACATATTCATTCATCATCTTTACTCGTCCCTCTTCAGTGAATATATATTCCTTCTCAGAATTCATGGCTGCAGACCAATAAACATGATCAAATAGTTTACTTGTTCGTACTAGGATGTCTGCGTGACCATACGTTGGAGGATTTGCACTAGTAGGGTATACAGCAATTCTCATTTCAGGTTTTCCAATTTCTTGTTTAAAATTGTCTAACTCAATTTTATCATTCTTGCCGCAGTCTATGAGTTATTTCATGTAGATAATTTAAAGCCTGCAGTGGTGTCATTTCATTTAAATTTAATTTACGCAATTCATCCAGATAGACAGATTCTTCTGGAAAAAGAGACAATTGATTAGCTGTATCTTCCGATGCACTCAGCAAATTGTTCGATTTATAACTAGCTTCAGTCAATAATTCTTGTTTTTGCTCTGCCTCATCTATAGGTATAGGCAAATGGTGGACCATTGACGTCTCTTCTAATTGTTCCATCACCTCCAGCGCACGTTTTACCAAACTTTTTGGCAGACCAGCAAGTCTTGCCACTTGCACTCCATAGCTTTTATCAGCTTCTCCGGGAACGATTTTACGAAGAAAAATAATTTGTTCTCCTTCTTCCTCTAAACGTATGCTGAAATTTGCAACTGAGTCCAACTCTTGCGCAAGAGCAGTCAATTCATGGTAATGAGTAGCACAAAGCGTGAGAGCATTCAATTTTTGCAAATGTTCTACAATTGCCCAGGCAATGCTGATTCCGTCAAAAGTGCTTGTCCCCCTCCCGATTTCATCCAGAATTATTAAACTGCGGTCAGTCGCATTGTTTAATATTGCTGCTGCTTCATTCATTTCCAGCATAAAAGTACTTTGACCGAGAGTTAAATTATCAGAAGCTCCAACACGTGTAAATATGCGATCTACTACAGAAATTTCTGCACTCGTTGCAGGAACAAAACTTCCACATTGCGCCATGAGTACATTTAAGGCAACTTGACGCATGTAAGTAGATTTGCCTGCCATGTTAGGTCCTGTGATTAACATGATACGGCATTTATTTTCTACTAAATCCAAATCATTCGGCACAAAAACTTCACCCAAATCAATTTGTTCAATGACAGGATGGCGACAGTCTTTTAAATATAATTTTCTGGGTGCCTGCAGTGGATGCAGAACAGGTCGTACATATTGATAGTGTTCTGCTGCGTAAGCCAATCCAGCCAGCGTATCTACGATGGCAATATCCTGTGCGGTTTTCTGAACTTGTCTGGTGTTTGTGTTAATCTCTGTTTTTAACTTTTGGAAAAGTTCATACTCCAATTCTCCAATGCGATCTTCTGCAGTGAATATTTTTTCCTCAAATTCTTTAAGCTCAGAAGTAATATATCGCTCAGCATTTACCAGAGTCTGTTTTCGGATGTAATTATCTGGAACTGAAGCTTTATGAACATTACTGACTTCAAGGTAGTAACCAAATACTTTGTTGTAACTGATCTTTAATGAGCCTATTCCCGTTTTCTCACGTTCATTCAGCAACATTTCGTTGAGTAATTGTTTTGAGTTCCTCGAAATGTTACGTAGTTCGTCCAATTCTTCTGAAATACCTGCAGCCATAAATCCACCTTCCCTTAGTTTAACGGAGGGTGTTTCGAAGAATTGACGATGCAGCAGATCTAACAATTTTGTTAACGGGTCAAAATTATCGGAAATTATTTTTAATAATGGCGATTGGAATTCCACCAAATAAAGCGGCAATTTCTGAACAGGTTTCAGAGATTCACGTAGAGCCACAATGTCATTTATACCTGCGACTGGCAAATTGATACGCCCCATGATTCTAGGTAGATCCTGGATACTACCCAAACTTTCACGTAATTTTTCACAGAGCATAAAATTAACTCTAAACTCTTCGACACTGTCAAAACGCTCATTTATTGCCTCAAGATCAAGCAGTGGTTGACGTAGCCACTGCCTGAAAAGCCGTGCACCCATTGGGGTCTGAGTGTAATTAAGAATATGGAAAAGTGTATGTTTTCTTGTTCCGGACTGACTATCAAACAGCTCAAGATTCACAACTGTAGCATCATCCAGCAGCATTGTTTTTTCAAAAGAATGCCTCCGCAAAGCTGTAAAATGACTCAAGTCGCATTTTTGAGTTTCTTCCAAATAACGCAATAATGCACCAGCGGCAGATATCGCATGTGGTAAATCATCTACTCCAAACCCTGAAAGATTTAGCGTTTCAAAATGTTTTTTTAAAATACGCTTAGTTGCTTCTTTATCAAAATGATATGGATCAATAAAATTAAAAAGTCCGGTTGATGGAGTTACATGTCCGTCGGCAACTCTCATTTTTTCATTTTCCGAGACCCCTGAACTAACTTCTGAGGTGTTCCTTTCATCTAAGAATTGTGTCATTCGCTGCATTAGTTCTTCAAGAAACATTGATTCTGCTTCAGAACGGCTTTGTGTGAGGAGAATTTCCTGAGGTGCTAATTGTATGATGAAATCGTAGAATCGTTGAGTTTCATGCAGATTAAACTCTACAACTTCAAACTCTCCAGTTGACAGATCAGCAAAGGCTATGCCCAAGCATTGGGAACGTAATTCCACGTTAATTGCCAGTAAATAATGATTACGGTCGGGATCAATCAATTGAGGTGAAACTGTAGTTCCGGGAGTAACGACTCTGACAACATCTCGCGCGACTAGACCTTGTGCTTTGGCAGGGTCTTCCATTTGCTCACAAATGACCACTTTGTAACCTGCCATCGTAAGTTTGTTTAAGTATTGTTCGTATGCACGGTAAGGCACACCGCACATAGGTAGCGACTTTTTTTTATCCCGCGAAGTCAGGGCAATTTGCAAAACTTTTGCCCCTACAATCGCGTCATCCCCGAACATTTCATAAAAATCTCCCATTCGATAAAATAGTAGTTTGTCGGGATGTTCCTTTTTGATGGCATTGAATTGACGCATCATCGGTGTTTCTAATTGAGGAACGGTCATTGGGTTTTTATGAAGAAAAAATTATGCAAAATTTGTAGGCCAGATAATCGGGAAAAATTTATGATCCAACGGTACACCATCTCTAAGTTCTGCGGAGAGTCCTGGGAACTCTGAAGAAGTTTTCCAAATGCATGGGGTATACCTGAAATCATCTCAAAGCTTACGTAGAGAAAAACACAACACAGAACCTCTGTGCCAGGGCCAGCATGCAACGTGAGAATATGAAACGCTACTGCAGCTCCCGGTTCAAGAGAGCAGCTTAAAATACGATATTTATCCTGATCAGCTTCGATATCTGGAGCTTCCATGAGACTCACTTCAGCAAACCACTTTGGCTCTTTTTTGAGAAATGTCCGCGGCAAATACCAGTCTCTTAGGTGTGATGCGGCAACAAATTCAAGTGTCCATTTAAGTGGTACTGGATCAACAGGTACAAAAACTGACATTTTGTCTTCCTTCAATGTTATAATACGGTAGGTCCTGATGCTATGGAGTCCTTTGCTTGGTTCCAGATTTTTCACCAGCATGTGGTCGTGATACAGACCCACCTTTTAAGAGCTCATCAGTTTTGCCACCATGTCTGAAATTTGACTTTCAAGGATAATTCTCTGGTATGCAGGATTTTCCTGCTAGGTGCAAAAATCTTCAAGAAACCAGCCTGGATCATTCCCATCACTTGTAATCTTGGAGCAAGAACTAGGATTGGATATATTTTTATCGACACCTAACCTCAGATCCTCAACTTCATTCGTGCTAAGAAGGTTTTTTATCAAAACCGTTTCATCATTAGCATAAGCTCTGATCTCAGCGTCACTAATATGTATAGGCATTGTTGTGTAAATTATTCCCTCGCACTAGCCAAAGACATTAAATGTTTACGATAACCGATTTCACCCTCTGTTTCCCAGGTTTTCAACAAAGCAGAACCGACGATTGCAATTTCAGCTTTACCATGTAACCGGCGCAAATCTTCATCTTTTGATAAGCCAAACCCCAAGGCCAAAGGTAAATCGGTATAGAGACGGCATTGGTCTAAAAATTTATCAGCGCTTACGTCCAGTTCAGTGTTTTTACCAGTAACTCCTTTTCTTGCAACACAGTAAATAAAACCACTGCCATGTCCACATATTTTTCGCATTCGCTCCTCTGTGTTGGTTGGAGTACAGAGTAATATCGGGTCAAGCTCATGAATTTTGCTATGCTCGAATAAATCACCGAATTCTTCCAGTGGCAAATCAGGAATGATAAAACCCTCACCACCATTTGTCCGAATGTTTGAACAGTAATTTCCAAATCCCATGGCAAATGCAGTATTATAATATCCCATCATCAAAACCGGATAATCAAAGTTATCGCTGGCACGCGTCATCACGTCAAAATATTTCTGCCAGCACATACCGTTTAAGAGTGCCTCTTGGTTTGCTTTGACAAAAAGAGGGCCGTCGGCGCTCGGTTCGCTGAAAGGCATCTGCAACTCAACCAAATCCACATCTGCTTCACCCATCGCTTCCAACATTTTCCAATTTGCTTCCAAAGACGGATAACCCACCACTACGTGGGTCATAAGCAGAATTTTGCGTTTGATTTCTGGATTTTCAATTCCACCGTAAAGTGGATCGAGTCGATTTTTTAAATAATTTGTCAGGTTCATGAAATTGTAAATTTAAAATTTGGAAACGGAATTTACCTCATTACTTTTTGCCTTAGATCTCAAAAACTCATCCCATTTTTCATCACCGATGGCTTCAGCAATGTTGAAAATATCTTTGTCACCACGTCCGGAAAGATTGATTAAAACCTGAGTTCCATCTGGGATGTTTGGAGCCTCCTCAACTACTGCGGCAAAAGCGTGCCCGCTCTCCAAAGCTGGGATTATCCCCTCTGTACGGATCAGCAACTTTGTAGCTGAAATAACCGAATCATCTGTGGCTGCTGTAAAACGGATACACTTTTGATCATGGAGATGACTCAGAATCGGGCTGACCCCTATGTAGTCTAACCCAGCCGCAATTGAATGCGTATGCATCATTTGTCCTTCGTCGTCTTGAAAAAAATACGTTTTGTATCCCTGTGCTACTCCCACTGTTCCTCCGGAAAAACGTGCAGCGTGTAGTTTAGAATCAAGTCCGTGACCTCCTGCTTCAACACCGATCAGTTCCACCTCTTTTTCTTCCAGAAATGGCAGAAAGATTCCACTGGCGTTTGAACCACCCCCAACACAAGCATATATTTTGTCGGGTAATTTACCGTACATTTTTAACATTTGTTGACGTGATTCCTGACCAATGATTGACTGGAACCAGGCCACCATTTCCGGAAAAGGGTGTGGACCACAGGTTGTACCTAAAACATAATGTGTGGTTTCCATACTTTCCGCCCAGTCGCGCATGGCAGCATTGATGGCATCCTTGAGTGTTGCTGTGCCTTCGGTAACTGAAACTACAGTTGCTCCAAGTTGTTCCATCCAGAAAACATTTGGGCGTTGACGTTCCACATCAATCGCGCCCATATAAACGGTGCATTCAAGGCCCATTTTCGCGGCCATGGTTGCGGAAGCTACCCCGTGCTGCCCAGCACCTGTTTCTGCAATTATTCGTTTTTTGCCCATACGTTGAACGAGCAAACCCTGTCCCATACAATTATTTGCCTTGTGTGCACCTGTGTGATTTAAATCTTCACGCTTGCAATAAATCTGAAACTTACCACCCAGTGCCTCGGCAAAATTTAGTAGTGGAGTGATTGGGGTAGGGCGGCAGGAATAAGTCTGCATCAAGTCCACATAACTTTGCCAAAATCTCGGGTCTAACTTGGCTTCGTTGAAAGCAGCAATTAACTCGTCAAAAGTAGTACGTAATATTTCTGGAATGAACATCCCCCCGTAATCTCCATAATAACCAGAAGCATCAGGGTTTAAAGATTTTGCGGTCATGTTGAACTTTATTGTTTCTATTGACTTTCTAGTTTACTATTTAGGTTTAGATATTACGTATATTTTGTCATCTTGTCAATTAACGGATCGAGTTAAACTGTCCCTCCATTCAGTAGAATGTAGTCTAGAAAATTTGGGATGATCAGGATATTTCAAAACATAATCTCCGGACTGTTTACGGCAAGAAGTAATAATTGAGTTTACTGGAAAGGACAATTTCAGAAACAAACCGTAATTTAGGGAATTACATTTAAAAATCGATAGGGTTTGATACAAAATCAATATGATTTTTGCCACAATTTTCATTAAAGTTGTGTACACTATTGACTAACTGTAATTAAGTAGGCAGGATGCAAACATGAAAAAAATATATTTAAATCACGCACAATATTTTGTAGCATTATTTTGCCTGTACGCCTCAGTATTTATATCTGCCTGTACCGGACAAAATTTTTCACAGTTTGAAGTACAAAGACCTTCCAGAATAACGGTCCCTCTTGAAGTAAAAAAAGTGTTTATACGTGGAGATCTGGTGGATGAAACGAATGATAAACTTGGCATAAAAAATCAAGTTATCCAACAACTAGCGGATACACTCAATCGTTTCGGACGTTTCAAAGTCAGCGTAGTAAATACTTTAGATGGTAGCCAATTTAATCCAGAAAAGGAAACGGTCGCGATAATTCAAGGAGAGGTTATAAGCGGCGGGGAAGTAGACCAAGGACAGTTTACTGACCTTGCCACTTGTACTGGTGGTATAAGTGGGAGGCTGTCCTCAGCAGGTGCAGCAGCAATTACAAATGAAGCCATTACTTTGGATAAATGGCGTGGATATGTTTGCCGGAGAGGAAATTTTGCTGGAAACGCAGCGGAATTTGCCGTTTCATCAGCATTATCTCTGGCTGGTTTAAATGAAGGCATACCGCCTAAAAATCAAGTTGTGCGGATTTATGATTACAAAAACATTTCACTTTTTGCTCAGGCAAATTTCAGTTTTAACATCATTGGCCTAATTAGGGAAACAGTTGCAATACGTGCTGATTCAGCCAGTTTCGGTCGCAGTATTACCGAAAAAGATTCCTACCGCAACATCAAAGAAAGCCATCTCATATCTCTAACTTTAGGAAGTCTGGTCAGTATCACTAGGATTCCTATTTTCCCAATACCTAACCGCCAGATTGCTTTAGCATCACGCAGCAATCCAAAACAAATTTTTTATGGGCCAAAAGGATTGGCAAGCCCAGATATCTATGACCTGTTACCAAAAGAAAAACGACAGGTGATAAAGCTATTGGTGAAGAGGACTTTGGAATCATTCATCCGCACAATTTCTCCATACAAGCAAATGGTTGAAGTAGAGGTTGCAGACGGAGGTAGAGAAGAAGCAGTAAATCTACTCAAAGATGGAAAATTCCAAAAAACCCAGCAGATTATCGAGGCAATTCCAGCTGAAAAAAGAGAATCTCAGGATTGGTATAATTTAGGTTTAGCTTATGAATCAGGAGCCTTAAGTCCCGAAGATTACGAAGATGCCCGCAGATTTTACATTACTGCACTTGAGAAAAGTCCGGGCACAAAACTTTATGCACAGGGAATTGGACGAACCCGTCGTTATCTTTCTGAAACTAAAACATTGGCCGCACAAACTCAAAAATAAGAAAGTGAAACAATGAAATTTTTAAATTATCACGCCTATAGTTTTTTATTGTTTATGTTTCTTATATCGGTTCTATTAGTATCTGGTTGTGCGAAAGCAACACTTAATGTACTTTCACCCGCAGAAATAAATACTAGTAAAATTAAAACTGTAGCGGTAGGAAATTTTGAGATAGGGAGTATTATTTTAAAATATAAAACGGAACGAAACGGTCTTTGGCAAACCCATCCTGTCTTACATACTGAGGATCAAAAAAAATCCATTAGTCGCTCAGTAAGAGCAAGAGTAATAAATCTGTTAACTGCTACTCCGTACTTTAAAGTTATTTTTAGCGATGAATTTGAAAAGCTGGAAAATGACGCTGCACTTCAGCGATTGGTTTCAGTACGTGGTTACAAAACTAAAAATGTTGACGCAGTTATCAATGGAAAACTCTGGCTTGAAATTGAACGCACAGATGGAGTTGACTTAAGCAAAGAAAGTCTGGAGTATTTCCGCCCACCTCGATCCAGAAATAGTATCGGACTGAATTTGACTGTTGATCAAGTGGTTTGGTGGCCCTATAAATCAACAAGTGGTACACTAGGACTTGAAATGAAAATGACTCGTTTGTTGCCTACAGAAGTGGTCGCAACTACTTTTGAGACTAGAACTTACTCTCAGCGAATTGGCGGAAGGAGCGAAGAAAGTTTTCGGCAGATTTCAAAAAATTTCACCTCAGTATTATCATCAACGAAAAAATCAAAGGCTAACAGTATTGAAAGCTCCGAAGATGTTCTTCCTTCATTTGACCAAATGATTGCGGATATGGCGCTTTCAATTGCAAGCGGATTTGTACGTCGAGTTGCTGTCACAGAAAAAGTTGTTAGCTACCCTATTGCTGAAGGCAGCTTAACCAATGCGAAAATTTTGATTGAGGCGGGTGCTTACGATTTAGCAATAGATAAATTGCAGCAGGTTACTGCCGAAAATCCTGATCCAAATGATCTATATAACCTAGGACTTTGCTTTGAAGCAATAGGAGACTATGGACTTGCCCAGACTACCTACAGAGAGGCCTGGCAGTCTGATCCGGAGAACCTGCTTTTTGCAAAAGGACTTGGACGCATTGAAAGACTTCGACGTGAACATCCACAATTACAAAGACAAATTGGTTCGCGATAGTCTGTTTCGTTTTTAATTTTATTACTTTATGGTTGATTTAATGAAACTCATACTATCAAATAGTTTTTTCATCTTTCCCTCCCAAAAGCATAAAGATGTTTCTGAAGTAAAACTTAGCGTATTTTTTCTTTTGTGCCTTTGTTCATTTTTAATCACTGCCTGTGCACCAAAAGTTAGTTTTCAAATAGAGCGTCCACCAGTTCAGCTAGTTGAAAATATAAACTACATTGAGGTCGGTAATTTTCAAACATTATCAGGACAGATCAAGTTTCCTAATGAGACTACATCCGAATTGAGCTTGATTTTTAAAGGAACCGAAAAATTATTAAAACCATCCATTTCTAAGTTAAAATCAAAAAATGAACACGGGGACCTAACAGCTGATTTGCTTAGAGCCGCTTTGGTACATGAACTTTCACTTCACTCACCATATCAGTTGATAAATACTACTGGAAAGGAAACCGGATATAGTGGCGTACTTCCGGATGAGTCCAAAGTTGCAGTTCTTAATGGAAAAGTTAAATACGCAGAAATTATTATTGAATCACAGGAGGACCTATCATATTTTACAAATGTTAAAAACAAAGGAGCCACCCTCGAACAATCTTTTCTCACAAGTGTTGTTTCAATGGGGGCGGAATCCTCAGGAATTGGGTTTGTGATAGCAACACCATATGTGGAACATATAGCGGCCCTGGAAGTTGAATTTTCTCTGGTTCGGAAAAATGACGGCAGTGAAATAATTCCTCCACAAAGTTTTAGGACTTACTTTGCCCAGAAGTGGGGAGGTTCAGTAGCTACATCGCATTTACCGATAAAAATAAAAAACGCAATTAAAAAATATTATCTTTCTGATGAAGAGTCTTCTGGGTCACTTCTTTCAAAAATTGACCGTGCAGGATTATCCTTTACAAAACCAACTGAATATTTTGCTAGGGGATTTAACCTGAGAAATGATGTGCAGGTTCCACAAACACCATTAGATCTGAAAATTAGACTTGGCCGAGAAGTCGCACGACAATTTACTAAACAAATTAGCCCTTATCAAGAAACGGCAGAATTACTTGTGCAAGATGGGAACAGCGTTGCGGTTAATTTAATTAGGGGAAACGCATACCATGAAGCAGTTGCTTTTCTGCAAGCTCTGGACGAGAGGACAGCTGAAGATGAACACAACCTTGGTTTGGCTTTTGAAGCAAAGGGTGAGATTTCACAAGCAAGAAAACACTACGAAAACGCCTTGAAAATGGACGAAGGTAATTCTGTATTCAAAGAAGCACTAACAAGGACTGTTAATTAAATGACGGGTTTAGCAATATAACTGTAACCCTTTGATTATTTAAGGTCGGTTAATTCTTGGTGAGGATCATTCTTCATTTCAAAGAAAGGAGCAGGAATTTTCAGTGCACGTGAAATACGCTCCAAAGAGGCTTCTGTGACCTCTGCGGCATGAGATTCCCAGCTTTTCACAGTTTGAATTGCAAAACCATGTTCATATGCAAATGCCTCTATCGACATCCCTCTCAGTAGACGGGCATATTTGATCCTATCACCGATCCTTTCAAGATCAAGGTCATTATCAAGACCCATTTCTCTCACGTCAATAGCTAACACTTTTGCAATCTCACTGTATTTAGTAAGTTTGGGAGTTGAGTGTCCAGTTTCCCAATTTTTTACAGCAGTCAATGAAACGCTAAGTTTTCTCGCAAACTCTTTGCGAGTTAAACCCGATTTTTCCCTCCACTGTGTCATTTGTTCACCAAATTCCATTTTACACTCTTTTTAGTTATTCTTTTGTTTGCAGTAAAATTAAGATATTTACTAACTTATCCCGCTTTTCTCTCTAATTGCTAAGGATTGTTAATCATATTTAGTACTTAATATTTGATAATATACCTTGAATTATCAATCATTTTTTCATAAATGTCAACCATTATATGGAAGTGCTGAGTGTCTAGTACTTCCTAACTATATATTTATATAGAAAATATTCTTTCATACTTCCTGTAATACAAGTGTGTTCAATGCGACAGAAAATGGGCTCATTACGATTTTTGATCCTTAATAAGAATGTGGTCTGTTATTTTTAAAATATTAACAATATATCAATAAATTGCCTTGATATTCTTGAGGCTGGACTTAGAAAAATATCCCAATAATCTTGAAAATATTATTCAGCAAGAATATCAAGGCATAAAGAGATTTTTATACTCTTCCCTTAAAATATTTTTCTGAACTTTCCCCATAGTATTTCTAGGAAGTTCTGGAATAACGAGTAATTTTAGAGGTTGTTTGTACTTCGCAAGCGATGAATTAATTGTTTTTGCCAACTCGTCAAGATCCGGGGACGCACCATGTTCGGGTACTAATATACCTGCAACTACTTCTCCCAAATCCGGATGTGCTAAGCCTATCACTGCACTTTCCATTACACCCGGCTGATCATCGAGTAAAAGTTCAATTTCTTTTGGATAGATATTATATCCACCTGAAATAATGACGTCTTTGTTGCGCCCTGAAATTTGGAGATAACCGTCGTGGTCAATAGAACCTAAGTCACCTGTGATAAAGAAACCATCTTTGCGTAGTTCTTCTGCCGTTTTTTCTGGCATTTGCCAATAACCGCGGAACACATTTGGTCCACGTACTTCAATTTCACCAATTTCACCATTTGAGAGCTCCTTTCCGGTTTTCGAGTCAGTAATCTTTATTTCAATTCCTGGAATGGGGAATCCTACCGTTCCGGCACGGCGTTCCCCATCATATGGATTGGAAGTATTCATGTTTGTTTCAGTCATTCCGTAACGCTCAAGAATTCGGTGCCCAGTCCGTGCTTCAAATTGAACATGTGTTTCAGACAACAGAGGGGCGCTTCCAGAGACGAAAAGCCTCATATGCCTCGTTAAATCTTTGTTGAATCGTGAATCATTCAAAAGTCTTGTATAAAAAGTTGGCACTCCCATCATTGTGGTGGCATTTGGAATATTTCTGACAATAGATTCTAAATCAAATTTCTGAATAAAAATCATGGAACCACCTGCCACAAGAGTCACATTGGTAGCTACAAATAAACCATGAGTGTGAAAGATAGGTAGAGCATGGAGCAGGACGTCCTTAGCTGTAAATTGCCAAAGCTCGGCCAGAGCATTCGCATTTGAAAGTAAATTGCTATGACTCAGCATCGCACCCTTGGAACGTCCCGTGGTTCCTGAGGTATAGAGGAGCGCTACGAGATCTTCTGTATCACGTTCAACCGTATTAAACGAATCGTCCTTATTTTGTGTCAATACAGGGAATGAACCCGTACCGTCAGCATTCAATGTTTCCATTGATGCTCCAAATTTACTGGAGACATCAGCAAGTTGCTCTTCTTTAGAACCTTTACAGATAAATAGTTTTGCACCGCTGTCTTCTATAAAATACGAAACTTCAGTCGGTGTGTATGCGGTATTTAGGGGCAGGTAAACCAGGCCGGATTGAACACAAGCAGCATATACTGCAAGTGCTTCAGGAGATTTATCAATCTGTACTGCCACACGGTCACCAACAGAAAGTCCCATTTCGCTGAGTGCATTTGCAGAACGTCCTGCCATACGTATGAATGAATCATGACTGATTTTTTTCCCATCAGGCATAAATAGGAATGTGGTCGAATGTCCGGTGTATTTTCCGAACAAAGTGTCATAAAGGGGATTGGGCATTAGTTGTCTCTTAATTATTATATTTGTTGAATTTGTCTAAATATTTCATAGTTTTTCTAGATTATTCTTGCCAAGTACTTAATTTTATTTTAGCATTTAAGCAACGTAAAAGCACTCTTGTAGATTTTTTGAGTAAATCTGCTAGTTGTAAAAGACCATAACTTTTGATAGTTGTATTTTCTTATTTCAGTTGAAATTGAATTGTAATAAGCAAAAAAAACCATCACGTTAAATCGGTTTAGATTCATTGAAGTTTATAGTCTTAAGATTTGTTTTGACTCAAAAAATATCATTTTGATCATATTTTACATAAAAAGAGGTTAATTCATAACATGGTTTTTACGTTTCTAAATTAGACTCTGGCTAAATGCTAGTTTCATCAATTTTATAATTTGGAGAATAAAATGCAAAAACTAACAAAACGGTTTGCCTTAATACTTGCGGCAGTTATCATTTCCTTAGGAAGCTTATCTGCGGTTGAAATCAAAAAAATTCACTTTCTTATCCCCGGTGGTGCGGGTGGAGGTTGGGATGGTACGGCACGTGGTACCGGAGAAGCTCTTACTAAAGCAGGACTGATTGGCTCTGCAACTTATGAAAACATGTCAGGTGGAGGTGGCGGGAAAGCCATAGGTTACCTAATAGAAAATTCCAAAAGTAATCATGGGACCCTTATGGTTAATTCGACACCAATTGTTATTCGTTCTTTGACTAAGGTGTTTCCGCAGAATTTCAGAGATCTTACATTAATTGCTGGAACAATAGGTGATTATGCAGCACTCGTAGTCCCAGCAGCAAGTTCTTACAGGAACTTTAAGGATCTAGTTTCAGCTTATAAAAAGAATCCTGAAAGCGTTGCAATTGCAGGTGGCTCAGCCCCTGGGAGTATGGACCATCTGGTACCTGCAATGGCCTTCAAAGCTGCTGGAGCTGATCCAACTGCGGTAAAATATCTACCGTTCGATGCTGGGGGAAAGGCAATGGCTGCTCTACTGTCCGGAGAAGCTGATGCACTTTCAACAGGTTTCTCGGAGGCTGTTGCTATGGAAAAAGCAGGGAAAGTACGTATGATTGCTGTTACCTCACCTGAGAGGGTGGATGCTGCTCCAAACGTTCCTACTTTGATTGAGCAAGGATACAATGTTACTTTTGTTAACTGGAGAGGATTTTTTGCATCTCCAGACCTACCAAGTAACATGCGTAAAGCTTACATAAAAGTTCTAGGAGAAATGTATAGTACGCCAGAATGGGAAAAGGTACGTGCTCGTAACGGTTGGGTAAATATTTATAATCCAGGAGATAAATTCATGGGTTTTCTTGCGCAGCAAGAAAAAGTTATAGGTGACCTTATGAGAGAGCTTGGCTTCTTGTAGAAAGCTTGAGCTATATTTTTCCGGAAAGTATAAAATCTTTCCGGAAATATTACACTTCTTCCTGCCATTAAAAATGCTAAATCTTAACCGAATAATAGCGTTGTTACTTTTAGCATTTTCAAGTGCTTACGGTTTCTTGTCCTATACTTACCATTTGCTTCCATTTGAACGTTTTCTAGCAGTAAAGCCAAATACAATGCCAATTGCGTTGTCTATTGCTGGCATTATTTGTTCTATAGCTATTCTAATACAACCAAAAGCTTCAAATGAAAAAATAGAAAGTGACGGGACCGTAAATAGAGCTGATGGTGAATATCTTAAAAATCCACAAAATTTTAATTGGGTTCAAGGGGTAGGACTCTTGATATTAGCATGTATTTATTCAATCTCTTTACGTGAATTAGGATTTATTTTTTGTACATCATTATTTTTATTTCTTGGAGGTTATTTATTGGGAGATAGGCGCTACATAATTCTTATTCCTATCTCAATTTCTTCGAGTGTCATTTTCTGGTATTTGGTAGAAAAAGTTTTGACGATTTACCTGAGACCATGGCCTAATTGGATATTTTAATAACATTAAAGTAAATAATTTTAAATTTAAGGATTTAGAAAGCTTAAACGTTAACACAATGTTTTCAGAATAAGATAATATGCTAGATGGATTGCTATTGGGCCTTGAAACAGCCTTTACTTTTCAAAACATGTTTTTTGCTGCTTTGGGTTGTTTCATAGGGACAATTATAGGAATGCTCCCTGGACTCGGACCAATGTCTGTGGTGGCTATTATGATTCCAGTAAGTCTCCAGATCGGCGATCCTTCAACAACTTTAATCTTATTAGCAGGAGTATATTACGGTGCTATTTTTGGTGGTTCCACTTCTTCAATACTAATTAATGCTCCAGGTGAGGCTGCTGTAGTGGCAACATCCTTTGATGGTTACCCAATGGCTCGTAATGGGCAAGCTGGTAAGGCATTAACAATTGCAGCAATTTCTTCTTTCTCCGGAGGTACTATTGGGGTGGTGCTTTTGATGTTTTTTGCACCTGCTCTGGCTAGCTTCGCGATTTTGTTCTGGTCTGCAGAATACTTTGCCTTAATGCTTGTAGGCTTGTCTGCAATTTCTGCTTTTGCAGGGAAAGGAAAAGTTCTGAAAGCAATTATGATGACGATATTAGGGCTTATGTTAGCAACGGTAGGAGAATCTTCACTTTTCCAAGCACCGAGATTTACTTTGGGTATAATGGATTTGCAAAGTGGAATTAATTTTGTCACTTTAGCAATGGGATTGTTCGCCGTCCCTGAGGCCTTCTTTCTAGCAATTGATAAGATTCGAGGGGAAAAAAGCGGCTCGAAAAAATCTCAAGAAATCAATAATCTTCGCATTAACCGCAAAGAAGCCAAGTCCATAGCACCTGTAATTGGGAGGCAGTCAATTCAGGGGTTTCTAATTGGAGTCATGCCTGGAACTGGAGCGACTATAGCTTCATTTCTAGGTTATGCAGTAGAACGGAATCTCGCTAGCCCTAAAGAACGTAAAGAATTTGGAAAAGGTTCAATCAAAGGTCTATCTGCTCCAGAAACCGCAAACAATGCTGCTAGCACTGGCTCTTTTGTTCCGCTTCTGACTCTCGGGATTCCTGGTTCTGGAACGACCGCAGTACTGTTGGGGGCATTCATTGCTCTCAATCTACAACCCGGGCCACAACTTATGCAAGATAGACCCGAAGTCTTCTGGTCTGTGATTCTATCGATGTACTTTGGCAACATTATACTACTTGTGCTTAATCTTCCACTGGTTCCTTACATTGCAAAATTGCTTACTATACCACGTAGTTATCTGATTCCCTTCGTTCTATTTTTCGCCATGGCTGGAGCATACATAGGTCAAAACAACTCCACAGAATTGCTAATTCTAATCGGCTTCGGTGTAATTGCAATTATCTTCAGATTTGCTGATTACCCCTTACCACCTCTTTTGATCGGTTTTGTTCTTGGTCAAATGTTTGAAGACAATTTCGGCAGGGCAATGCGTAACGCAAACGGAATTCAATTTATCTGGGAAAGACCAATGACGCTGATTCTTATTTTTTCAGCAGCAATTTTTATACTTGTTCCATTAATTAGAGATTGGTTGAATATAAAAAAAAAATAATGTACAAGTAATGACCAAACCAAGTCCCTTATACTTTATGTTCTAACTAAAAAGAATCTAGCCTACCAAATCCTCCGCCTCCAGGAGTTTCAATACGAATTCTGTCTCCGGGTTCAGCGCATATTTCATTTTTTCCTCCCAAAAAAAGTTTAGTACCATTTTTACGAAAAAAAAGATTTAGCCCGCTTTTCCCGGATTCCCCACCGTTTAATCCATAAGGCCGATGAACTCTCCGTTCAGAAAGAATCGCCGCATTAAGTTCTTCTAAAAATTCTACTTCGCGTATTAGTCCGTTTCCTCCACTAAACTTTCCTAAACCGCCAGATTTTTTACGGATGGAAAACTCTCTCAATAAAACCGGATAACGCCGTTCCAGAATTTCAGGATCAGTGATACGGGTGTTGGTCATGTGAGTGTGTACCCCGGACTGTCCGTGCCAATTAGGACCTGCACCTGCACCACCTCCTATAGTTTCGTAGTAACCGAATTTTTCATTACCGAAAGTAAAATTGTTCATGCAACCTTGTGAGGCTGCACATACCCTAAAGGCTTTTAAAATCACATCCGTGACGCGCTGTGATGTGAGAACATTTCCGCCGACAACTGCTGCGTTTTCTGATGGAGCGAGTAATGAACCTTCCTCGATTATAACTTGAATAGGATTTAGACAACCCTGATTGAGAGGAATTTCCTGATCAATCAAACAACGTAAACTGTACAAAATAGCTGAATGTGTAACTGCTCTTGGCGCATTCAGATTGCCCCATAATTCAGTGCTCGTTCCGGAAAAATCAAAAATTGCGCTGCCCTCACGACGATCGATCGTTATTTTTAAAACTATTTCACTACCGTCATCCAGAAAATCGCTTGCCTCGAATGAGTCCACTTCTGACAGACCTTCGCGTTCGGAAAGATCTTTAAGCATATTCCGCACTGCTTCTTCCGCGTTGATTTGGATATGGTGCATGTACGCCTGTACAACTGGTAAGCCCTGAACAGTTTCAATAGTAAAATGTTCAACCATTTCAAGCAATAAATCTATCCCGCGCTGATTTGCTGCGACCTGTGCCCTGAGATCTGAGATATTGTCAGAAAGTAAACGGGTACCGCTGATCGCAGGTTCTCCGGTTTTACGTTCTATTTTTCCTGGAGCCTGTAGCAATTCTGTGATTCCTGCTTCATTGAAAATTCCGTTTTCAACAAGTTTGAAAGTTTTTATGCATGCACCTTCTTCTTTAAGTGTACGTGAAAAAGGAGGCATTGATCCTGGAGAAATTCCGCCAATGTCAGCATGATGTCCGCGACTCGCAATGTAAAAAATAGCATTCCCGTTTTGCCAGACCGGAGTTATGACAGTGATGTCCGGAAGATGACTTCCACCTGCAATGGGATGATTGGTCAACAGTACATCACCCTCTTTCAGATATTTTCCTTGGAGTTTGACCTGTTGCCTAACCGCCTCGCTCATTGCACCTAGATGCACCGGTTGATGTGGTGCGTTGGCCACTAATCCTCCTGATTCATCAAAAATGGCGCAGGAAAAATCGAGACGTTCCTTGATGTTAGTAGATATTGCGGTACGCTGCAGGGTGCGTCCCATCTGCTCAGCAACTGACATAAATAGGTTTCCGAAAATGGAAACTTGAATCGGATCAGCCTCAGTTCGGATTTCCCTGAAGGTTTTGGTTTCAACACTCAAAACCATATCCCCGTATGCTGTAATATCGGCGTAACATCCGGGTTCAACAAGTATGGTCGAAGTGTTCTGAATCACAATTGCAGGCCCCTGCAGATGTTGCCCGGCGTCTAAATTCTCCAGACGGTAAATCGGCGTTTCCTGCCAACTGCCTTTGGCAGAACTTGAATTCAGAAAAAAACACCTTGTACTATCCTTCACCTGCAGAGTGTTGTAATCAACATCTAACGGAAATTTTTGCAGTCCTGGGAATTTTGCGACTGCACGCACTCGTAAATCGTCCACAATGATTTCACGTCCTATCAACTCGAAACCAAATTCTCTCCGATAAGTTTCCCTAAAATTATTAATAAAATCAGATATTCCTCCTTCTTTTTTCTGTTGCTGCGTACTTGAATCTGAAATTCTAAACTCACCATTGTTTAGTGCTGAATCAGAATTTTCTTTCAAATCCTCTTCAGGGATCATCAATGCTGTATCTGTACCCTGATAGCGCAAATTTAGATAACGTTTTATTTCAATTTGTTCATTTTTATAGCCCTGAGCAAGTAATTCTGTTTTGGCGTCGGTTGATAAATTTTCGAGATTTTTTAAAATAATTTTGAAGATTCCATCATCATAATTTCCGGCTAGCACGAACGCCGAAGGTTCTTGTTTTTCAACTACAATGTTAGCGAGTCCCATTCCGTAAGCAGAAAGAATGCCCGCGAAACGATGAATATGTACTTTTGAAATGCCTAACTCCCGTGCAATTTCACAAGCGTGCTGTCCGCCTGCACCTCCGAAGCAGGCCAGAACGTGTTCCTTGATATCATAACCGCGCATCACCGAAATTTCTCTGATGGGTCGCACCATGACTTCGTTGGCAACCCTTAAAAATCCGAGGGCGACTTCTTCCAGAGACATCTCTGGAAGTTTCCGCTCTCTGGTATATGTATTAATTTCGGTCGTTATTTTTTTAAAAGCCTCCCTGGAAGCTTCAAGATCCAGGGCTTCATTTTCGTTTGGCCCGAAAATTTTAGGAAAATATTCTGGATGCAAACGTCCTAGCACCAAATTCGCATCAGTGACCGTCAAGTATCCTTCTTTTCGGTAACAGACTGGGCCAGGGTGGGCACCGGCGGATTCCGGACCAACTTCGAACAACCCGTTACGGAAAAACAGTCTTGATCCTCCACCTGCAGCGACCGTTTTAATGTTCATTTGAGGTGCTTGAATACGTACCCCCGCAGATTCGGTTTCATGCACCAATTCGTAATCTTTACCGTATCTTGAAACATCCGTCGAGGTACCTCCCATATCGAAGCCAATTACGGGTTGCCCCGACTTCATTGTCATAGCATAACCTACAACCCCTCCGGCTGGACCAGACAAAATGGCATTGCTACCTTTAAATTTTGTGGAATCGGTCAATCCACCGTCAGATTGCATGAAGAGTAACTGTGAATTTTTAAGATTATCGGTAAAACCGGATCGGAAACTTTGTAGATAATTTTTTATGTGCGGGGTGAGGTAAGCGTCTACTGTGGTGGTGTCACCACGTGCCACCATTTTGACCATTGGCATAACTTCATGCGACAATGAAATTTGTTCAAAACCTATTTCACGTGCTATCTGTCCTATTTGGAGTTCATGTTCAGGAAATGCGTAAGCATGAAGAAAAACCACTGCCAAGGAGAGAATACCTCTTTCATACACTGCTTCCAGTTCTTGACGCACAACGGCCAAATCCGGTTTTGTTAAAATCGCGAATTTTTCACCGGTAGTACCTTTTATAATTTGTAATCCGCTATCACGTGTTATTTCATCTTTTCTGATAATTCGAACGCGTTCATCGATCTCAATTACTTCTTTATAAAGTAAATCTAGTTTGCTGATTTTTAGATCAAAAATTTTAGGACGACTTTGATTCCCTATCTGCAACAAATCCCTAAATCCTTTAGTCGTAAGCAGCACAGTATTAGCTCCTTTACGTTCCAGAAGAGCATTGGTGGCGACGGTTGTCCCCATCCTAATCCACTCAATCTTATCCGCAGAGAAACTATCTTTTGGGAAAGTCTCACCGGTTACTGACTCCATGATTCGGCGGATGCCTTCGCGTGGGGCGTCAGAATAATTTTGTGGATCTTCTGATAGTAATTTCACTATCCTGTATCCGGACTCGCCAGGAACCTCAGCATAAACATCAGTGAAGGTACCGCCGCGGTCTATTGAAAAACGGAAAGAAGAATCATTCATAATTTGATTGAAAAAACCTTAGTTCTCATGATCCATATTTCCCATTGAACCACGGAGAAATTCCAATTGCTTCAGGAGAGTCTGCTTATGATCTTTGCTAAGTTTTCGCCAGGTTTCAGAAATTTCCCGTAGAATATTTCTGAGTTTAATATCTGAAATGGAAGAATCAGGAGAATTTAGAGAAGTTATTGCTGGCAGGAGTTCGCTAAAATGAGAACTTTTTTCGCGGTTAAGCAACTCATTATAATTCCAACCGAAAAGAGAAGAGATACGTTTCAGCAAATCCGGATCGGGAAATACAATTCCAGATTCAATCTGTTCATATAGTTCAGGATTAATTTGCAATAAAATGGAAATACCTTCCACATTTTGGTCTGCATTAACTCTCGCTTTAAGTATTTGTTCGTGCAGCGGAACTGGACCAGAGATGTCCGGAATTTCCATTAATTCTTGCTTCGGTAGACGTGCCTGGATTTCTTTGGCATGAATCAGCGGTTGTAGGTTCCCAAGTAGTACAGAACTCTGAGAATTGATTTTTTGCAGGATTTGATTGTAATTCCATCCGAACAGTAAGCATAATTTTCGCAGTAATTCGTCAGGTGGTGTAACGCCATTTTCTAACTCTTGATAGTAATCTACAGAGATACCCAGTAAAGTCGCTATTCCCACTGCGTCCTGTTTAGCATCCTCTCTTGCGTCCTTGATCAAATTTGCTAAATGTGTTGACGCAATCTTATCAGAATTACTGTCGGGTGAAGCAGATTTATGAATTTGAGGTGAAGTTTTGCTGCTTCTTGTAGAGGGTGTAACATCTGCAAGTCGTTTAATGTCCTGATAATTCCATTCAAACAAAGCACAGAGACGTTGAAGAGTGTCATCCGGAGGGATCCAATCTTTCTCCAGACGTGCATATTCTTCCGGATCCATCTGCATCAGTAATGCTAGGCCTTCAATGCTTTGACCGATGTCTTCGCGGAACTCTAGTATCATTTCGTTTAATTTAGACATTTATCGAGGCTGAATTGAAATCCAATGAGTTAATTAAAGATGTCTAATTAACGACCTTTGACATCCAGCATTGTAGTATGCCGCTTCACGGTTCTTAAAATTAAATATGCCACAAGAGTTATCCAGAAAAGATAGTTCCAGATAGGTACAAGATAAAATTTCTTTTCAATCAAAAAGTTTCCTGTCATATCAAGAATTGAAAAACTTAGAACAAGAGCAAAAAGGCTAGAATATTCTCTTCTTAGTATATTTTTAAAGGAAAATTCCAGTGAAGGGCTGTCCCATTTGTAAAACGCGGGAAAGAAACCGGGAGTAATTTCAGACCATTTTTCAAAGTCTTCTCCAAATTTAGTTCTGAGAAAATCTTCTTCTGCGGCCATGATCCTTTCGTAATAGAGAGCAAATGACAAAGTATAAATAACAGGTAGCCACCAGATACAAGGGAAGATAGCTATTCCAAGACCCATCAGATAGTTCCCGAAATAGAGAGGATGTCTTACAACAGAATACCAGCCGGTTGTATTCAATACTTCGGCAATTTGCTCTCTGGTATTCCTCCCAGACGTGTTTTGCGGTGTGTGTCCCACAACCAGTATTCTGAAAAACAAACCAAACAAACCGATAAAGAGACTAAAAAGTCCCCAGTATGTAGTCATTTCCCGGTCACCTCCCAAATATTTATATTCCGCCATTGCGGGAATGAATATCAAAATCATTATAATTGGGAAATAACTCCGCCAGCGAAACAGCCAGTAACCTGTGGTAACAAGTTTTTTTTCAAGCTTCATGTGATTTTCCTCTATCTTTACTAGGATTGTTTTTAATAAATTTCCTCGAAAAAAGGTTTTCAAGTAACAGATAGTTCTTAATGCAATGATTCTTCCAGCAAAAAACTACAGTTCAATAAATTACGGCAAGAGATCCACACAGCGCCAATATTAATTAAAATTAATCATATCACTGTGACAAAATTTTTCACAGGGTAAAAGGCATAACTCTTGGATTCACTTTTGCTGGGTATGTTTCCAAAATTAAACCATTAGGATATTTATTTTTACTCAGTTCAGGTCTATGAAAATAAAAGGTTTTTCAATTATTTTAGCATTTTTTCAGTTTTTTTTCTTAGGAGAAAAACTTGCCCTTGCCGGCAGAGAAAATTTTGGACTGGGTCCCCTTGAAATTAGGCCTCAATTTTTGGTAAACCAACCTTTTCTTGGAATGTCTCCTGAAAACACTTTGACCTTAAAAAATGGAGAATCGAGATTGTCTTTTGGGATTGAGATCGCAAACACATTTGTCAACACACAGGGACCAACAGAGCAAATCACAAAAAAAGAAACAGCGAGGGGTCTTACTTTAACAGATTTTTTGGATAAAGACGGTAATACAGTCAACGGATTTAGTCTTTATTTAGACGCGGAAAGCAAACGCAAAAAAGTCAAGTACCGCTATGGCTTAACAGATTCGTTAGAATTCAAATTTGAATTACCGTTTGTATCTTTTGACGGTGGAATCATGGATAGTACCATTGAAAGTGTACACAGCATGATAGGCATTTCAAATTTCAAAAAAGGTGGTGCCTACCGCGCCCTGTCAGAGCGTAACCGATATGACTATTATGTTGTCAAAGATGGCCAATTTATTTTTGCGAGTTCAAAACAGATTTTCAATGTCAGGGGAGAACCAAACATGGATCTCAAATGGAACCTGTCAGAAGGGGGCAAGGTTATGCCTGCTGCTAGCCTTAAACTAAGTTACAAATTTGCCAACACGGACCGCAGCGGGGAACAAAAATTAATACGCAGCGGTGGTGTTGACTGGGGACATTATTTAATACTTTCGAAGGGTTTTGACAACTGGATTGTATATTTTGGTGACGGACAGACTAGAATTGGAAATAGTCACGGATTTGCGTCTTCTCTGTTCCACCGTTTCATGTCAATGGAATATCGGTTTTCGGAAGAAGATTCTTTTGTTTTTCAAACAGTTTCGCAAAGCAGTATTTTTCCGACTTCTAGTGCAAGCTCTAGGTCTAGCAAAGGTGAAAGTCAGGAACAGAGGAATTCTAATCTGAGTGTCCCAACCAGCGTTTCCGCATTCGGTTACAAGTTCCTCTCTAGCTCGTTTTTTTGGGAAACCGGAATTGTACAGGATTACAACAATTTTGGTAATGAGACTGATTTTGTCTTCTTTTGGGAAATGGGGGTTCACTGGTGAAATTATTATTAAAACTATCATTGATTACCACATCTATGCTTATCTTTACATTTACAGGATGGTGCAACGATGATTCGGTTATTTACTTAGCCCTACAAAATGGGAATCAGGATACTGGAAGTCCTGCTCCATTGGTTGGAAGAAAAGATACATACTTGTCAACTCTGGAGGAAATACATGGTGACTTGAAAGAAAATCGAGATGTTAGCCCAATAATTTTATCATTTGACTTTTACAAGACAAACGGTTCTTTCGCCAGTGGTTTCGGTCTTGAAGTACATAGCTATAACAAATCGTATAGTTTTGAAAATGACAGTTCTTCGGTCAGGCTGTCTGCAGTTGGGCTGTTGTACGGTTTGAATTTTTATTATCGCGGAGATTTCTGGTTCCCTTTCATCGGTTTTGGGACAGGTAATTATTCAGTAAAAGTTCAGGAAGAACTTAATTTGGAAGGTTCTAAGACTTTTGGAACAGTTTTCGGACAGGTAGATAAACCATTTTTTTACAAATTAGGTGTCCGCATACCTTTAAATGGAATAGGTATTGTTCTTACTCAGCAATATACCTCGGCTGATATAATGGTTGCAACTGAAAATAAACCTCTATCACTTGGGGGTACTGCATCATTTTTCGGACTCTATTATACCTTCTGAGAAATGATGTTTAATCAATCTTTAAAA
This sequence comes from Pseudomonadota bacterium, assembly GCA_004213175.1. Classification (GTDB taxonomy): domain Bacteria; phylum SAR324; class SAR324; order SAR324; family NAC60-12; genus Arctic96AD-7. The sequence continues at coordinate 4,670 of SHAT01000002.1, read as the reverse complement.
AGCTCTGAAAGTTTTTCTTAATATTCTGACAAAATTAAAGAGACCTGCGCAATGACCAGAAAAAATTGATTAGTTACTTACTTCCCCAGAAATGAAAAAACCTTGTATCATCTAGTGTTTCCAATTTCGGGCTACGGATTTGTTATGGGGAAACTATATATTATATTTTAGGGGAAAAAGAGGAACGAAAAGAATATGTAAATTAATTTGGGGGATAAAAGAAGCAAACAAAGGAAAGGAAGAGGGCCTAATGTGGCCCTCTCTTCATTAAAAAATCAACGCTTCATGTTGATGAGATCCTGAATCATTTCATCAGAAGTAGTTACTGTTTTAGCACTTGCTTGAAAGGCACGCTGTGTTTCAACCATTTTTACAAATTCCTGAGACAAATCAACGTTCGATTGTTCCAGGCTTTTACTACGTATTTCACCTAAGCCTGCAGTACCGGCCTCACCCGTTACTTTCTTTCCGGATCCTAAAGTTTCTACAAGCATGTTCTCACCAACCTGAGCGAGTTTTCCAGGGTTGTCAAATTTTGTTAAAACGATTCTACCAATCGCACGATTATATCCTGCGTCAAACATACCGTTCACAGTACCGTTATCTTCTAGGAAAATACTTTCCAAAGTACCTGCAGGATTACCATCCGCACTAGCTCTTAGTACGTTATAATGTCCGGCAAACTGAGTGATGCCATCTAACCCCGTTCTTGGATCAGTTGGGTCATCAGGGTTAAATCCATCTCCAAGGTGAAGACCGATAACCAAAGGTGCACCTCCACCAAATGGAACTGCAAATTGTGGAACGCCTGTGTCTGGGTCAACTGGTTGTGGAATTAATCGTGGGGGGCCTGCTGGTAAAGGATTCCCTTCTGGATCTACACCTCCGGGCTGTGCTTCAAATGAGCCACCGGTTGCTGCAATTAATTTCCCGTCATCTGTAAACTGCATAAATCCACCACCAACTGCAACCATAGTCCCAGGGATTTGACCTAAAGAAGCGCCATCAAACATGACATAGTATTCCCACTGATTGCTTACTCCAGTTCCCGCAATAGGTTGACCGGTACCAGGATCAATTTGTTCAGGGAGATCTGGACGTTTTCTCATCGCAACTGTCGCCGCATGAGTATTACCTAAAGCATCATAAACTGTGGTTGAAGTGGCAAAATTGTACATGCTGTCAAGTACATTGGTCGGATCCACAGGAACATCTTTAACCGTTGCATTAGCATCAAGGTTTGCGGCAAGCTTAATTCCTGTTCCTTTAATCCCATTCCCTGTTGGTTGAGGTGCATCGACAAGCCCCAGGACTTGTAACGCACCGGGTATACCTTTACTTTCACCTGTAATCCTATCTACTTTCAGGGCTTGAACACGGCCTCCGCGCAATGTTGATAAAAAGCCTTCCTTGTCATATGAAAATTGACCATTGCGAGTATAAGATTCTGTGTTTGTTTTGGGGTTAATAATTGTAAAAAAACCATCACCCGCTATCGCCATATCAGTGTTGAGAGTAGTAGCTTCAAATGCCCCTTGAGAATAGTCCATCTCTACACCACCAATTTTTACTCCATTACTAGCTTTAGTGAAGGCAGCACCTTGCGGCCAGGCGTTCCCCATTAAGTCCTCAAAAGCAACACTGTTGCGTTTAAATCCGAAGGTATTGACGTTGGCAATATTATTACCAACTACCTGCATGGTTTTGCCCTGTGTTTTTACCCCACTGGCTCCAGTATTTAATGATCCAAGTAACGCCATTTTATTTCTCCTTAAACAATATTAGTAAATATATCAGGCGATACACTCCATCGTTTCGCATAGATATGATGAAAATAGTTGTGATTTATAAACTATTCATTTTAAATTGAACTCTCAGGTTCAACAATTCTCATTCTTGATTATCTGAACTCCAAACAGGAGATTTACGTGTCATAAGTTCTGATTTGTAAGGCAGAGGAACCGCACTTTGATAACGTAATTTAGATTTATTACCCAAGCCAATTATTCCTTTAGCCTCAACCCACTCGCCATTGACTTTCAAAAGCGGTTCACTACCTTCAAAACGTATCATTGAAACTTGACCGGACTTGGTAAGTGTAACACCAACCTCTTCCCCGCCATCGGTTCTGGCGAAAACATTGTAGTTGTAGTTTCCATTTGGCATCATGTCACCATCATTATCGCGACCGTCCCATGCAAATTCATGCGCACCCTGTGCTCTGCTTTCGAGATTAATTTCACGTATCATCTCTCCTGTTGAATCATGCACAAGCAACATTACACGATCGGCACTGCCATCGAGTTTGTAAGTTACAGGAATAGTCTCGCCATTGTTCAAAGGTATTTCCCTAGCGCCAACTTCGACATCTTTGCCTAACAAGCTACCTGCAGTGGAGCGTGCAATGTGTTGCTGAATTTCCATCATTTTTGCGGTCTGGCTATTGAGGTTCTGTAATTGTTCTACAGTCCCCATAGACGCCAACTGTCGCATCATACCTTCAGAATCCATAGGATCCATAGGATCCTGATTCGCCATTTGAGTCATCAGTAAATTCAGGAAATCCTGTTTCCCCAGTTCTTTACCGTCATTGCTATTTTTTGCCGCTAAGTTGCGTAGATTGCTTGCATTTACTTGCAGGGCTTGTTCAATATTATTTCCGGTTTGCATAATTACCTTTTATCAGACGTATAGATTTAGTCCTGTTTCATTATTGTTGGAGATACGAGGTGTTTCTTCAACCGTGGAAATTTCATCTTTTTCCCCTGATTCAGAGGAATTCATTTCTTCTTCGAACACATAATTATTCTGATCATCTTCGTATTGGGAATCGCCTTCGTTTATGTCAACATTGAGTGCTAAATCCTGATAAGAGAATTCCTGATCTAAAAACCTGCTGCGAAGAGAATCAAACCCTGATTCTACTATTAGTTTTGCTTGAAGATTATCAACACGCATATCAATCGAGAGATCGGCTCCTGTTTGCCTAATTTTTAAAGTTATTTGACCCAGATCTTCAGGATGCAAACGTAGAGTCATTTCTTCAATCCCATTGCCCCGAAGAATTCTGACCCGGCTCACAACCTGCTCCATGTTAAAGGGAAGTTCCGTTCCACGTAAAAGCTCCGCTGAAGTGTTTGTGGAATTTCCACCTTTGACCATCGACGTTCCTGAAACTTCAGCTAAAGAATTAATTCCTGAAGGTGAGGCAGAGTCAACAGAGGATTTTGTGCTATCAGAAAGTTGAGTGTCTTTTAAAGTTAAAGTCCTAAACTGAGTCAAAGGCGGATCCGAACCTTTCCCAGAAACATCTAATCTACTCTCCATCTCTGCCACTGTGAAATTTTTTGCAGCTTTTGTGTTGACTCCTTGTTGAATTTCTTCTACGGGTTGAAACTTATCTGTAGCTTGAAAACCTGCTTCCAATTTTGTTTTTGTAAGACTTTTAAACTCCCCCGAAACGTTATGCCTCTCAGAGGGCCTTATCTCTTTAAATGACCTCTCAGTGGCTCCGATCTGAATTTTTTCTTTCACCAGATTTATTTCTTTAACCATGGGTTCTGTAACTAGCGTTTTTTCTTTAACCACGGTTTCTGTAACGAGTGTTTTTTCTTTAACCATGGGTTCTGTAACGAGTGTTTTTTCTTTAACCATGGGTTCTGTAACGAGTGTTTTTTCTTTAACCATGGGTTCTGAAACTAGTTGCTTTTCTGCAACAAGTAAGTCTTCTTTAGCCTGCAAGGCTTCGTTAGTATTAAGATTGTCTACTAACTGAGAACTTTCCGCTGCTTTTATTTTTTCTGGAGCTAAATGTAAATTATCTCTTTTAATTTTCAACAGATTTTCTGCAACAAGTCTTTCAGGCTCAAGACTTCCCTCCTGAATACCTCGATGAAAAATGGTTTGCAGATTATCTTGAGGACTCTCTTCCTGATTTTCAAGAATTGAACTTTGATTTTGAAGGAGCATGTTTTTGGCCTGAAAATCTTGATTAGAGTTTGACTCCAATTCTACCGGCAATTCACTTTTTGAAATATCCAACTCACCTTCTGCTAATTCAGGCTCGATGGAGGTTCGCAAGCTAGCTTTCAGGTCATTTGTGGAAGACTCAGCATCCGCTTCTAACTGAACTGAATCTAACGGAGTTAAAAACTCATTTACCGATTCCAAGTGATCTACATCTAACGGAATTAAATCACTCAGTTCATGCTTCCCTTCCACCGAAATTTCTGCACCATTTTCGAGTGATTTTGCTTGATGAAAAACCTTGTGCAGTAAAGGTTCTCTGGGGGCCTCATTAGTGGATTCATTTAGTAGTAAAGACTGGAGCCCTGTTTCAGCGATACCTTTTTCAGGGAGGACATCAACGTTGCTCCCATTAACTGCAGTCCTTGGATCGATCACCTCTAGCATTTCCGTTGAAATCGGAGTTGTTTTTTTCAAAACCTGAACTTGTAAAGAAGATACATTCTTGTTTAAATGGGTATCCTCCAAGATTTCCAAAGGTATATTTGATTTTTGTGCAATGTAAAACTCATTTTCAGCATTTTCGGGATTTTGTTGATTTTGAGTCAAAAGGACTGAATTTAGTGAAGATGACAAGGCATCTTCATCAAGAAGTTCCTCTAACAGCTCTTCATCAAGTGGAATTTCTGCAAGTTCTTGTTTGA
>SHAT01000019.1 GCA_004213175.1 Pseudomonadota bacterium | reverse complement strand
TATCAAGCGTAAAGTTTCCGGAACATGTTCGGCAGGCGCAACATAGTGCGAGGCGGGGTAAATTACAAAATGCTGATATGACATTTGCTTTTTTCCGGTCAGTGGGTCGAAGCGGACCAGGCTTTCAATTTCGTCGCCAAATAATTCTACACGAATTGCAGATTCTGATTCCGCCAGATAAATATCGATCACATCGCCACGTACCCGAAAAGTTCCCCTATGAAAGTCAATATCGTTTCTCGTATAAAGTAACTCTACCAACCTCGCTAAAATAACCTGCCTCGAAAGGCTTTCTCCCACCTTAAAAATAAGGAGCATTTTTTCGTATTTTTCCGGCGAACCAATTCCGTAAATGCAGGAAACACTAGCCACGATCAGCACATCGCGGCGCTCCAACAGCGAACGCGTTGCCGACAAACGCAAGCGGTCAAGATCATCATTGAGCGCTGTATCCTTTTCAATGTAAAGGTCACGGCTTGGAACGTAAGCTTCAGGCTGATAGTAGTCATAATAACTGACAAAATATTCGACCGCATTTTCGGGGAAGAAGTTTTGGAATTCGTTATAAAGCTGGGCTGCAAGGGTCTTATTATGTGCAATAACCAGGGTGGGACGCTGCAGTTTTTGAACTACATTGGCCATTGCGAATGTTTTTCCGGAACCGGTAATTCCAAGTAGAACCTGATGCTTATGTTTCTCTTCAACACCATTCACCAAAGTCTCAATTGCCTGAGGTTGATCTCCGGCGGGTTTGAAATCAGATTGAAGATTAAATTCCATAGATTTAATTCTTAATTATCAATTACTTCGATTGGCCACTCGATCATTCCCTGTGGATAAATAACATCCAAGGAATACAGTCCGTGCGACGGTGCTGTAATTCCGGCTAACTCGCGTTGACCACTTTCAAGAGCTTCAGCAACTTCATCAATGTTTTTACGGCCCTGACCTACTTCAACCAAAGTTCCTGAAATTATACGTACCATATGCTGCAGAAACGAATTTGCTTCAAATTCAATTTGCAGGGTTGAGTAGCGAAAACGCTTTTTGCTGATCGATATTTCATGAATATTTTTACGCGGACTTGGAGAAGAACAATTTGCGGCGCGAAAAGCGGAAAAATCGTGCTCTCCAATTAAAATTTTCGCTGCTTTCTCCATCCTCTTTATGTCTAAAGGCTGGTTAATCCACCAGCTTTGCTTGCGGGAAAAGGCTGGCAGATAAGGAAGGTTGCAGATAAGGTAGCGGTAACGTTTTCGGATTGCACTGTGCCGCGCGTGAAATTCCGGAGAAACCGTTTGCGCGTATTTTACTACAATATCGTCTGGTAAAACTGCATTAAGCGAAATACGCCACTTTTCCGGAGTTTTAAAGTTTTCTGAAGAAGTCTTAAAATTTGCTGTAAAATTAAGGGCATGAACTCCAGAATCGGTGCGACCCGCTCCATGAACTTTTACTGACTCACCGGTCAAGCGTTTTATTGCCTGTTCGAGTATGTCTTGAATAGTGGGGGAATTTGGTTGAACCTGCCAGCCTTGATAGCAGGTTCCGTCATAGGTCAGCAGGAGCAGCCAGTTTTGTGCAGAAGGCACGGGAATTTTTTAGAGCCTTAGATATTTGCTTGTTCTGCCAGCGCACTTACTCTTGAGGGATCATTACCAGTAACGCTATCAACTTCTTTTCCATCTTTTAGCAGGACAATATATGGAATTCCACGTACTCCGAAGCGTGCTGCAGTCTGCATATTTTTGTCAACATCAATCTTGCAAACCTTTAATTTGCCATCCATTTTTCCTGCAATTTCATCAATCAAAGGAGCTAATGCTATGCACGGACCACACCATGCTGCCCAAAAATCTATGAGCGCATAACCAGTTTTCGTTTCTTCTTCAAAGTTGGAATCCTCAAGGTGAATTACCTTGTCGCTTGCCATATTTTGCTCCTGTTATAGTAACGAATTAAATTCGAAAAATGCAGTAAATAATATTTAATGTCCACATCAATGCTAACTTGTGCTACATATAATGACAAATTATCATTAGAAATACAAGTTTTTTGCAGATGATCTTCAATTATGATATTTAATTTAGCTTGAAAAAAAATCTTCAAATAGTCCCTTTTAAAAGACTTTTGAAAGACAAATTCGCAGAAATATTTAGTTGACAAAGAATATACGTTAGTTTTATTCGAGAATAAATAGCCATCTTGTACCCTGTATGTAATAATTAATTATGGAGATTGATCAAACTTGAAAAAACAAAAAATTTGTATGAGTGAATTAATACAAAAAAAAATACGTCAATATCTGGTTCATTCTTTCCTATATTATCAACTTGATGAGTCAATCATAGCAGACAGTCATTATGATCAAATTTGTAAGGAAGTTTTGAAGCTATTGAAAAATCATACAAGTCCAAGTATTCTTCCTTACGAGGAACTTGTAAAAAAAACCCTCTTTGAAGATGCTTCTGGCTTTTCCATCAAACAATACCCTGCGGAAATCATTAGTTCTGCTTTTCATTTACTATATCAACATAATGGAGTTGAATCCACGACATTTGACAGCTTTTTAGCCCGTTTTGGTTACACAATATCCGATACCATATATGCCTAGAAATACAACTGAGAAAAACGATCAGGAGGATAAAAACTCCTTTCCTCAGGAAGAAGAGTCACTTCAGTCGCTCTGTCAACAAATTCGAGAAAAACGGATTTCCAAAAAACTCTCACTTGAAAGCGTTTCAGGTCACCTCCATATCGCCACAAAGATTCTGAAAGCCATTGAAGATGGTAAACCTGAAAATGGACCCACTCCAGTTTTTTTCCGTGGACTGGTTCGAACTTACTGCCAATTTTTAGAATTAGACAAAACTGAAATTATCGATAAAATAGATAATTTCCTAAAAGTTGAAGATCCTAGTGAGCGGCTTAATATAAAAAACCTTCAGCCTGTCGCCTCTATCAAGAAACCACAACCAATTCGTAATATCATCACAATTTTAGTCATTCTCCTTAGTGGATACTTGATATATTCTTTTAATTCTATGCAGAAGTCTTTTTTTATTACAGAAGACAATGCCACAAATCAAAAATATGTGGCTGAAGAGAAAGCTATAATTAAAGTAAAAAAAACCGTTGCTACAAAAATTCAAGAGACTGCAAATGTGGACAAATCCTTTACAGAAAAAATGGAATTGAAGAAAGAATTAACTGTGGTTACTAATTTAGGTGAAATAAAAACAGAGACTGCAAAAAGTACAGAAAAAAAATTAGTTACGAATCTTTTGGAGCCTCTCACTCTTGAAGTTGAAGCTATAGAAGGAACTTGGGTCAGCATTTCTGTTGACGGAAAAGAAATAAAAGATTATCGTCTTGAAGCAGATGAAATCCATCAATGGGAGGCAAAAGAAAATTATCTTTTGACACTCGGAAATAGCCAGGTTGTGAGGGTATTGCTTAATGGCAGAGAGATTGAAACAAACCGTACCAATCATTTGCTTAGGGATTGGTTAGTTAACGCGAATTTAATGCCGTAAATTCAGTTGGCATATGTTACTTAGATCAAAGTTTTTTGGATATTTTAGAGAAAAACCAATTGGATCAGTTCTGTATTTTCTGACAAGTATATTACACAGTAATTTTTATCTTAAATATTAAAGCAACCACCAAATATATTTGCAGCAAATCTCCGTCACTGAGAGTTAAAAATTCATGCAGCAAATCCCTCCGTTTGAAAACGGAAAGCGTTACCTACATATCAGCCAGCACTATCTTGAACATTTTGGTGAAAAAGTTTACAAGGTAAGTGTTTCGGTTGCTGATTCCTGCCCCAACAGGGAAAGTCATAACGGAATGGCAGTCTGTATTTTTTGTGATGAATGGGGTTCTGCGGCATATCACCAACAGCGTGACCAGCCGCTCAAAACACAAATCCTAATTAATCGTGAAGCAATACGTAAGCGTTATCGAGCAGAAAAATTTTTGATCTATTTTCAAGCTTATACAAATACCTATGGCCGTTTTAAGAAGTTGGAATCCCTCTATCAAATGGCTTTAGAGGAAAAGGATGTGGTAGGATTGGTGATAGGAACACGGCCAGATTGTTTACCTGAAAGAGTGTTGCGGAAATTTGCTGAAATATCTAGGGAGCACTATCTTTCAGTGGAGCTTGGTGTACAGACTTTTGATGACGCACAACTTCTTTTTCTATCGCGTGGGCATGACAATGAATCTTCTCTTGAGGCAATTCGGAAATTGAAGACATTATCCGGAGTCAATTTATGTGTACATTTGATATTTGGTCTTCCGGAGGAAAATGACGAACAAATTAGAGAAACCGCTGAAATATTATCTCAATACAACGTGGATGGGGTAAAGTTACACAATCTGCATGTACTCAAGAATACTCCACTGGAAAAACTTTATCGTGAATCCCGCTTTGAACCGTTGGAATTGGAAGAATATGCACGTAAAGTAAGTATATTTCTTGAAAACCTTTCACCAAAAATTTCTATCCACCGACTCGCAGCAGTCTCTTCACGCTGGGATGATTTGATCGCTCCCGCATGGACACGTGAAAAAATGCGGCCAATTCAATTTATTGACGATTACCTGGCAAAAATTAATACTTGGCAGGGTCGTAATTTTATTAGAAATGAAGTTTGACAAACACGATCGTTAAAGACTTAAAGTTTTTTTACAACTCAGATTTTTTTGTTTTACTGATATTCTGAATTTTTACATTTAATTCATATTTATTTCGGTCTTAACTCTGTTTTTTAATGCGATTTGTACTGAAATTGGAATCAATAATCCTGACTTTTATAATCTTTCCAAGATATATTTTATTATTCATTTTCTCTAACTTTGTATCAAAAACTAAAATTAATTCGTAAAAAAATGAGCACCAATTCAGAAAATAATAATACATATGGACTTAAATCAACTGAAATAGATTTGGGAAATATTCCTGTAGACTCCGACCGATTATTAATCAAACGTATTTTCGAATTACTGAGCGAAGAAAAGGCGGAAGAAATAATTTTTATAGATGCAAAGTACCGTTCAAGCCTAGCTGATTTTCTTATAGTATGCCAGGGGCGTTCACAATTACACTGTAGAAGTATTGCTCAAAATGTGGAATATAATTTAAAGCAGGAGGGTAATATTTCTCTAGGTCTCGAAGGTGAAAGTGAAGGGAGTTGGGTGCTTTTAGATTACGGAAATATTATCCTACATGTGTTCCATCCTGAGATACGTAAGTACTACAAATTAGAAGAACTATATTCAAAAAGGCCAGGCGAGGAATATGATGAAAATACTGAGGCATCAAAACAAAGAAATTAGAGAATAACAATGCCTGACAACCTGCAACCGGAATGGCTGAAAACTCTGGTGAAAGCACCTCTGACTTCACGATTACGTCGTAAAGAATCGCTAAAGAGATTCAATACCTGGCGAATCGGCGGAGTTGCAGAGTGTTTAATTGATGTAGTAAATATCGCCGATTTAAGTTTTCTGTTACCATTCATCAGTAAACACCGTATCCCCTGGTTTATCCTTGGTAAAGGTTCCAATCTGCTCATTCCAGACACATCCTGGCCTGGAATAATCTTGCATTTAAGCGGAGAATTCAAAAGCTGGAAGCCACTCGAAAATACAAGTCTCACTCATAAAATCAATCATATTTCCGCCGGAGCAGCACTAGCTGATGTAACATTTGCCCAACGATGTGCAAATCAAGGGTGGACCGGGATGGAATTTTTAATCGGTATCCCCGGGACGATAGGCGGTGCTGTTGCCATGAATGCTGGTGCTCACGGTAGGGTAACAGCAGAATCTTTATTGCAAGTGGATTGGATGGATATGGAAGGGAATTTACACACTTCATCACGTAATGAGCTGGTGTTCCGTTATCGATTTTCTGAACTTAATGGTAATTTTGGGAAAATTATCACAAGTGCCGTTTTTCAGCTCCAACAAACCGACCAGGAAAGCGTTGAAAAAAAACTGCTCGAGTGTCAACAATTCCGGATGGAAAAACAACCTTATAATCAACCAAGTTGCGGATCTGTATTCAAAAATCCTCCTGGAGATTTTGCAGCAAGGTTGATAGAGGATTCAGGATTGAAAGCTAAAAAATGCGGTAATGCTCAAATCAGTCCAATCCATGCAAATTTTATTGTGAATCTTGGGGGAGCTTCTTCCGCAGATATTTTAACATTGATTGAGACTATCCGGGAAACAGTTTTTAGCAAGTATTCTATTTATTTAGAACCGGAGGTTCAAATCCTGCAAAGTTCAGAATATAACTAATTTTCAGTAGTTGAATTTAAACCGTTTGCTAGTTGCAACCTTTTGAATTATCGGCTAAAAAACTGAACTGACTAATTTCAATTAAAAGTTTTGATTTTCAATGCAGGATCTCAAACGACAATCAAATCGAAGGCCCGCAGTAAGGAAACTTCGGCTATCCCCATCGAGCATCCGGAAAAACCGTAGTAATCCAATGCCCGGACTTCCCGTAAAGCTTAGCAAACCGAATGCAGAACCAAGTTATATAAATTCATGGATTCCACCATATTTCGTAGAAGATGACCCTGCTTTCCTGCAGATGAAAATACGCTGGTTGATCCAAAAATTTATTGGATTTTGCGGTCTGGTTTTTATTCTATGGCTCTCTGGAGGGAGCATATGGGTTGGAAAGGCATTTTTTCAACAACCATTAAAAAAAGTCCTGATTAAAGGGAACCAAATATTGGATGATGTCGATGTGCTCAGAGCGAGCGGACTCCATCAGGGACAGCGCTTATATGATCTTGAGCCCTACCGCCTTGCAGCACGACTGCAGACTCATCCTATCGTGCAAAAAGCAGACGTTCGCAGAAAATTTCCTGACGAAATACACCTTAACATTACGGAATATCAGCCGTTTGCTTTGCTTGCAATTTCAAAACAGACAAATGTTTTTTCAATTGTGTCACCGGCAAAAAAAAGGTATGTACTGATCAGTAAAGACCAACGGATTCTCAAACAATTGTCTATTGATGTAATGCGCGATTCACCCCACAAAAATCTGCCGCTTATTGATGGAGTGAAAGTACAGTCAATTAAATTAGGTACAAGTCTAGATTCACCTGTTCTTGAAAGAGGATTAAGATTCCTGAAAACATTTCAGCAGATTGCTACAGAACAAAAAACAAAAATGCCAAAAACGAATCTTAAGCTGGAAGGTCAATTCAAAATAGTGGATTGGAATACTCAACCTATTCATATTGATATTTCAGATCCACTCAATTTAAAAATTAACTGGCCTTTAAATATTTTTAATCCTCAACCAAGCTCATCTGAACCTTTACGTACCCTTCCGCTGACAATACAGATGGGTAGTCGTAATTTCGATAAGCGTTTGCGCACCTTCCAAAATATATATCCTGTACTCGATAAACAACATCCCGGATTAAAAAGTATTGACCTGCGTTATAAAAATAGGATATTTCTTGTGCCATGACCTAAATTATTAAACTAATACGAAACGTGGTCTTTTTTCCTGAAAATAATTTGTGCACTGATAATCTTAGCAAGATCTTCAATACTTGAAATTTGCACGATTTTAGCAAGGTATGGAATAGGGGAAGACAGCTTGTTCAGAAAATAATTTATGCGAAGTATCAAAATCAATTTAGCTACTGATAACTCACTAAATTAAAGTGAATTAAATTCGTTTGTACAAAAAATAAGCAGTCGAATATACGTTTATGAGATTTTTGATTACACCATATCAAAAGCCTATTAAAGAGTTTAAAGTATAAAAATTTTAGTTTTGACATAGTTGTTGTTGTTATTTGCTTATGATAGAATCATTTATATATTTTAATGTTTATTACATGAATATAAATTCATGAGCAATTTTTCAATTATATTACTGAAGGAAAATGATTTTGGTGTAGGTCAGTATCATTTTGGGAAGAAATTACTGTATTTCTTGTTTATACTTTTAATACTTGGGGCTGCTGCACTAGGTTGGAAGTTTTTTGAACAATACCAAACTATTGGAAAGATGGGCCAGTTGATTGAAAAGCAAGAAAAAAATGAGATTGCCTTTCAACAGCGGATTGACCTTTATGACGGACGTGAATCAAGGATCCTATTTCTTGAAAATTATGTCAAAGAATTGAAGCAATCAGAGCAAAACAGCAATGTAATGTATAAAAAACATACAGCCCTTTTCCGTTCTAACACTACCAAATTAGATGAACTACACAAATTTATTTGTCAGATAATGGAAACTCAATGCACGCCTTCTCTGACAATTGAGGCAACTCCACAACAAACGATACAGTGGCTGGAACAGGTATCTCAAGATTTTATGATCTTTAATCAATCTATAAACAAATTTGATTCTCGTCGCAGAAGTTTCGAAGAACAGGCAAATACAATTGAGTATTTACAAGGACAACTGGTTGAGACTAAACAGAGTTTGTCTGAACATATGGAGTTCCTAAAAGTAAACAAAGAAACAGTTACTCGACTCACAAAAAAAATCAGTAAAGCAACCGGTATTAAACTTGTTAAAAGAACAAAGAGCAAAAGGAAAAAAACTAAAACAGGTCGAGGTGGTCCAACAATTTTAGACAGTTTGTCACTTGATTCACCACAGGGTCTATTAAATTCTGCAAGTTTACGTCAGTTTTTATACAACAATTCTGACGATTACAACGATACAGTGGCTCAATTGGAGGACCTGAACCAGATAATTGAAAGAAATCTGAGCATCTGGAGACAAACTCCCACGATGATTCCAATTCGCAGCAGGGCCTTATCTGATCGTTATGGTATGAGAGTAGATCCGTTCACTAAAAAACGGGCATTCCATGCCGGGATTGATTTCAGAGCACGTAGAGGTACTCCTGTATATGCTCCTGCGGATGCTGTTGTAAGGATTGCAAGTCGCAAATCCGGTTTTGGCTTGCTGGTAGAACTTCGACACGGTAGAGGTTTTTACCCTGGGAGAAAAAAATCTGTCCGCTACAGAACTCGTTTTGCCCATCTTTCGAAAATAAAAGTAAAACCGGGCCAGCATGTGAAACGTGGAGATATAATAGGATTAGTAGGAAGTACAGGACGTAGTACAGGATCCCATTTACATTATGAAATGATTATCAATGGGCGTCGAAAAAATCCCTTGATACCACTAACCAGATATAATCCCGATCAACTTCTTTATAAGAATTGATTTTTTAGTAAACAAACCATAATGTCAAAACGTAACTCTGAAACAAACAAAGGACTCGGTTTCCTTGGCCAAGATTTATACGTGGAAGGTACAATCCACGCTGAAAAGAAAATGATTGTCAGCGGGACTGTCTATGGATCTGTTTTCGGAGATCAGGAAATTGTTGTAGGGACAACTGGAAATATAGATGGAAAACTAGAAGGAAGCTCCGTTTCTGTTGCCGGGAAAGTGGATGGAGATTTACTAGCACACAAACGCTTAGAGGTGATTGCTTCTGCTACTATTAAAGGAGAAGTGCAGGTTCTTTCAGGACAACTATTGATTCAGGAAGGGGCCCAATTAGAGGCGGAGTGTATGACTTTTAGCAAGGAGCTTCCTCAAAAATAATCAATTTTCTAATTTTCTTGTTTTCTTTTTGAAACGCCATATTTGTTTGAAATATTTATTTTTAAAATAAAAAATGCCTTATCCTATTAACAAAATTAGTCTAAAAAAACAAAAAAAGACTGTCGCACAATCTAAACGATTGAAGAATCACGACCGAATTCTATATATTAACGGTTTGTTTTCCCCTCCAAAATTACAAGAAAATTCCGTTGGTTTGGCAAAAGAATCTGAAGAATGGCGGTCATTATTTACTATGTTTTTAATTGCAGGATTTGGCGCGGTAATGCTTCTTATTTCTGTTATTGGCAATTACGGTATTTTAGCAACTAACAGGCTGGAAACACATGAGCAAACACTCATTCAAGCACTTGATTCAATGCAATTGGATAAGATTTTGATGAATGAAGAAATAGCTGCACTGAAAACAAATCCCGCCTATATTGAATTGATTGCCCGCAAACAATTGGGTTTGGTACGTAAAGGCGAGGTTGTTTTTTATCTACCCGAATCCTCAAAGAGCAACCCTTAAAAAGCAGACTCCTGCAGATAAATTATTTCTATATCAAAATTCTCTTCCTTCAAGTTTTTCTATTGCTTGATGAACAACTTCCGGAATTTGAGTAGTCTGATTATTTTGATAATTATAGCAAATAATAACACCAGTACCTTCTGCAGCCGTTTCCCGATAATGTTCACTGACAATCAGGTACTCCATTGTAAAACGTTTCTCATGCATTTCCGTAATTTTAGCGCCAGCATAAACAATATCTGGATAAGTGAGGGGAGTTCGATAGAAGCAGGAAGTTGACCCTAGAATAGGGCCTATTCCCAATTGTTCAACGATGTCCATAAAACCTATAGCCTCAAAATATTGTATACGAGCACTCTCAAAATAACGAAAATAGCTTACATTATTTACGTGCTGAAAAGAGTCCATATCTCCCCATCTAACTGGAATTTTCGCCACAACAGGAAAAGATTTTAATAGTTCTTGCATAAGTCGTTTAAATGAGTCAAATTGAAAAAAAAAAGGAAAGGAGCCTCAAAAAAGCCCTAATTATCTGTAACGGAAGCCCTCCTCCCCAGACACTGCTGAAGCATTTATGGCGTGATTCGGATTATCGGGTATCCGCTGATGGCGGTGCAAATCTGCTGCACGTTTTAAACCTGCTTCCTAACGCAGTGGTTGGAGATTTAGATTCTCTAAACCCAGATGTGCAAAAACAACTTCCTGAAAAAATCCTCTTTCGTGTCAAAGAGCAGAATACCAATGATGCAGACAAAGCCGTTCGACATTGCCTGAAACTTGGATTTAAAGAAATTAACCTGCTTGGCGCAGACGGTGGACGACAGGATCATTTTCTCTCCAATCTGGAAATTCTGCTTAAATATTCTCGCCATGCACGTCTTATCATTTGGACTCCGCTGGAACGTATGGAGTTTATTCTGGACTCATGGGAAGAGAATCTCGCTCCAGGAACAACTCTTTCACTGCTCCCTCTTTTCGGAGGAGCAAAGGGAGTTATTTCTCAGGGTTTAAAATTTGAATTGAATAATCTTGCTTTGCTACCCGGGATATCTCCTTCCGGTGTCTCAAATCGGGTGCTCTCCAATCCTGTCAAAGTAAGTATCAAGGATGGCCAACTTTTAATCGTTTTACAGCACGATACAGATTTCGCTTAAGTTGACTAGTCAAATCAGAGTCAAAATTATAGTTACGCTTAGTATACTGTATAGCTTGGAAAAAAGCACTGTTGTTGTAACAAATTCCGGACAAAGCTTTTACTCCAGGGAATGATGGAAGCAAGTACAGCCGCAGACATTGACGCCTGAAGAATTCCGGTACTGCTTTCCATTCCTTCTAGGCCAAAAAACGGAACCAGAAGTATCGCCAGTACAGGCTCTCCAATAAAGCGCACCGTGCTCGCTGCAAAAACATTGAAGTTAATCTTCAATTTTTTCGATCTCGCTCATCTAAACTCCAAGTGTAATGAGCATCGCCGGAATCATTGCCTGACCCAGCAAACCACTCATACACGAAAGAAAAGCCGGTACTTCAACTTCTGACAAATTGAAAGCCAGTGCAGGAATCAAGGCCAACAATGTCGGAGTTTTAAAAACTGAAAAAATTGCTGTCATTCCTCCACTGCGAGCGCAACTTGCCACTCCTACACAAATCACAAAAGAAATAAAGACGATCGCCAAAAAATATTTTTTAGCAGGAATACGCGAAGCTTCTCCCAACAGAAATTCAATCAACGGTAACTCAAAATTTCCAACATTGCCAAATATTGCAATCAGAACAAATGCTGCTGAAACTTATTTTGATTGACGAAGAGCTTTAGCCACCATAAAGCCCAGATTCGCGATAGCGAACTGAACAGCAAAAATATAAAATATGATCTGGGAAGCTAGTTCCGCTTCAATTTTAGTCTTGCTGATGATATTGAAAACAAGTGCGGGGAAAAAACAAAATAAGCTGGACGTGAAAATGACCGAGCTTCGATCTGCAAACGTGGTCCAATAAAATAACCAATTAATACTAGAAAAAAACCGGAGTAACAACATTGAGGAATACAAAACAAATCCCTCCGATATTATCAAAAAAATCAAAATAGTTCATATTTAGGTTACAATAGTTGTAAAAAAAAATTGTTAACCAATATTTTTGGAACTGTTTAGTCAGTTTTTTTGCATTCTTTGAATATTACGCAACACTCACAGTCAGGGTTTCGTGATTTGCATACGTAACGTCCATGCAGAATCAACAAATGGTGCGCGTCTTTTTTCCATTTTTCAGGAACTGCCTTCATCAAATTTTCTTCAACCTGCAAAACTGTATTTCCTGGTGCAAGTCCCGTTCTGTTAGAAATGCGGAAAATATGAGTATCTACAGCAATTACAGGCTGCCCGAAAGCAGTGTTTAAAATAACATTTGCTGTTTTGCGTCCCACTCCAGCGAGCGCTTCCAATTGCTCTCTGCTTCCCGGGACCTTAGATGCGTGATTTTCTATAAGTTGAGCGCAGGCTGTTACAATATTTTTTGATTTGGTTGGCGCAAGTCCGATACTCCTGATGTACGACAATACTTTTTCTGCCCCTGCTTCATACATCTTTTCCGGTGTTGGAAATGCGGCAAACAATTTCGGAGTAACCTTATTCACCGAAATATCGGTGGCTTGCGCACTGAGAATTACAGCGATCAGCAACTCAAACGTATTGCGGTAGAAAAGCTCAGTTTCCGCTTTTGGAATTGAATTGCTTAGTTTCCGGAATAAACTCTCAACCTTTGTGTTTTTCATCAACAGATTATTTTATGTAAGTTTAAATTTAAGTAGATTAAAATATGCCGCTCATGAGTTAAATTGACAAATAGAGCAAAATAAATGACAATAGTCAGCAGTTTAATAAGAATTTCAAAAAAATAAAATTATCCACAATTTATGACTTTAAACCCAGCAGCATCTGCCATTTATGAAAGAAACTGATTTTCTTCCTTTGAGAATATCGGTCCTCGTAGTCTCCGATACCCGTACAGCAGAGACTGACACATCTGGGAAAACTCTTGCGGAAAGACTCACTCAAGCAGGACATACTCTTTCAGAAAAGTGTTTTGTTCCGGATGATATTTACCAGATCCGCGCCGTACTTTCACGCTGGATTGTAGATCCGGCAGTCGACATTGTCCTGACCACAGGAGGTACAGGTCTCACAGGACGCGACGGTACCCCTGAAGCAGCCAAACCTTTATTTGACAAACTAATTGAAGGGTTCGGGGAAATGTTCCGCAGAGTTTCTTATGAGGAAATTTCCACCTCTACTATCCAATCACGAGTCACAGCCGGAGTTGCTAACGGGACCTATATTTTTTGCCTACCGGGGTCTTCTGGAGCATGCAGAACCGGATGGGACAAAATACTCGCAGAACAACTAGATATCCGTAGTCTGCCTTGTAATTTCGCAGAAATTCTGCCTAGACTAAATGAGAATTAAACGCAGTTTAATAAGTCAAAAAACAATTGACCTTGATGCGGAAATATCTACTAAAAAAAGTTGAAATCATTAAGAGTTTTAGTTTTTTCTGCCTCAAGCTTTAGGAATTCCAGCACCACAGGCACAAGCCTTTCCATACCTTCTTCTTTTGGACAAACCACGGGTAATCTCAAGCTTTCTTCCAGATTTTTTTGTTCAGTCTGCAGTTCTGTTTTAGTTAGCTCTGAACTGTTCAGTGTCACAGCCAAAGTTTGAGCACCATAAAGACTAATCAATTCCAGTTCCTCTTCAATCGGAGGCATCGGCCAAAGTTTCCGATCTTCGTCTGCCAGATAATATTTCTGTTTCGGCGCATGTTGTAGGATCACGCCTTTCACTAATGCACTGCATAAGTATTCCGAACCGCATGGACCGGAAGGGTTCCGTAACGAGGACTGCCCTTCGAGTAAAATCAAATCTGGATTCTCCTTCTGGTCACAGCATATGATTGCATACTCAAGTTCACCGCTGACAAAATCATTGAGTGTAGAGTCGAGAATAAATCCATAGCGTCCTCCCTGCAGTTTCCCAGTCTGACCAGTGTAAATCATTTCGGTACGAATTCCATGCTCTCGACAGGCATCTCTCAACCAAATACTGGAAGTACGTTTCCCCAAAGCGCAATCTGTCCCAAACATGGCAATTCTTGGTGCACGCACATTTAAAATATCACCTGTCCAGAAAACATGATCCCTGGCGCTTTTAGGCTTTCGAATATCGAGGAGTTCAGCGCAATTTTGCTTTGCAGTCTTCACAATTTCAGCATCATCACTCAAATAGTGGTGTAGACCATTGACGATATGCATACCACAGGAAAGTGCTTCCAGCAATTCCAAACGTAAATCATCTGGAATAAAGCCACCTGCAGTGGCAATCCCGATAATTGCGTAAACTCCACGTCCGCATTCTTCAGGTGTTGCATTATGTTTTAAACTTTGTGAGCGGAGAAATTCTTTGATCGACGCATGAACAGGGATTTCAAACGCTTTCCCGTCAACCAGTTCTCCTGCATCTCTTCCTGCTGTATTTTGATCAATGACCGCAAGGATATCATAGTGCTCTGATTTCCGGACAAGTCCAAATGCTGTTTTTGCGTTATGGGAATCAAATTTTCCGCTGGTCAGTATGATTGCCTCTTCTTTCAATGGTGCTCCAATATTTAAATAATTTTGGTTGTTTCCTGCTTTTCAGGTCATTAAATCCATACCATTAATCAAGCATCGTGCTTCAGTAATTTTTTTAACAGAAGTGCGTCTCCTGGAGGATTCCAAAAATAATTATTTCGACTACCTATTTCTTTATAATTAAGTTTCCTATATAATGAAATAGCAGATTTGTTATCCTCATGGACTTCCAGCCAAATTGCCGCAATCTTTTCCGTCTTAGCATATATTTCTAAATGTGTCAGCAAAAATTCTGCAAGTCCTTGTTTTCTCCAGTTTGGATGAACTCCTAACCTGAGTATTTCCAGTTCAGGAGGGATAGATTGAAATGCCAACATACCTAAAGCACAGTCATCTGTATTTTTTAGTAGCCAATTGTTAAAAGATGGCTGATTTTGCATTTCTCGGTAATCTTTTTCATTCCAGGGAGAAATGAAACAGAGAAAATCCATTCCCATTATTTCCTTTGCTGAAGGGTACAAAGAAATACGAAAATCGCGGAGAGGATAATCTGATTGAGCAATCATTACTATTTCTGCTATATTTTTGAAAATAATCTTGTAAACTACCAGAAGATTGACTATAAATATAGGTTTAATTTCTTTATTCATTAAAGAGAAGTGGAGACTTGTTTGTCAAGGGATGAAGACAACAGACCCGTTTCTTTATGATTAACTCATAGCTAGTTAGTCCGATCTCATCCCGCGGGCACTTAATCAAGCCATTACAAGGAGATTTTATGGCTGTCATATCAATGAAGCAATTTTTAGAAGCTGGAGTCCATTTTGGACACCAGACAAAACGTTGGCATCCTAAGATGTCACCTTACATCTACGGTATAAAAAACGGAATTCACGTAATCGATCTGCGCCAGACTTTAACAAAACTTAAAGAGGCATATGAGTATGTGAAGGCGTCAGCAGAAGAAGGCCGTGTCCCCCTTTTTGTCGGCACAAAGACTCAGATCCAACGCATTGTCAAAGAAGAAGCTGACCGTTGTGGTTGTCCCTACATCAATTTCCGCTGGCTTGGAGGTTTACTGACTAACTTTGGTACAGTCAAGCAGTCCATTGCTCGCATGAAATCTTTTGAAGAAATTGCTGGAGAGGACGGAAATTACGAAGGTATTATCAAAAAAGAAGCTTTGTTAATGGAACGTAAACGTGTGAAACTGACACGTTCACTCGGAGGAGTACGGAATATGAAAAGCATTCCGTCAATATTGTTTATTACAGATTGCCACAAAGAACAGCTTGCCCTGAAAGAAGCACAAAAATTGGGGATATCAGTTGTTGGTGTCTCTGATACAAATTGTGACCCAACCGGAATCGATTTCATGATTCCTGGCAATGATGATTCACCCCGTGCAGTAGCATTGTATGCCGGTGTGATTTCGAACGCAGTCATGGAAGGTTTAGCTCTTCGTAAGCATAACAGAATTGATCCTTCTCCGGCTGAAAAGGTCCCTTCTAAAAAAGCAAAAACTGCAACAATTGATTCTGCTGGAAAAAAAGAATTTAGTAAAGAGGGGAAAGCCATACCTATAACCGTAAAAACTGAAAAGAAAGACTCTGAAAAGTTAGAATCTCCTACTGAAATAAAAGCTAAGCCTGTATCAGGAAAAGAAAAGCCTGTATCAGGAAAAGAAAAGCCTGTATCAGGAAAAGAAAAGCCTGTATCAGGAAAAGAAAAGCCTGTATCAGGAAAAGAAAAGCCTGCTGAAGTAAAAGCTGCAGTGAAAAAATCTCCGACTATAAAAAACAAAACTAAAGTAAAAGTAGCAGATAAGAAGGTAAACACAGCAAGTGAAAAAAAAGCTGTTGAAAAAAAGCCTACTGCAACAAAAACAAACAAAAAGTCAGAGACAGAAAAATAAACACCCCACCCAGAGAAGACTTTCCGGATTTACATTTTGTATTTCCGGAATCTACATTAAAACAAATAAAGCAATTGGGAACAAATTAGATGGTAATGATCACAGCGTCCACAGTAAAAAATTTAAGAGAAATAACCGGGGTAGCAATGATGGATTGCAAGAAAGCCCTTGTAGAAACAAATGGAGATATCGAAGCCGCGCAGGATTACCTTCGCAAAAAGGGTCAGGCCAAAGCTTTAAAAAAATCCTCCCGAGAAACAAGTGAAGGTGCCGTCAGCTTTTCAACCAGTGTGGATAGCAAAAGCGCTGGTTTAGTAAAAGTAGCCTGTGAAACTGATTTTGTAGCAAGAAACGAAAAATTCCTGACGTTCACCAATCAACTTGCAAATCAAATCTGTGAGAAGGGTGTGAACAACCTGCTGGAACAGACATTAGTTAAAGGCGAAGGAGATGTGGAGGCTTTGCTGACAGGAATAATTGCTGAGTTAGGAGAGAATATGCAAATTCTAAACTGTAAAAAAATAGAAATCAGCAATGGTATCATCGGTGGATATATCCACAACAACGGAAAAATTGGGGTAGCGGTTCCTTTGGAAACTGATCAGCCTTGTGATGATATTCGCCTGGAAACATTGGCACGTGATATTTCCATGCATATTGCCGCCTTTCCTGCAGAAGCAGTGAAAGCTGATCAGGTTTCAAGCGAAGTGTTGGAAAAAGAAAAAGATATCTTTATCGCACAGGCACGTGAATCTGGAAAACCCGATAATATCATAGAAAAAATGATCGAAGGCCGTTTGAATAAGTTCCTCAAAGAAGTGTGTGTGGAAAGTCAACCCTTTGTAAAAGACCCTCAAATTACAGTAAGTAATCTGGTTAATAAAACGGCAAAGGAACTTGGTGTGAATATAAATTTCAATACTTTTGAAAAATATCAGTTTTAAACCTAAGACTATGACCCCCAAATTCAAAAGGATTCTACTAAAATTAAGCGGGGAAACTCTCGGGGGAGAGCAAGGAACTGGATTTGAGTACAATACTATCCGAAATCTTGCCGAAAGTGTTGTAGCAGTTCACAATCTTGGAGTGGAAGTAGGGATTGTTGTTGGTGGAGGTAACATTTTCCGTGGATCAAAATCTGCAGAAGGTAACGTCGGCCGAGTAGCAGGAGATCACATGGGAATGTTGGCCACTGTGATCAACAGTATCTGCCTTCAGGAAATACTAGAACAGCGTGGAGTTTTAACCCGTGTCTTATCTGCAGTTGAACTAAATGCTATTGCAGAACCATATATTAAGCGCAGAGCAGATCGCCACCTAAAAAAAAAGAGGGTGGTGATATTTGCAGCAGGAACAGGAAATCCATTTTTTACTACTGACACAGCAGCAGTTTTACGTGCCTCGGAAGTTGGTGCTGAAATTGTGATCAAAGCCACCAAAACCAATGGAGTGTACGACAAAGACCCAATACTTAACTCTGATGCAGTAATTTATAAAGAATTAAATTATGACGAAGTGCTAAATAAAAATCTGAAGGTAATGGATTCAACCGCCATTGCTTTTTGCCGGGACAATCAACTCCCCATCCTAGTGCTTGACTATCGCGAAATTGATTCCATCCTCAAGGCAGTGTGTGGTGAAACAATTGGAACCCTGATCAGCTAAAAGAGAAATATGACACTGGAAGATACACAGGAAGTTGAAGAAATTGTTAATCACAAAATGGATCTCACCATTGAGAATCTGAAACAGGATCTCAGCGGCATCCATGCAGGGCGTGTATCTCATACAATGCTGGAAGCCGTCAAGGTAGATTATTACGGGAACCCAACTCCAATCAATCAGATAGCAAACATCTCAACACCTGAACCTCAGATGCTGGTGATCAGTCCCTGGGAAAAAAATATGCTTAAGGAAGTTGAACGCAGTTTACAAGCGGCAAATTTAGGTTTCAGTATCTCTAATGACGGTAATCTCATCCGTGCAGTTACTCCCCCTTTCACTGAAGAAAGACGAAAAGATTATGTCAAGCAGATTAAAAAAATTGGAGAAGACACTAAAATTGCTATACGTAATGTACGCAGAGACGGGAATGACAATCTGAAACAGATGGAAAAAGATAAGTTTATCTCTCAAGATGAAGAAAAAGTTGCTCAGGAACACGTCCAAAAAGTAACAGATCAGCATACAGATCTGGTGGATGAGTTAGTGGCCACGAAGGAAAAAGAACTTATGACGCTTTAGGACTTAAATGCTGGCAGCACTACTGCACTCAATTTGGCAATATCAGGTTTTTAAATCTGTCGTTTTCCGAGGTGGAATGGCATTTTTAACAGCCTACATTCTGATTTTATGGGTAATGCCGAAGGTCATTCGAGCATTCAGAAAAAAGGGAATTACATCAGACTTTATTACAGCTCCTGCTGAAACAAAGCCCTACACAGGCGCACCTCCCATAATGGGCGGTGGGGTCTTGATCGTTGGGATAGTTTTTGGTGCAGTACTCTGGTGTAATTTAAACCAATACGTTGTTGCACTTTTGGTGATACTGCTCTCTTTTGGAATTATCGGTGCACTTGACGATGTGGCAAAAGTCCTCAGCAAACGACGGGTGGAGTCTGGACATGAAGCCAGAAAACCATACAGTGAAAAAGCAGATGGAATAAGTGGACGCTGGAGACTTGTAGCTCAATTTGCCGTTTCTCTGCTGGTTGTAACGGGATTATATTTGTTTGTCGACATTGATGGACATTTGGTTGTACCGCTGGTGCCACTCAAAAATGCGTATCCGTACTTACCAAAATATCTGTTTATTCCATTCATGACTCTCATCATTGTTGGTGGTGCAAATGCAGTCAACCTGACAGATGGTATGGACTCACTGGCGACTGTTCCTCTGATGACCTGTACCATGTTCGTCGGACTTGTTGCTTACATAAGTGGAGATCCGGAATTAGCGGTGAAGCTAAAAATCCCAAGTCTATCTCATGATATTAAAGAACTGGCAGTGATCTCGGCATTAGTTCTTAGCGCAGGTGTCGCTTTTCTCAAGTATAATTCCCCCCCGGCTTTGATTTACATGGGTGACCTAGGAGCACTTGCATTAGGTAGCATGGTTTCGGCCATGTTTATTTTTGTAAAAGCTGAATTATTTTTACCGATAGTTGGTGGAGTTTTTGTTTTTTCAGTACTTTCTTCTATCATTCAGCGAACGTTTTTTAAGTTCATAATGTGGAAGGAAGGTCGCGACAAAGCAGAGCGCTACCGCTTTTTTTTACGTTCACCGTATCATCATCATCTGCAACGCCTCTGGACCTATTCTGAAAAGAAACAGGATATTGTTTCAGTTTGGTTAATTTTGCAAAATAAATTAGGAATTGACCCTGTTCCTGAAGAAAACAAGTTGTTAACTCCGCAGGAGGTTAACAGCCGAGTAATATGGCATATGCACCTTAAGTCTATTTGGCTGTTCGTGGTTACGTTAATTATTTTTTTCAAACTTCGCTGAACTATAACCCTGAAGAGAATAGGTAGTTGTTTTTTTGACAGATGCTGATTAGGATGGATGAATCAGAAAGAATGTAATTGAGAGAATTATGAATTTAGAAGGCCAAACTGCACTAATAACGGGATCCGGGAGAGGTATTGGTAAAACAATTGCCTTAAAATTAGCTGAGTCCGGAGCAGATATCGTACTCGCGGATATGAGCCCAGAAGTTACAGAAGTACGCACAGAAGTAGAAACATTGGGTCGTAAATGCCTGAATTTTAAAGCTGATGTAACCGATATAGGGACCATTGAAGCAATGGTGGAAACAATTATTGAAGAGCTCGGTAGCATTCACATTTTAGTCAATAATGCCGGAATTACGCAGGATAATCTCTTTATGCGCATGAAACCAGAACAGTGGTCAAAGGTCATCGACGTCAACCTTAATGGTGTTTTCAACGTGTCCAAAGCAGTTATCCGGCCAATGGTGAAGCAACGATCTGGTAAAATTATAAATATTTCTTCAGTGGTTGGTTTTTCCGGAAATCCTGGGCAAGTAAATTATAGTTCAACAAAATCCGCATTGGTTGGATTTACTAAATCTCTGGCACGAGAAGTTGGAGCACGCGGTGTTACAGTCAACGCTGTTGCTCCTGGATTTATCGATACAGCAATGACACAAGCCCTCAATGAAAGCCAGCAGGAAGTAATTCTGCAGCAAATTCCTTTGGGTCGTATGGGTGATGCAACAGATATCGCTAACGCAGTCGCTTTTCTAGCGTCTGAAGAAGCTTCGTACATAACCGGTACAATCCTTCATGTGAACGGCGGAATGTACTAAACATTTGTAATAATATTAATAAAGTTGACTTTTTTTCTATTTCTAAGGAAAAAGTAAGCTGGTTTTAATATTTTTAACCCTTAATTATTGGAAACAAACATGGAAGAAATACAAGCGAAGATCGTCCAAATCATCAGTGAGCAGCTAGGTAAAGATGAATCTGATATTAGCATGAGCTCAAATTTCATTGAAGATTTAGATGCAGACTCACTGGACACAGTAGAGCTTGTAATGGCGCTTGAAGAAGAGTTTGAAATTGATATTCCCGATGAAGCAGCAGAAAAGATAACCACAGTTCAATCTGCAGTCGATTTTATTACGGAAACAAAATCCTAAGTTTCCAACGAAAACTTCAGAAGATGACCTCCGCACTGCTATTAAGGCGGTACTGGTCATCATTTCACGTTACAATTTTGTAGAACATGGGAAACCGCGTAGTAGTTACGGGGCTTGGTTGCACATCCCCGCTCGGAAATGATGTCCCAACCTCATGGGAAGCATGTATAAATGGAAAGTCAGGAATAGACAGGATCACAAATTTTGATCCTGATTTATACCGATGTCAGATAGCAGGTGAAATCAAGAATTTTGAACTGCCTGACATTATTCCGACCAAAGAAGTTAAAAAAATGGACCTTTTCATTCAGTATTCCATTGCTGCGACCCAGGAAGCTTTGAACGATGCAAGGCTAGTGATTACTGAAGATATTGAAGAAGATGTTGGCGTCTCAATGGGTGTTGGCATCGGTGGCTTGGGCTGTATTGAAAAATACTCTAAGATTCTGATTGATAATGGACCAAAACGTGTCAGTCCGTTTTTCATTCCGATGACTTTGAGTAATTTAGCGCCAGGTTATATCTCCCTTCTTTTTCGAGCCAAAAACTATACCGCATGCTCTGTTTCGGCTTGTACATCTTCAAATCATGCAATTGGTACAGCCGCGCGAACGATTGAACGCGGCGATGCAAAAGTCGTAATTGCCGGAGGTGCTGAATCAAGCGTAACGCCGCTGGGAATTGCAGGTTTTGCTTCAATGAATGCGTTAAGTACTAGAAATGAAGTTCCACAGCGCGCTAGCCGTCCTTTTGACAAGGACCGTGATGGTTTTGTGATGGGTGAGGGTTCAGGAATTTTAATTCTTGAAGACGCCGAATTTGCCAAAGCGAGGGGAGCACGTATTTACTGTGAGATAACTGGTTACGGATTCAGTTCAGATGCATTTCATGTGACATCTCCATCCGCAGAAGGCCCAGCCAGAGCAATGAAAATGACTCTCAAAGACTCAGGTTTAGCTGCTCAAGATATTGACTATATCAACGCCCACGGCACCTCAACGCCAGTCGGTGACCTTAACGAGCTAAAGGCCATAAAAATGGCTCTTGGAGAAAAAGCTGCACAGCAGCTTTCCATCAGTTCAACCAAATCCATGACCGGACACCTTCTCGGAGCCGCCGCTGCAATCGAGGCCATATTTTCCATCAAAGCCCTTCACCATAACTTTATTCCACCCACAATCAACATCGACAATATGGATGCGGAATGCGATTTAGATGTTACACCCAATACCGGAAAATCGAAGGAATTACGTGTTGCTATGTCAAATGCCTTTGGTTTCGGGGGCACAAATGCATCAATAATTTTCAGAAAATGAACTAAAACTTTTTTTACTCCAAAATTCTTCTATTCAAGTAGGGAGCTTTTCAATAATTGAGTAAAAATAAACAATCTACTTAATTTTTCCAAAATAAAAAAACATGAGCAGCACAGAATATCAAGTCGACCGAAGGGAACTACAATTTGTAGTCAATGAAACTTTAGGCGCAGGGAAATTGTGTGAACTTCCCGATTTCTCAGAGTTTGACGAAGAGATGTTTACAATGATAATCAATGAAGCCAGTAATTTTTCGGAACAGGTACTGGCACCACTTAACGAAAATGGAGATCGGCAGGGATGCCGAATTGAAAATGATTCTGTAATAACTCCAGATGGTTTTGCCAATGCGTGGGAACAATTTGGCAAAGGAGGTTGGTTAAGTATGAATTTACCTCCTGAATACGGAGGACAGGGTCTCCCAGAAGTTATTACGATCATTGGTAAAGAGACCCAACTAGCAGCCAATCAAGGTTTTACCATCGGTGCCTCACTCACCTCAGGCGCAGCTAATTTAATTTATACTTTTGGTTCAGAAGAACAAAAGAATAATTTTTGCGAAAAAATGTTCAGTGGAACATGGTCTGGATCAATGTGTTTGACAGAATCTCATGCTGGTACGGCAGTTGGTGACACAACCACGAATGCAACCAAACAGAACACAGGGCATTACCTTATAAAAGGTACAAAACAGTTTATCACAAACGGTGACCATGACATGGCAGATAACATCATTCACCTTCTTCTGGCACGAACCACGGATGCTCCAAAAGGTACAAAAGGAATTAGTCTTTTTATTGTCCCTAAAATACGACTGGATGGCACACCAAATGATGTAAAAATTTTGAGTATAGAGCATAAAATGGGAATAAATGGTTCCCCAACCTGTTTGCTATCTTTTGGGGAAAATAATGATTGCCAAGGTTATTTACTTAAAGCTGAAAACATGGGTATGTCACAAATGTTCCAGTTGATGAATGAGGCACGTTTGCTCGTAGGGTTGCAAGGACTAGCAGGTGCCGGGGCAGCAGTACAAAATGCGTTGGCATATGCCAAAGAACGTACACAGGGACCATCAGCGGTTCACCCCGGAGAGAAAGCCTTAATAATTGAATTCCCGGATGTACGCAGAATGCTGATGCAGATGAAAGCTGTAACTGAAGGACTCCGAGCACTAATGTACACTACCGCATGGTACACAGACATGGCTAATCATGGCCCGGAGGAAAGCCGAGAAAAATACCAAGATCTGCTTGACCTACATATTCCAATTTGTAAATCATTCGGCACTGACCAGGGATCTGAAGTTGCCAATTTAGGTATCCAGGTTTTGGGCGGAGTTGGATTTACTAAGGATTTTCCACTGGAGCAAAATGTCCGCGACCAGAAAATAGGTTCAATCTATGAGGGTACAAACGGAATTCAGGCACTAGATCTAGTTGGCAGAAAATTTAATACCAAGAACGGACAGTTGCTAAAGGTGCTTTTAGATGAATTGTGTTGGTTTGACCAACATTCTCCAGAAGGGGAATTAAAAGGATGGGTTGCAGAGTGGGAAACTTATAGTATACTCATGCAGAAATGTATTGCCAGTTTGAAAAAAACAGGAGAAGCAGAGGGCAAAGATGGTTACGTACTTTACGCAAGTAATATGCTGGATTTAATGGGGGATGTACTCTGTTGTTTTTATTTGCTCAAGCAGGCAGTGTCTGCCCAGAAAAAATGGAACAGTATGCTTATTGGAACTGCTTCTCAAGCAGAGTTACTTGAGGAAAATGAAGAAGCACAATTTTATTGGAACAAGCTGCGCACCACTGAATTTTACGTTTGGAGCGTTTTACCGCGTGCATTGTCGAACGCAAAAACTATTAACAATGCAAACCTAGCTCCTTTAAGAGCTTCTCTATAGACTACTCTAAGTATAGGAAAAACGTGCAAGAATTCAAAACTCAGTTCAAAAACAATCCCTTATTCCGTTACACCGTTCTTGGTGGTTTTATACTGTTGGCCTTTTTGTTAGGTGGAGCAGTTGCCGTCCTCATAGCAGTTTGCGGGATTTTCCTAGGTAGGCTGAGTTACAATGACATTGTTGACGATCTTGATATTTGATTCCTATATTTTAAAAAATTACTCTACAAATTCAGATCATTGAATATTAGCTCCAGTATCCGCAACAGTTGTTAAAAAATCTATCCCATAAGCAGAGACACTCTATCTTGAAGCTCCACTTTGCTACTTCAAACATTAATAAACTCAGGGAGTTATCCACACTGCTGGAGCAGAAGTTAATTTCAGTACCGCTCGATTTACAGGAAATTCAAACCACCGATCTGCATGAACTGCTGAAGTTCAAACTTCAGCAGGCCTATGAAAAGCTTCATGCCCCAGTGATTGTAGAAGATACATCTTTATATTTTAATGCCTGGAATAAACTACCAGGACCACTTATAAAGTGGTTTCTTGAAGGCATGGGGTTGGAGGGCTTAGTAAAGGCTTTATCACCTTTCGAAGATAAGTCCGCGCACGCAGTCTGTTGTTTAGCTCTCACCGATGATGGAAAAAACATACATTTTTTTGAAGGAAAAATTAAAGGCCTAATCGTAGAACCAAGAGGTTCCCGTAAATTTGGCTGGGACGCGATATTTCAAGCAACAGGAAAACAAGAGACCTTTAGTGAAATGTCCATAAAAGAAAAAAATCACATTTCACCTCGTGGAATAGCGGCGGCTAAATTTAAGCAGTTCTTAAGACTGCGGGCAGAGCGAAAGTAACATCTTCCCTTACTATTTCAAGATCCCGAATTCGACTTGAAGCAGACATTTCGTGTATTTGCTTTACAATGCCCTGTACAATATCCTCAGGTGCGGATGCACCTGCAGTAATACCTATATCACTAATGCCTTCTAGCCATTCAATTTTTAATTCGGCCGCAGATTCAATCCTTCGTGCGTTAACTCCTGTTGATTTAGCTACTTCAAGTAAACGCAAAGAATTTGAACTATTCTGGGCTCCTACAACAAGCACCAATTCTACTTCCTTACTCAACGCTTTGACAGCATTCTGCCGATTTTGAGTTGCATAACAGATGTCATCTTTAGCTGGTCCCTGAATTTTTGGGAAACGTTTTTTAAGAACATCAATTATTTCCGAAGTATCATCCATGGACAAGGTGGTTTGTGTTATATAGCCAATTTTATTCTCATCCTCAATTTTTAAAGAAGCAACTTCTTCGACACTACCTACAACAATTATACGCTCCGGGGCTTCTCCTACGGTACCTTGAACTTCAACATGATCCTGATGACCGATGAGAATAATTGTGTGCTTTTTCTCGGCATATCGCTTTGCTTCTCCATGCACTTTTGTCACCAGAGGGCAAGTTGCGTCAATCACCTTTAAATTTCGTTTATCCGCCCTTTGCCTAACCTCCGGCGCAACTCCATGAGCTGAATAAATTACATGCGAGCCTTCAGGAATTTCATCGACGTTTTCCACAAAAACTGCACCATCATCTCTAAGACGTTGAACAACATGCTTGTTGTGTACAATTTCATGCTGAACATAGATCGGGGCTCCATAAATTTCCAATGCTTTTTCGACAATGGTAATTGCTCGATCCACACCTGCGCAGAATCCTCTCGGGCTGGCCAGAACCATTTTAATTTCAGCCTGTGAACTATTTCCATTCATAAATATTTAAAATGATGAACATGGTTTGCATTTTGCTCCAATTAGTCTATAAAGTAACTGACAATATTTCAATCTTTCAGCAATATCTTAGTAAAATACCTTCAGCAGAAACCAAGCATGAGTAAAGAAAAAAAACAACGCAAAGCAGATTGGCAACGTTTGAAGGGTACTACAAATTTTTATCCAACTTATGTCGACGGTAACCTTGACAAGGTCACACCTGCCGCTGCTACGTACAGTACACAGTTTCAAAAAGTTATTCCACGATATGATCTTTCCATGTCTGAAACCCGCAACGCCGGGACTGGACCAACTTTTTTGGAAACTACTTATCAGCCCCCCTCAAAAAGCCCGAAGCAGGATGAACAATCCAAGGAAATAGCTCCAGAACCTGTTGAGGTAAAGTTTAAACCACCGCATCATAAAAAAAAGAAAATCCGTACTGATTTTTGGGAATAAAAAAATATTGCAGATTAATTAAGTAAATACCTAAAAAGTCCCATGCATTATTTACATTAGCTATCTTCAAAAGAACTACATGCAGATGCATCAGATTTTGAGAAAGAAATAGACCAAACGAGACATTTCCAGCCCCCAATATAACAACCCTCCAAAAATAATTAGAGTAAATTAGCTTGACAAAAATACTAATTATTTGATCTAATTATGTGTTTATCACATGAAAATGATCTCTATGTTTGATACCCTTTCAGACAAATTAAGCGGTTCGATACGCAAGGTACGTGGACGTGGCCGCTTGACCGAAGATAATATCGGTCAAACTCTAAACGAGGTCAAAATGGCACTGCTGGAAGCAGATGTCAACTTTAGAGTGGTAAAAGCGTTTTTACGTTCAGTCAAGGCGAGAGCAATTGGTGAGGAGGTACAAAGCAGCCTGACTCCTGGACAACAGTTCATTAAGATTGTCAACGAGGAATTGACAGAAATGATGGGCGGTGCAAATTCAGGCTTGACCGAACCGGAGAAGACTCCACTTGTCACAATGCTTGTAGGTCTTCAGGGTTCAGGTAAAACATCATCCGTGGGTAAATTGGCACGGCTTTACCAGACAGAAGGGAAAAAAGCTTATTTAATTCCTGCAGATATTTACAGACCGGCTGCGATCAGACAGTTGGAGGTTCTGGCTGAGACTTTGGGCGTTTCCTGCTACCCTTCAATGCCAGATCAGAATCCGCTGGATATTGTCCGGAATGGACTTGAAGTCGCAGAACAGGAAGAAGCAGATGCGGTTTTTATTGATACCGCGGGACGTTTGCATATTGACCAGGAATTGATGGAGGAATTGAGCCAGATCAAAGAATCAGTCAATCCTCATGAAATAATTTTTGTTGCAGACGCTATGACTGGTCAGGAGGCAGTCAGCGTTGCAAAAGGTTTCAACGATCGCCTTGATATTAGCGGCGTGATGTTGACCAAAATGGATGGAGATGCACGAGGTGGGGCAGCGTTGTCCATTCGCGCCATTACTCAAAAACCGATTAAGTTTATTGCTGTTGGCGAAAAACTCGAAAATTTGGAAGCATTTCATCCGGAAAGAGTAGCTTCCAGAATTTTGGGGATGGGCGATATGCTCTCTCTAATTGAAAAAGTTGAGGATTCTGTTAGTGAACGTGAAGCTCTTCAAATTCAGAAAAAGCTAAAAAGCAACGAATTCACGCTTGAAGATTTCAGGGATCAGTTACGTTCCATGCGTAAAATGGGTTCAATGAAAGACGTGATTGGGATGCTTCCCGGTATGAATTCTTCCGCAATGAAGGACGCGAATGTTGATGAAAATAAACTGGTCCATATTGATGCCATTATTTCATCAATGACCATTAAAGAAAGACAAAACCATAAGCTAATAAATGGTTCGCGGAGAATGCGGATCGCAAAAGGAAGCGGTACAAGCGTCAGCGAAATAAACAGGTTGCTGAAACAATTTGTACAGATGCGCAAAATGATGCAAAAACTCTTAAAAGTCTCCAATCCTAGCAAGGCAATGCGAATGATGCAGGAAATGATGCCCAATTAACGGAATTTAAAACAAAGAGATTTAGTCTTAAAACTTACAAATGAAATTTAAACCTAAAACCTGAAAAAATATTTATATGGTTAAAATTCGTCTTGCCAGAGGAGGCACAAGAAAGAAACCTTACTACCGTGTTGTAGTCGCCGATCAACGTTGCAAACGCGACGGCCGCTATCTTGAGCATATTGGTTTTTACAATCCAATGGTTACTGAAAATCGTTTCGAAATTGATGCTGAGCGTGTCAAACACTGGCTTTCTGTGGGCGCACAACCAACGGATCGTGTTAACAGATTAATGAAGCAGGCAAAAACAAACGCGTGATTAGCCTTCTGAGCTAATCCTTTCATTCTATAAAGGCCGCGTTGAGTAACTTTTGTGATTATGATGATTTGACATGGTTCGCCACTATTATTGGCGCACACGGCATCAAAGGTGCGGTTCGTGTTAAGTTTTTTACAGAGACACCGGATTATTATTTATCTGTAAAAATTTTCTTTATGGAAAATGCAGGGCAGCTGCTACCTTTAAAAGTTTCACGAATACTGCCCACAAAAAAAGGTTGGATAATATTTTTTGATGAAATTGATTCTCGCAATGCTGCGGAAAACATAAAAGGCTGCCGCCTGTTGCTGCCTGATGAACAGTTGAAGCCCTTAGAGACCGGTGAGTTTTTTGTTCATCAACTTATCGGTTGCAGAGTAGAAGATAAAAATGGACGTTTTTTGGGGAAGGTTACAGATTTTATGGAGACCGGTGCCAATAACGTATACGAGGTGCATAATGGAGAAAATGAATTCCTGATTCCTGATGTCCCGCATGTTGTTTTGGAACTGGATCTTGAAAAACAATGTATGGTTATTGATCCTTTACCTGGATTAATCGAAAATTATACTCCAGAGAGCGATGTTGCACATTGATGTTTTAACCTTGTTTCCGAAGATTTTTTCTTCTTTTCTGGAAGAGAGTTTAATTAAAAAGTCAATTGAACAGCAGTACCTCAAGGTAGACCTGGTCAATTACCGAAGACACGGCCGTGGAAAACATCTTCAGGTAGATGATACGCCTTACGGTGGAGGCCCTGGAATGTTACTGAGGATTGAGCCAATTGCTGAAACACTTGAGGAACAAAAAAAAAAAAATCATGCTGCTGGACTTGAAACGCATACTGTATTACTAACTCCTCAGGGGCAACCTTTTACGCAGGCAAAAGCTAAACAGCTGAGCCGGTGTAAAGCAGTATTGACACTGATATGCGGACGATACGAAGGATTTGATGAGAGGATTCGCAGTTTGGTGGATGAGGAGATTTCAGGAGGTGATTTCATTTGCTTAGGCGGAGAAGTTATCGCAATGACGATGATTGAAACAATCAGCCGTCTCGTTCCAAATATTCTCGGTAACCAGGAATCAACAGAGCGGGAATCTTTCACTCAATCATTGCTAGAATATCCGCAGTATACAAGGCCTGCAAGTTATGAGGGTATGGACGTTCCAAAGGAATTACTTTCTGGTAACCACAAAGTAATAACAGAGTGGCGGGAAGAACAAGCACTAGTCCGGACAAAAAAGCGACGTCCGGATCTGCTCTAACCTAATCATATACATTGCATCTGGAGGAACAAAGGAAGCAAGTATAATTTCACATTAAGTAAAGAGAAAAAATGACTACTGCATTGGAAAAAGTTGAGCAATCGCAATTACGCAGCGATTTGCCAGAGTTAAGAGTTGGATCCAGTATCCGGGTAAACTACCGTATTACAGAAGGTAACAAGGAGCGTATCCAAGCTTTTGAGGGTGTATTGATTGGTAAGCATTGCGGTGCCACTAACAACAAGGCAACTTTCACTGTCCGAAAAGTAACACAGGGATATGGTGTTGAGCGGATTTTTCCGCTGCACTCTCCACGGATTGAAAGTATTGACGTCATAAAAGTTGGAAAAGTTCGCCAAGCAAAACTTTATTATCTGCGGGATCGTCGTGGAAAAGCAGCTCGGATCAAAGAACGCGTCGGGGTCCTTCCCAACGCTTGAACTTGAAACGGTGGCCCAAGGGCGCGGATTCAGGTATGTTGCTGGTGTTGACGAGGCAGGACGTGGACCTCTGGCTGGGCCTTTAGTAGTAGCAGCAGTTATATTAGGAAAAGATTGGAACTCTGGGCATTTGTTAAATGATTCAAAGAAGCTTTCTTTACAAAAACGGGAACACTTTTTTGAGCTAATTTGCAGTGAAGCACAGGCGTTCAAGATTGTCTCAATATCTCCTCAGGAGATTGACAGCCTAAACATTTTGCAGGCAACAATGTATGGTATGTACCGTTGCCTAGCAGAAATAAGACCCGCTCCGGATTTTGCCCTTATTGATGGGAATCATTATCCGCAGACACCGGTCCCAGGTAATGCTGTAATCAAGGGAGATACACGTTCAAAAAGCATAGCTGCTGCATCTATTTTGGCCAAAGTAACACGTGATAGATATATGGTCGAAAAAGCAAAACTTTTTCCTGAATGGAGCTTTGATCTTCACAAGGGATACCCGACCAAGCTGCACAGGGAAGCCATTGAAGAATATGGATTGACTCCCTTGCATCGAAAATCTTTTCGGCTCAAACCAGTGCAAATGGAATTGCTTTGACAAAAATAATTTACGAAGTCACTTCAGTTGGGGGGATTTTATCATATCATCTGAAGGATATTACAAAAATGCAGACACAATTTGACGTGATTGCTTTATAACTGGCGGATAGAAAGCCGCCTAACAATGATCATTTCATCAACGCTATTTTATTAAAAAAGGAAACACATATGGCTCATCACAAGTCAGCACTTAAACGAGTTAGGCAAACCATTAAACGCACTGCACAGAATCGTTCCCTACGCTCAGACCTACGTACAGTAATTAAAAAGTTCAGACTGATTCTGGAAAGCGGCAATATTGAAAAGGTAAGAGAAGCTTATTCCGGTGTTCAAAAGAATATAGACAAAGCTGTTACAAAAGGTGTTCTGCACAAACGTACCGGCGCCCGTTATAAGTCACGCCTTGCCCTTTCCATAGAAAAAACAGCAAAAAGCTGAACTAAACTTAAGTATATTAAATTTTACTTAATCTAAGGCAACCGTTTGTGATATAATGAGGTCAGAGATTTTCCTAAGTTTATTTAGCGTTTTTTAATTACAATGGATGATACATGGACTCTCATTTTCTCGCACGGCGCATCCATAGTTTAACTGGTATTGTGCCGGTAGGACTTTTTTTGGTGTACCATCTCTACCTGCAGTTGTATCTGCATTCCGGTGCAGAGGTTTACAATAAGGTTATTAATGGTTTTTACGACAGTCCATTAGCGATTTGGGCCTTAGTCATTGTGGTTTACATACCACTTTTTTTTCATGCCTTCTTCGGCATTCGGCTGATTTTTGAATCCAGTGTTCAGCCTTCCTACACATACTTTTCACATCTTTTATTCTGGCTGCAGCGAATTAGCGGTATCGGCGTATTGCTTTTTATAATTGCACACGTTTGGAATGCCCAGCTTGGTCCATGGATCGCAGGCACCTGGGGGACTCATTTTGAACATCTTTCCAGCGGCTTCAGCGATCCCGATTCCGGCATGATCACTAAAGCAGTTTATCTACTTGGCACTCTTGGAGCAGTTTTTCATTTTTCAAATGGCCTCAACACTTTTTGCATGACCTGGGGTATCGCCCTCACTCCAAAATCTCAAATTCGGGTTCGCATTTTCAGCATTTTTCTTTTTTTTATTTTAGCTGCCAGCGCCTTATACGCACTGTCTGCAATTTGGTAAACAGAGATATTTAGATGAGCAAGCAACGAGTTATAGTAATTGGAGGAGGATTAGCCGGGCTCGCCGCAACCATGAAAATGGCGGAACTTGGTATGTCGGTGCTGGTAGTATCATTTTTACCCGTTAAGCGTTCACATTCAGTCTGCGCACAGGGTGGGATCAATGGTGCGGTCAACATCAAAGGTGAGGGTGATTCTCCAGACATCCATTTTTATGATACCGTAAAAGGAGGTGATTTTTTGGCACACCAACCACTCTGCAAAGACATGTGCCATCACGCACCATATGTCATCAACCTGATGGACCGCCTGGGAGTAACATTTAACCGGACTCCAGAAGGCAATCTCGACTTCCGTAGATTTGGAGGTACGCTCTATAACCGTACAGCATTTGCCGGCGCAACCACAGGCCAGCAGCTTTTGTATGCGCTTGATGAGCAGGTACGCCATTTCGAGGTGCAGGGTTTAGTTGAAAAAATGGAAGCGCACGAATATCTTGGTGCAGTACTTAACGATGATGAACGCTGCGTCGGAGCGGTCATTCA
Organism: Pseudomonadota bacterium; assembly: GCA_004213175.1. Classification (GTDB taxonomy): domain Bacteria; phylum SAR324; class SAR324; order SAR324; family NAC60-12; genus Arctic96AD-7. Next base: position 3,549 of record SHAT01000019.1, on the reverse strand, counting down.
CAATTTACGCAGTGGTGAAATCAAAGCGGAAAAAGGCGATGCGGTGATTTTAGCCACCGGAGGTCCCGGGCTGGTTTACGGACGTTCGACCAATTCCATGGTCTGCACAGGAACAGCGGTCACATCCGCATATTTACAGGGCGCTAAATACGGAAACGGTGAGTTCATTCAAATTCATCCCTCCGCAATTCCCGGTCGAGACAAATTACGTTTGATGAGTGAATCAGCACGCGGTGAAGGTGGAAGAGTCTGGGTTCCGAAAAAAGCTGGTGATTCACGAAATCCTAAAGAGATTCCGGAACAAGAACGCTTTTATTTTCTTGAAGAACGTTATCCACTTTTTGGAAATTTAGTACCACGTGACGTTGGAGCGCGAGAAATTTACGATATTTGCGTTAACGATAAATTAGGTATTAACGGCGAAATGAAAGTCTATCTGGATTTAACTCACCATACGCGTGAATTTCTTGATCATCGTCTGGGTGGAATTCTTGAGACTTACGAAAAATTTACTGGTACTGACCCCCGTGAAGAGCCAATGGAAATTTTCCCGGCAGTACATTATTCGATGGGAGGCATCTGGACAGACTACACACGTACATCAGAAGGTTTGATCGACCATCAGTCCCCACAAAATCAAATGACTTCGATCACAGGACTTTATGCGGCAGGTGAAGCGGATTATCAGTATCACGGTGGAAACAGACTTGGCGCAAACTCATTGTTGAGCTGTATATACACAGGATTAATGATGAGTCCGGGCGTACTCAATTATGTGAAAAATGTTCCACAAGCAGCAGAAGATGTCCCGGAAACTGTCTATACCACTTCCGTGAACAAATGGCAGGAAAGTTATTCAAATATCAAGAGCATGAACGGCAATGAAAATCCTTATGCGTTGCACAGAGAGATGGCAGAAGAAATGATTTCAAATGTTCTGATCGTCAGGGAGAATGAAAAACTGAAATCAACACTCGACAAAATTAATGAATTTGAATCACGCTGGAAAAATGTTAAGTGTGTTGACACAAACGATTGGTCCAATCCTGTACCGAGTTTCATTAATCAGCTCTGGAATATGATTCAGCTTTCCAAAATTATCACTAAGGGTGCCTTGTTAAGAGACGAATTCCGAGGTTCACATTACAAACCGGAATTTGACCTCAATCAGCCGAGCGATTTCCGGCCTGAGACATATCTGGAATTTGAAGAACAAAAAGAAACTGGTAATATTCAGGAAGATGCTTTTGCTCCAGAACATTTAGCGTACATGAAAAATTTCTCTGAAAACAATATCAAATGGCTCAAAACTACCATTGCGACTTATCAGAACGGAGGCCCTGATATTTCTTATGAGGCAGTGGACACTTCGCTCATTGCTCCACGCCCAAGAAAATACGACTGAGGATAGAAAATGACAGATACTGTTACCTTCAAGATTAAACGTCAGGATTCTAAAAGTTCCAGTTCTTACTGGGAAACTTTCACAATTCCTTATGTTCCCAACTCAAATGTCATCTCCTGTTTAATGGATATTCAGGCAAATCCAATAAACGCAAAAGGAGAGGAAGTAACACCAGTAGTATGGGAAAGCAACTGTCTGGAAGAAGTTTGTGGTACCTGTACAATGGTCATAAACGGTAAGGTACGCCAATCATGCAGTGCTTTAGTGGATCAACTGGAAAAACCAATAAAGCTGGAACCAATGAGCAAATTCCCCCTTGTCAGGGATTTGGTGGTTGATCGTACGAGGATGTTCAGTGCACTTAAAAAGGTACAGGCCTGGGTTAATGCAGACGGATACCACGACCTAGGCCCTGGAGGTCGCCTCTCCCAAGAACATCAGGAAACGGCTTATAAACTTTCGGAGTGCATGACTTGCGGATGTTGTGTTGAAGCCTGCCCGCAATACAGCAGCGGCAACAACTTCCTCGGCGCAGCCGCAATCAGTCAGTCACGTCTCTTTAACATGCACCCAACCGCCAAAAACATGGCTGGCGAACGGCTTGACACTCTTATGCAGGAAGGTGGAATTGCCGATTGCGGAAACGCCCAAAACTGCGTGGAAGCCTGTCCAAAATCAATTCCGCTGACTGAATCCATTGCAGAAATGGGTCGTCAAGTATCAGATAAACTTTGGCATAATATTTTTAAAGCATAGTTTATATTTTTGTCGAAAACAGCAAAATGCTTTCATGTCACAAGATTCTTCCTCAAATCCGCCTGAACGTTTCCTCTTGATCCGCACAGATCGAATCGGTGATACTATCCTCACTCTGCCTTCAGTCACTGCTTTACGCAAAAAATATCCCGCTGCTTTCATCGTCTTTTTAGCACAGCCATACACCGTGCCCCTGATTGAGAAATACGAAGGTATAGACCTCCTACTGACTTATGAACCGGAGAAGCGACACAAAGGCTGGCCTGGAATTATGCAACTCAGTAGAGAACTCGAGCAGTTGAAGATTGATGTGGCCCTGCTTTTTTATCCGAGGTTAGAATTAGCGTTTGCACTGTTTAAAGCCAAAATTCCCGTGCGCATTGGTACTGCTTACCGGTGGTATTCTTTCCTTTTAACTCAACGTATTTTTGAACACCGCAAAGAATGCTTAAAGCATGAAGCAGAGTATAATCTGTCTCTGCTTGCATCACTACTACCGGGCGAAAATCCGCAACCCCATACTGAATTTAAACAATGGACTCCTGAACCGTGGTGGGACAATTTTCTCACTGAACAAAATCTTAATGAATATGTAATCGTCCATCCTGGTAGCGGTTCTTCCGCTCCTAATTTGAACAAGACACAATACCGACTGATTGTTCAGTTGTTGTTAGATAAAACATCATGGACAGTTTTATTGACAGGAGCTTCTGGAGAGGAAAAATTGGTAGATGATATTGCTGAGGATTTTCCTCAGGAGCGAGTAAAAATAATGGCAGGTCGTTATTCTCTTGCAGAATTTTTGACCATAATCCGGAACTCCTCTTTACTGATCACCAGTAGCACCGGCCCTTTACATCTTGCAAATGCAGTAAAAACGCCGCTGCTAGGTTTTTTCTGTCCGGCAAAACCTCATACGCCAATTCGCTGGGGTCCTTATGATCAGCAGAAATGGGTTGTCACTCCAACACTAGACAGTCCGGAGATTTGCAAGTTCAATAAATGTCCGCACGGTGGATGCCTTCAGCAACTTTCGGACTCCAAAATTACTACAGAATTGTGTGAAAATAGATTGAAGGATTTAACATAAAAATTTGCCAAACCAAAAAGTCAGCATGAACAAAACGTCTTCCTGGTATAATTTTCAACAGAATTTCCTCGAACTCCCTGAAGTGGGCTTCTCACTTGATACATCGCTCATGGATGTTCCTGATGTGCCACCGAATTCAGAGGAAAAACTTTTCCAAAGTGCTTTTCAACAAATGCAGGACCTGGAAGATGGCGGCATCGCCAATCCTGATGAAAATCGTATGGTTGGACATTATTGGTTGCGTAATCCAGAACTTGCTCCGTCTACTGAAATTCAAAACCTAATCAGCTCTACAATT
>SHAT01000018.1 GCA_004213175.1 Pseudomonadota bacterium | reverse complement strand
AATAAAAGGATTCGTAAAACAAAAGAGAACCTATGCAAACATTCAAACAGGTCTGTCGCCAGCAGCAGTTGAACGGTGAAATAAACGAGATTTGGAACCATAGTCGTAGACTGCATAGTGCATGGCGCAGCGGTTATCCCACATCAACAAATCTCCCTGACGCCAGTGATGACGATATATATTTTTCTGCCTTGTGGCCAGTTGGGTGAGCCAATCAATCAATAATCTGCTTTCCTCAGATGTCCACCCTTCAAAACTTTCGGTAAAATATGGATTTACGTAAAGTGCCTTTCTACCAGTTTCCGGATGTGTTAGAACCACCGGATGACTAACCATATCTGGAACTGAGTCAATGGGTTTCGCATTGTTGTCATTATCGTTATTACGTAGAACCAGAGCTTCTGCTGAATGCAAAGCCCGCAACCCTTCCAGTGTCTTTTGCAGTCCCGGAGACAGATCCTCAAAGACTTTGTACATATTACAAAACAACGTATCACCCAAACCTTCCCCCGGAACCTCGAGGGCATGGAGTACTGAACCAAGCGGAGGGCATTCAGCGAATGAAATATCGGAATGCCAAAAATCGTTACGAGGCGCAGGAGTATCCGCGCAATTCTCCAATACTAGTATTTCTGGCTGTGACTCTGCTCCTACTCGGCTGCCAAGGGGATGTGTTTCAACCGCTCCAAAGAAACTTGTAAATTCAACTTGCTTAGCAGGAGTTAGACTTTGTTTGCGAAAGAGTAGTACAATGTTTTCATGAAATGCCTTCTTGATTGCACTCATAGTTGATGATTCATAATTTTCAGAAAGATCTACTCCGTGCACCTCTGCCCCTAATGCACTGCAGAGAGGGTTCAGTTTCAATTTCATTAATATACTCTAGTTTGTTATTAGCAATAATAGTCTGGAATGATCATAATTTAGATTCTCAAACAACACCCTTTTTTGCGAGATCCCTGTATTCCTCTTCATCCATTCCGAGTATTTCTGCTAATATTTCATTCGTGTGTTGACCTAATGTAGGTGGAGCATTTCGGTAACTTACTGGAGTTGCAGACATTTTCACCGGACTTCCGATTAAACTTACATCCCCTTTTCCGGAAAGCGGATGTGGTAATGATATTTCCATTTCTCTATGCTTAATCTGCGGATCATCAAAAACTTCCTTAATTGTATTGACAGGACCACATGGAACTTGCAGTTTCTCCAGTCCCTCCAACCAGTATTGAGTCGAATTACATTGAGTCAATTTGTTGATCATTTCTGCTAATATTTTTCGATTTTTCACTCGAGAAGCGTTTGATTTAAAACGTGAATCTTCTGACAATTCCGTTGCCCCCGCAAATTTACAAAACTTCTGGAACTGAATTTCATTCCCTACCGCCAAAACAAAAAAACTGTCACTAGTCTGGAATACCTGATATGGAACGAGGTTCGGATGGGCGTTACCAAGTCGGTGCTGATTTTCTCCCGAAGTCAAATAATTAGATCCAGAATTTATTAACCATGCAGCCTGTGAATCAAGTAATGACAGATCGATGTGTTGACCGTTTCCAGTATCGGAATTTTCTGACTGATCACGGTGTCGGACAGCCGCAAGAATACTGACAGCCGCATACATTCCACACATCACATCCGCAATTCCCACACCGACTTTCATCGGCGACCCGTCTGGTTCTCCAGTGACACTCATAATTCCCCCCATCGCCTGGATCACAAAATCGTATCCTAATCGATGAGACTTGGGACCTGTCTGACCGAATGCAGTAATGGAACAATAAATTAAATCAGGAAAATCTGCTTTCAATGCTGTGTAATCCAATCCATATTTTTTAAGACCACCAACTTTATAATTCTCTATCAGCACATCACATTTCCCCACCAGTTTTCGAATGATTTGCTGACCTGCAATCTGTGTAATATCTAGAGTTAAAGACCTCTTGTTGCGGTTTGAACTTAGATAATATGCACTTTCGCTCGTATCATTTTCGTCAGAATCTTTAACATAAGGAGGTCCCCATTTTCGGGTATCGTCTCCAACTCCAGGACGTTCAATCTTAATCACATCCGCTCCTAGGTCACCTAATATTTGGGTACAGGTAGGTCCAGCCAAAATCCTGCTCATATCTAAAATCCTTAAACCCTTTAAAGGACCAGTATTTTTTGTCATAATTTGATCGTGTTTATAAATTATAAGTTCATCAAGAAGCTGATTTAAGCAATTGTTCTATGCCGAAAAAAGAAAATCGAGCAGATCATTTTTTCGATTTGTTTTAAGCAAATGTTCCTATTCCATATGCCCCATTTAAAGTTTTCCCTTCTCTAAAACGTGTCATGTCATACATGTCTATTGGAACACGCGGTTTGTTTCCGAGTACTTGTTGTGCTAAAGATTCTCCAACAGTAGGCGCCAGTTTGAAGCCATGACCGCTAAAACCGACGGCTACATGAACACCTGTAATTCCAGGAACAGGGCCTATAATCGGGTTCCAATCAGGTGGGATATCATACGGCCCTGTCCAACTCCGCACCAGTTTTGCGTCAGCAAAAGCCGGCATCCGATTTGCCATGCGTTTGCCAATTCGTTCAATATGATCTGCTTCCACGTCATTATTCATTGTTTCAACATCTTTAAGAGGATCACCATGATCTCCGGTACCAACCAAAACGACACCACCTGAATCAGGACGAAAGTAAATTTTTTCTGGAGTCAACAAATCTTTGACAATCGGCCAGTCCTTTTGATACGGCTGATCTATTTTCAAAGTCAGTACTTTGTGTTTACTTATTTCATAAGGGAATTTAACTTCTATCATTTTTCCCAAAGCATTAGTCCACGGGCCGGCAGCCAGGATTATTTCAGATGTTTCAAAATCAATTTCTGGCGTTTCAACAATTTTTTTTGAGCCTTTGATTCTAATACCATTTACAGGAGTTGCAGTATAAATTTTAACTCCTAAATCTTTTGCGCGCTGTGCGTATGCAACAGTGGTAAGGTAAGGGTCACAGTAACCTGACCTTAATTCAAAACCAATCACATCAACATCTTGAAATTGTAGTAATGGATGAAGCTTTCCTGCTTCTGAAGGAGTCAGGGTTTGAGTCTCACTTCCAAATTTATTCTGAGTTGAGAAGACACTCTCCATCAACGGCCGATGTTTTTCCGGACCTAAAACAATTTGTCCCGTACGGGTAAATCCAGGATCACCACCTATAATTTCATCAAAATTCTCGAATATTTTTACACTTTCTACTGCATGATGCACATTCGATTCAATCGAGTAATGACTGCGTGTAATAGCACAGGACTTCGATGTAGCACCTGAGCAAATCTCACCTTTTTCTAAAACAATCACACTTTTAGCTCCTTGGTTGGCCAAATTGTATGCTGTACTGCAGCCAATGATCCCCCCACCGATAATTATATAATCTGTTGTCCGCTTATTTTTCATTTTGAATATAGTGTCTGAAGTATTATTTGAGAAATTAGAAGATTGAACAAATCTCATCAGCCAGACAAAACTGAGCCTACAGATTCAGGTTCAATCTGAGAAATAATATTAAGTGATTTGGGGATATTGTAACAAAATATTTACAATATTTGGCTTAAAAATTCTTTTGTTCGAGGGTCTTTTGCTTTTTCGAAGAATGTAGCAGGTGGGCCGTGTTCAACAATAACCCCGCGATCAGTAAAATAAATATGATCAGCCAACTCACGGGCAAATCCCATTTCGTGAGTTACAAGAATACAAGTCATTCCTTCTGAGGCTAGATCCTGAATCGTAACTAACACTTCTTTGACCGTTTCTGGATCAAGAGCAGCAGTCACTTCGTCAAAAAGCATTACATCCGGATTCATTGCCAGTGAACGAGCAATAGCGACTCTCTGTTGCTGTCCTCCGGAAAGTTCACCCGGGAAACTGTTTTTTTTGTCATCAAGACGAACCTTGCTGACCAAAGCTTCTGCTTTGGCACGTACTTCCTCTTTGGACTCCTTCAAGACCAGCATTGGCGCCATCATGATATTTTCTAGAGCAGTCTTGTGTGGAAAAAGGTTATACTGTTGGAAAACCATCCCTACATTTTTACGTAATTCAAGTTTGTTCAGATTTGGATCATTAACTTCCAAGCCGTGAACTTTAATAGAACCCGAATTAATCCCGTTGAGTGCATTAATGCAACGAATCAGCGTAGATTTTCCGGAACCTGAAGGTCCAATAATACAAATCACTTCACCCTTCATCACGTCAAAGTTAATGCCTTTAAGTACCTCCAGCTTGCCGAAAGATTTGTGTACATCTTTTACAGAAACTATAGGTTGATCCGGTGTCCAGTTGTTTGTTGTCATGTCAATCTCTTATAATTTTACGGAATATCTTTCTTCAAGTTTCAATGTCCAACGTGCAATTGGATAACAGTAAATAAAGAAAAGGAAAAGAGCGAACCCAAAAAACGGAATCAATAATTCCGGATGATTATCTTCAGCTTCCATAGCCTGCCGAGAAAGTGTGACTATTTCCTCGACACCAAGCAATGAAACCAATGGAGTAGCCATGGTCAGAATAGCATACCAGTTCATCCATGGTGGAATCATGCGTTTAAAGCATTGAGGTAAAATTATTTTCCAAATTGTCTGCGTACGACTAAATGCCAAAGATTCAGAAGCTTCCCATTGTCCAGTGGGAACTGACTGCACCGCGCCTCTTACTACCTCAGAAATATTGGCCATTATAGGCAATGAAAGACCAAAAACCGCCTTCATCCAATCTGGGATCGAAATAATTCGTTCTCCTATTTCGATTTCAAAAGGAAAGGTCAACATTACAATAAACAATAAGACCAACCAGGGTGAATTCCGGAAAAGCTGAGTGGTAAACCACGAAATTTTTCTAACCGGTGACAAAAGCGATATCTGCCCCAAACCAAGCATTATTCCTGTTGTGGTTCCAATCAACATCGTAAAGAAACTAATAAGCAAATTCATGACGAATCCACTGCCAACAACAAACGGCAGCCAGCGCCAAAGAGTATAAAATGCATCCTCGATTGTGAATTTTGACTGAGCCATAACCACAATAGGATAAAGACTAACAAACAAAAATAACACTATCATTAACCACGGTGAAGAAGAAGTCAGCCAACGACTAAAACGCAGGTCAACGGGATGCCCGGAAGAATTAGCCTGATATGGTAACAAGACCGGTAAATCTGTTTGCTTCGTAAATGATGAGGCTCCTGGAATTTTTTGAAAGCGTTTTAACATAAAAAATATTTCGTTAAAATATAAATGATATCCGCAATTTTTCTAAATTAATACACCCATTTAGCATATTTTAAAAATGATTTTATTTCCGCAATCCATGCCATTTTAGGTCTTAAGGTGCATTCAAACTAACATTTGCTGGGAAATTATGACAAGCAATTTCAACCTCAAAAAAACCTGTCTCCAGCATGGTTTTCAGTTTTGTATCAACACAACTTATGTAACCCATCATCACTCCACAATCAAGAGTATGTCCAAAAGTTCCTGAAGTCGTATATCCTACCAGTGATTTATTCCACCAAATAGGTTCTCCACCTTGCGGAAATGCTTTAGAATCTTTGACTGTGAGCATTACCAGACGACGCGATATTCCTTTATTTTTTTGCTGAAGGAGTGCCTCCTTACCTAGAAAAGTAAAAGGTTTTTCAAAATCTACTGCAAACTCAAGTCCGGCCTCTAATGGAGTTTCACCCGGGCCAATTTCATGCCCCCATGCACGATATCCTCTTTCAATTCTTAAAGAACTTAGGGCCTCAATTCCCGCAAGCTTCAGCCCGAGATCGTCTCCTGCTTCTCTCAGTGCGTCAAATACTGGCAGTGCAGATTCGCTCGGAATGTACAACTCCCAGCCCAACTCTCCAACGTAGGATAAACGTGCAGCACGAACAATGGCCGGTCCAATTTCAACTATACGGTGTGTGTAGTATGGAAAGCCAGAATTAGTAAAATCGTCAGAACTTACTCGATTGAGCAACTGTCTTGAATTAGGACCTGCAATGCTAATAACAGCAAAAGCTCCGGTCATATCGGTAACAGTTACATTCTCTTCTTGGCTGATGTTTTTACAAATCCAATCTCTATCACGCACGGGTTGTCCAGTTCCTGTTACAAGAAAATAAATCCCATTATCTATACGCATTAGAGTTAAATCACTTTCATAACCGCCCCTTTGATTAAGCATACCGGAATAGATTACACGGTGATCTGCTTTGGAAATATCGTTTGCACACAATCTTTGCAGTACGGATTCTGCATCTCTCCCCTGGACAAGTAATTTCCCAAAAGTAGACTGATCAAATAAAACGACGGCTTCTCTCGCAGACCGATGTTCTTCTGCATGTATAGAATGCCAGCCTGGTTTTTCAAAACTTAACACAGGCACAATCTTCCTCCCATCGGGATTAAACCAGCGGGGGCGTTCCCAGCCTGTACGTTCAGCAAACTCAGCCCCTGCAGACTCAAGTCTGTGATGCAAAGGACTTAAGCGTAAATTACGTGATGTTTGCCGCTGTCTGCCCGGAAAACTGACAGCGTAATGTAAAGAAAGAGTTTCAGGAGATCTTTCGCGCAGTGTCTTTAATGTATTTTGTATTGGAACAAAACGTCGGATATCAACTGGCCATAGATCCATCGAAGGTTCTCCATCAATAATCCATTCAGCAAGTGCACGTCCTGCACCTCCACCACACGCAATTCCCACTGAGCACATTCCACAACCAAGATAAAAACCACGAATCTCTGGAGATTCACCCAACAAAAAATGATCATCCGGAGTAAAACTTTCCGGGCCATTGAGTAACATTTTTACACCGGTTTTCTCCAATTCCGGAATGCGGTGTATGGCATTTGTGAGGATTGGCTCAATATGATTCCAATCTTCAGGGAGTAGATCAAAGGCAAAATCTTCAGGTATCTGCGCTAGATTTAAAGCTTTTCCTTTTGGTTCAAAGCAGCCAACAAGTAATCCACCTCCTTCATCGCGAAGATATAAATGACCGTCGTGGTCGCTGAGTGTAGGTAGTGGAGAGTTGACAGAATCCATCTGTTCTGTAAGCAAGTAGAAATGTTCACAGGCGTGAAGCGGCGCGGATACTCCAATCATTGCGGCAATGTTGCGTCCCCAGATCCCTGCACAGTTAACAATTGTTTCGCAGGTTATTTCATTTTGAGTTGTCTGAACAGATGCAACACGTCCATTTTCGGTACGAATACCAGTAACTGGTGTATCTTCAAAAACTTGAAGCCCTTTTGACTTAGCACCTTTGATAAGAGCTGCGCAAATGTCACTCGGGCCAACCCGTCCATCAGAGGGTGAGTAGACTGCACCGATCAGATCATCGGTGCGCATCAAAGGCCACTTTTCGGCGGCTTCTTTTAATGAAATTTCCTCTGCATCTATTCTGAAGGCTTTTGAAAGAGATACCTGCCTTCGGATGTGTGTAAGACGATCCGGATTAGTTGCAATGCTAAGGCTCCCGCTCTGTTTCCAGCCGGTTGCCTGCCCTGTTTCATCTTCCAGTGTGGAATACAATTCTACACTATTTTGTACTAGCTTTGTGATACTTTCATTGGAACGAAGTTGCCGGACCTGAGCCGCAGAATGCCAAGTTGTTCCACTCGTTAATTTCGCCCGTTCAAGTAAAACAACATCTCTGCAACCATTTTTCATGAGGTGATACGCAGTGCTGCAACCCATGATGCCACCGCCTATAATTACAATTTGAGCATGTTGCGGAAGGTTCTTTCTCATTCGAACAGGTTGACGATCCTAAAGAAAATTATTTTTTTGATTTCTTCAAATCACTTGATAGAAATATTTAAGCTCCATAACCAGGTATTTGAACCGTACGTTCCCAGCGGTGGATTCCGAAGACTAATATGGCTACCAAAGTTATATAAACTACAAACAACAATAGCATTGAGGCATTCATGGCAGTTGAATAGTCATTATAAATACTCACCATCTGGTATAGTAGTTCTGGGACCGCAATCGCCATGGCCTGAGTTGTAGTTTTTACAAGGTTTACCAAATTATTATTTAATGCAGGTAAACTAACACGGAAAGCAAGCGGTAATACAATATAGCGGTAAGTTTGGAGATGAGTGAATCCCAGTGATTCAGCAGCTTCTTTGGTGGATTCAGGTACAGCTTCAATTCCGGCCCGAAATATTTCCACATTAAAAGCGCCGGCAAAAAAAGAAAGAGAAATGATAGCCCAACCCACGTTTGAAATAATCGGAATTTCCAACCAGCCGTCCGGTGAATATGTGGGAGTGAACTGCCCCAGCGCAAAGTAGAAAAACATCAACTGAATCAGTGGAGGAGTATTTCTGAAAAACTGGATGTAACCTTGAACGAGCCAACGTAACAAGCGGTTATTCTGATTTTGCATCCAAGCACCGACAACTCCAATGACAACACTAAATACTACACAAATAACTGAAAGCTCAAGTGTCGTCCAAAAACCTTCGATTACACGATCTGCCTGTACAGAATCATAAAAGAAAATGAAATTCCATTTTGGATCGTTCTTGTAGAGTTCCAAAAAATAAATACTAATAAATTCTGGCATTCTTAAAAGTAATTTGGAGAATGGCGGTAGCGGCCTAAGCTCGTTTAATTTGAGATTGGCCGCTGAAAAGTGAGAGAAAAAATAAAGACTGAACGTCTCTATTTCAATTACTGACCTTAATAAAATAAGGCTGCGTATTTAAATCATTTGCCTTCCAACCAGTCTTTATTACGAAACTTTTGGATGACCAGATAATTGGTCGCCTGTATACCATGCTTTTGTTCCAGTTCAATCAACCGTCCAGACTGATGCCAGTTATAGGTCATGCCTGACATGAAATTTCCAAAAACACAACTTACCTCTTCAAGAGGAACAGCAAGTCCCCATGGGTTGTCGTCTTCTGAAGCCAAAGGCATTTCGAAATCATCCCAATTACCGGAAGATAGATCAGACATAATGGAAGAATCATCATATACCCAGGCAACACATTTTTTATCTCGCAGTGCCTGTTTTGCTTCAGCATTTCCAGTGAAGGCTGTGATTTTAGCCCCATAACGTTCAGCGACTATTTTATTGTAAAACGCCCCCTGCTTACCGCAAACAGGCTTTCCTCGAAGGTCTTCCCATGAAGATAAGCCCAGTGCTTTCGGTGACATGATATTGGTTCCGGATGTATAGTAATTCGGCTGAGTGATACCGACAATTTTCCGTCGATCTACACGGTCAGACATAGTGGCAATCATCATATCTATTTTACCCTGCTCAAGAAACTGCATTCGGTTTGAGGATTGAACCGGAACCATTTCGAGCTTTACACCCATTGCTGAAGCAACGTCTTTTGCCATGTCAACTTCCATTCCTACTAATCCTCCACTAGTATTACGATACCCCCATGGTTTGTAATCAGCCTTTACACCAATTACAATTTTCCCACGCTTCATTACTTTGTTCCATCTATCATTCGTACATTTGCCAGCACTGGCAATATTACCTAAAGCAAAGATAGATGCAACAACTAACAGAAAAACACCTTTCCATGTTTTCTCTAAAAATTTACTCATTTTAACTCCTTATCATTGAAATAATTTTTTTGGTTTAATATTCCTAACCAATAACATTTACCGCACTCAAACAATTTGCTCACGGGATCTTATAAGTACTAACGACCAGCGCCTTAGATCGATATTCAGTCTTCTTGGACTCAATGAAAGTAAACCGCTGAATTAACCTCCACATTTTAACCCTCATATACCAAAACTACAAAGGGAAAGTGAGTAGAAGTTTTCTAGTCACTTGTACTGACATATATATGTTCTTTAACTAAATGTGTCAAGAAATAAGTGTTTTTTTGGGCCAGTATTAAATTATATTCACTAAATTATGTAAATATTTTTCAGAATTGAGAAGGTTTTTTTCAAAAACCATAACAATTGCAATTTTATATATTACTTTTTAGCAGGAGAAAAATTACAAAAGTAGTCACAAATTTTTACAATTCTTGAAATCAAAACAAAAAATCCCACCAAAGATTGACAAAGCAATCTCGGGCGGGATTAATTAATCAAACAAAACCTGCTTAAGATTAGTTTATTTCCTTAAGATCTGGTTCTGTCGGCTCACCAATCTCAATCATACGAGATTTTTTTTCTTCAGGAATAATCCTTTCAAAACTAATAGTCAGCATACCATTAATCAGATCTGCTCCCTTTATGATCATATCATCAGAGAGAGTAAAACTTCGAGAGAACGCACGCTTGGCAATTCCACGATGCAAATACTCGCCTTCTTCCTGATCCGGTTTTGAGCGCACCATCAGAATACCTTCTTTGAGTTCTGCTTCCAAATCTTCTTTTGAAAATCCAGCAACAGCCATTTCGATGGTATAAATATTTTCTTCGTCTTTGCGGATATTATAAGGTGGATAACCGGAAGCGGATTCCGACCTTTCAACTTCTCCTAAAAAACGATCAAACATTGAATCGAAACCAACGGTAATTCCGAGAGCTCTTTCAAAATCTGATGGAGTGATGGATGAGTAACGTGCTAAATGTAACATAGTACCTCCTTAAATAAGCAAGGTGTTTACAAAATAACCCCCAATCCATAGCACTGAACTTGGAGGTGGTTTACAGGGGTTACCTAAATGGTCAACCCCAGACACGGTTTCCCAAACTCTAAGAAAAAGAGAGAAAACCGAATCTAGAAAACTGATTAATTCAGATAATTTTTTTAACTCCTACCGCCTGAAAAACGCTTAAAGACTTATTTATCTTTGGATACAAAAGTTATCTTTTCAAAAAATATTTTTCCATCGGAAACGTTAGCAGTTACTTCCTGTCCGTCCTGTATTTCTCCAGACAATATTGCCCTTGCTAATTCAGTTTCTAGTTTCTTCTGGATTGCTCTTTTTAGCGGCCGTGCTCCATAAACCTGGTCGTAACCAGCTTCAGCTAGGAAATCAATGACTTTTTGGGACAAGCTTAGGGTAATATTTTTTTCATGCAAACGTTGTTTCAACCGTTCTAACTGAATTTTTATAATAGCGCTCATATGCTTCTGCAACAGAGGATGAAAAACAACCGTGTCATCAACACGGTTTAAAAATTCAGGCCGAAAATGTTGACGCAGTTCCTCCATTACAATATTCTTTTGTTCTGACTGAATTGAAGAATCAGAAATTTTAACACTATTTTGATTAATCAAGTTTTGGCTTCCTATATTTGAAGTCATGATAACAAGAGTATTTTTAAAATCCACAGTACGTCCGTGTGAGTCGGTCAACCTGCCATCATCAAGAATTTGTAACAAAACATTGAAAACATCATAATGAGCCTTCTCGATTTCGTCAAAAAGCAAAACACTATATGGGCGACGCCGCACTGCCTCAGTAAGCTGTCCACCTTCATCAAAACCTACATAACCCGGAGGAGCTCCAATCAGTCTGGAAACTGAATGTTTTTCCATATACTCACTCATATCAATACGAATCATATTCTGTTCATCATCAAATAGATATTCTGCCAAAGCCCGAGCAAGTTCTGTCTTTCCAACACCGGTTGGCCCCAAAAATATGAAACTTCCGAGTGGTCTGTTTGGATCATTAATCCCGGAGCGTGCCCTTAAAACTGCATCCGAGACTAGATTAATAGCTTCGACCTGTCCCACCACACGCTCATGCAAATGTTCTGGAAGATGAAGTAGTTTTTCGCCTTCTCCTTCAATAAGTTTTTGTACTGGAATTCCGGTCCAATGAGCTACTATTGATGCGATATCTTCTGCGTCTACCTCTTCCTTAAGCAGTTGATTATTCTGGTTTTCATCCACTAGAAGTGTGTTTTGTTGTTTTCTCTCCAATTCCGGAAGGACTCCATATTCCAGTCGTGCAGCCTCTTCCAGATTATAGTCCTGACGTGCCCGTTCAATCTGCAAACGCACCTCTTCAATTTTCTGTTTTAATTCACTTAAACCCTGTAAAGCTGACTTTTCCTTCTCCCACTGAAGTGACAATATTTCAAAGTTGTGCTTAAGTTCAGCTAATTCCTTAGAAAGTTTCTTCAGTCTGTTTTTGGATGCAGAATCTTTTTCTTTTTTCAGTGCTTCTTTTTCAATTTCTAGCTGCAATATTCTACGTGTTGTTTCGTCCATTTGTGCAGGCATAGAGTTGATTTCCACCCGTAAACCTGAAGCTGCTTCATCCATTAAATCAATAGCTTTGTCTGGTAGGAAACGGTCGGAAATATATCGTTGTGAAAGAGTGGCTGCGGCAATCAACGCACCATCTTTGATACGAACGCCGTGATGTATCTCATAACGTTCCTTCAATCCTCGTAAAATTGAAATAGTGTCTTCTACATTCGGCTGATCAACCATAACTTGTTGAAAACGCCTTTCAAGCGCAGGATCTTTTTCAATATAATTGCGGTATTCATCAAGAGTCGTAGCACCAATACAGTGTAGTTCACCACGTGCCAGCATAGGCTTTAGTAAATTGCCAGCATCCATTGAACCCTCAGTTTTTCCTGCTCCAACTACCGTGTGTAATTCATCTATGAACATTAAAATGTTACCATCTGCATCGACTACTTCTTTAAGTACTGCTTTTAAACGCTCTTCAAATTCACCGCGATATTTAGCGCCGGCAATCAGAGATCCCATATCAAGAGAAACCAGCTTTTTATTTTTAAGACTATCAGGCACATCATTGCGCGCAATTCGTTGAGCTAAACCTTCCGCAATCGCTGTTTTTCCGACTCCAGGTTCTCCGATCAAAACTGGATTGTTTTTTGTCCGACGAGATAGTACCTGAATCACTCTTCGAATTTCTTCATCACGACCGATCACCGGATCCAGTTTACCGTCACGAGCATATTGACTCAGATCGGTTCCATATTTTTCTAGTGCTTCATATGTTTCTTCTGGATTTTTACTTGTTACCCGTTGACCTCCACGAACAACTTTTAAAGTGTCTAATAAACGTTCCCGTGTTACACCAATTTTATGCAAAATCTTCCCGGCAGGGCCCTTTGCTCCTTCAGCACTTATGGCCAATAAAAGATGCTCAACGCTGATGAATTCATCCTCCAATTTTTGAGCTTCATCTTCTGCTCTGACCATTGCCTGATTCATTTCACCGCTGGTGCCTACTCTACCCACTGAACTACCACTCAGCGTCGGTAAAGATTGTAAAGCTACTTCTACTGATTTACTGAATATTGACGAATCAAGCTCCATTTTTTCAAATATTATTGGAACAAGTCCATTTTCCTGAAAGGCGAGAGCATACATAAGATGAATTGTTGACAACTCGGAGTTTTTACGGCGTACCGCCTCACTATGTGCATTTTCCAAGGCTGAAAGAGATTTTTCAGTAAATTTTTGAGTATCCATAAATCTTTTACATTTGTAAAAATTAAAACTTTAGCACTCACTTTACTAGAGTGCTAACAATATTGCAAGTAAAAAAATTCAGCGTAATTTTTGTTTTATTGAAGAAGAACAATAAGAAATATATTTTTTTGCTGGGTGATTATTAATAAAATAAAATCAAAACAACAATAAAAATATAAATATCAGAGGAGTGGAATCCGGAGAAGAAAAAGTATCACAGGAGTCTAAAAATTTATTTTAAAATATTACTATTATTTTTAAATTCGTGCTTGAAATCTGTCAGGGAAATCTGTATCTTTTGAGGTCACGCCCCGGAGCGAATATGGAACAAATCCCAGGTCATGCTAGGCTCAGGATTCTAATTCATGAATTTTTTTAAAAATTCAAGTGGCGGAGCCACTCTCCGGGGTCTATTTAATCATGAGCAACAAGCGTGCCTTGTTATTTTTATCAAAATTTTGAGTAAATCCTCCCTTTATTATTTTCAACTGAACTGCTATAATTAAAAGGTTTTTGCTGTACTTCATAGATTTTCCATAAGTTATTTACCATTCCTTTTAGAAATGAATGGTGACTTTTCGTAAAGAGCATCATTTAATCTGATTTAGATGGCAAAGCTTTATTTTTATTATTCTGCAATGAATGCAGGAAAAACGACGACTCTCCTCCAGTCAGCTTATAATTATTATGAGCGAGGAATGGACACACTTATACTTAAGCCGTCATTAGATGATCGTCACAATACTGATGTTGTCCGTTCAAGGATTGGACTGGAAACAAATGCAGTTAGCTTTAATGCATGTGATGATTTGCTTGAGTTAACTGAAACAAGGAATCAAAAATCAACTTTAAATTGTCTGCTTCTGGATGAAGCACAATTTTTGACAAAAAGTCAGGTTTTTGAATTAGGTGAGATAGTAGATAAACTAAAGATTCCTGTGTTGGCCTATGGTTTGCGTACAGATTTTAAAGGTGAGTTGTTTGAAGGGAGTTTACATTTATTAGCATGGTCTGATGAATTGATAGAAATAAAGACTGTCTGCCACTGCGGTAAAAAAGCAATTATGGTTTTGCGTCTTGATGAAAATGGTGTGCCACTAAATTCAGGTGAGCAAATACAAATCGGCGGGAACGATAACTACGTTTCTGTTTGCCGAAAACATTTTAAGTCAGCAGAAAGCACTAAAATGTGATCTTTAAAAACTGAGCATCTATTAATTTATTAAAATTGACAGGTTGAAGTAAAAAAACAAATTAAAGTCATAAACAACAAAAACTATAATCCATTTAAACTAAAGAATAAATTGAAAAATGTTGCGATAGCCGGAGCAACCGGCGCTGTTGGCGGGGAGTTTCTGAAATTGATGGAATCACGCAATTTTCCGATTAGTAACTTAAAACTACTTGCATCTGAACGTTCAGTAGGGAAAAAACTTAAGTTCTGCGGTGAGGAAATAACAGTAGAAGAACTGACACCTAAGTCTTTTAAAGGAGTTGATTTAGCATTTTTTTCTGCAGGAAAAGGTCGCAGCAAGGAATATGTGCATCACGCTGTTGATGCAGGAACTGTTGTGATTGACAACAGCAGTGCTTTTAGAATGAATCCTGAAGTTCCGCTGGTAGTTCCAGAAATCAATCCGCATATGGCCTTCAAGCACAATGGTATAATCGCAAATCCAAACTGTTCAACCATCCAGATGGTTGTTGCTCTTAATCCTCTGCACAAAGTAGCGACAATAAATAGAGTAATTGTTTCCACTTATCAGTCCACTTCGGGAGCAGGAGCAAAAGGAATGAAAGAATTACTTGACCAAACTCGTGCATTTACCAACAAAGATCCCTTGGATGTTTCCGTTTTTCCAGCTCAAATTGCTTTCAACCTCTTCCCTCATGTTGATGTTTTTCAAGAAAACGGCTATACGAGGGAAGAAATGAAAATGGTAAATGAAACACAAAAAATCATGGATGCTCCAAAAATGAGAATTTCTGCTACCTGTGTGAGAGTTCCTGTTTTACGGGCACATTCAGAAGCAGTGTGGATTGAAACTGAAGATAAGTTAACTGCTAAGGAGGCCCGTGGAATTCTCGAAAATTCACCTGGTATAATTGTAAAGGATGAATCGGTTGACGGCGGATATCCAATGCCTTGGGATGCTGATGAAACTACTGAGACTTATGTAGGACGGATTCGGGAAGACTTATCTCATCCTAAAGGACTTACATTCTGGGTGGTTGCTGATCAGCTTTATAAAGGCGCAGCCCTCAATTCTCTTCAAATTGCGGAAGTACTAACAGCCGGCTAGTTTTAAAACTGGTTGATTGAGAACCAGTCCTTTTTTACAGTAGATTTTAGACTGGGAGATGAAAGAAATTATATGAAAATATTCTTTCCCTTCAAATACCTGTTTATAATTCTTTTCTTTAGCTTATCCACTTTTAAAGTCTCAGCGCAAAGTGATAACCCCGCCATTGCAACCTTGCTCAAAGTAGAAGGTGCAGTAAAGGTTTTTAACGAAATTTCCCCCCAAGGTAGTCACGGCAGACATGGAATGCTGCTGTTCACTGGAAATAAAATCCTTACATCTGATAAATCCAAAACAACTATAGAATACCGAGATGGTTCAAGAGTTCGTTTGTTTGAAAATTCAACAATCGTTTTAGACTTATCTGAAGAACAATCGACGAATAAACGCACTTTCAAATTTCAACTGGCACTAAAAGGCGGTTCTCTTCGTGGATTTTTTGTTAAAGGGCATCAACGTACAAAAATCCGTACACCTACTGCCGATATAGGAATCAAGGGTAGTTCTGTACGCATCTCAGAGAATAATAATGAAGCTACTGTTTCCTTGACTGAAGGTCAAGTAGAAGTCAGTAACCTCAATTCTAGAATAACCTTGAAACCAGGTCAGTGGTTAACAAGGTTTGATCGAAATACTGATTTAACTCAAAATGTGGAAAATATCCCAAATTTACTCTATCTCAAAACAGCTGAATATGAGTTGGATTTTAGAAACGAAGAGTCTATACAGTTGAACTTAAGTGTTCAACTGCAGAACCGCATCAGCAGGAAGTCACTAAAGCGCAACGGATTGGTAATTTTTGAAAGTGATTACAAAAGCATTCGACTGCCTAAACCTTTTAAGCTTAATGAGAGAGGATTTGCACGCGTCTTGATTGGTATATATCCACCGAGTTTAAAAAATCCAGAATTTAAGGGGCTTATTACCATACGTGCCTTCATGGATGGAAAAGGTTTTGATGATGTCGCAGAGGGTCATTTGGTTTTGAAAATTCTAAATTTAGGCCAGAATCGTACACTTCTCATTGATCCGAACGAAGGGGTAAGCAAAAAACAAAACTGATATTTGCCTCACTGGCGTAGCAAAATAAGGTGCTCCCACTTTCCGGATTCTCCAAAAGACTGACGTAAATTAGCATCAAATATTTCACGCTGAACTGAAGCACCTCCTGCTACTTTCCAGCCGATACTGTCAGAGTATTTTTTTGTAAATTCCAAACCGCTGACACGTTCACCACTTTCCAACCAGTCACCTAAATGTAAATAACAAACTCCTTCTTCAGTAGTCCAACGTCGCAACTTGAGCATAAATTCACGGAAAACCTGTTTCCACTGTTTAGGAGTATAATTGCGGTTTGTAATTTCTCCAGAAGTCATTTGTTCTGTGGGAAAATCTAACCATTTCATCCGGAGTTCATGCAGTTCAAAATAATCATAAGTTCCAGGAAAAGGGGGACTCGTGATTGTGCAGTCGATCGTTTTTTCTTCAGGACCTTTAAGTGTTAAAATGTTATCGTTCCAGATCTTTACAGGAGAGGTTTTGGAAATCTTTTTGGCCAATTCAAGTTGATTCTTGAGTAATTCTTGAGTTTTGCGTTCCATCCATTTACCAACTGCTCCTTTTGGAAAAGTAGGAGGTTTGGTAAATTCTGAAGTTTCTGATATTTTATTCGAAAATTTTACAATCAAACTTGAAAATACTGCACGTAATGTATCACGTTCATTTGCACAGCGTAAATTTTCAATACCGTCAATCCAGTGCAACAGTTCAACAAACAGATACGGGGGATGAAATTTATTCAGCCAGTTTATATTACGACGCTGCACGCTCCTTTTTTCATAACTTCTAACCTTTACGCGCTCCGACACATCCTCAAATGCCAGCCATACTCGACCCGCATTTTTTTCAGAAATCCAGTGGCAACGCTCCTTACCAACCATATTGGCAATCGGACTGAGGTCATTACCCATGACTTGGTGCTGCCGCAATAAGCCTTCAAGTAAAACAGTACCACCACCCATAAAAGGATCAAACACTTTAATGCCTGCAGGATATTGTTTAAGTAATGTTTTCGGCAAATCCGGATGGAAACGTCCGGGGTAAGGGTGGAATCCATGAGTAACGCTATATATACTTCGCCTATTTTCTGGAATCTGCAGTGCCTCAAGCATGATTTTACCATGTACACCAAAAGAATCACTACTCATGTTCTTTTGTGATGCTGACCTCCTCTGTTTTAAAAACTTTTTAGTTTTAGGAGAAGGACCTAAAGTATATTCATCTTCTGCCTTGCTTTCTCTTTTCCAGGGAAATTGAGCAAGTATTTTTTCTCCCGCCTTTTTTCTCACCAAAAACCTTGAACCTAGACCGCCTTTGTATTTTGAATCCACTGCATCCATTCCAGGTGATTTTGTTGATTTTTTTCTTACACCAATCGGCTTTTTAACCAAATCATCAGCAGAAAGAGTGATTTTCGCTGACTTTGAATTAGATACATCTCTAGCTTTCTTTTTTTCAGCTTCTCTTTTCATTTTTTTCTGAAATCTTTTTATATAATCTTTAAATTGTTTTTTTAGTTTGCTCTGTTGGTAATTAAAAACGTTGTGCCGACAATCAATAATCCTCCAAGCAAAGTTTGCAATGATGGAATTTCTCCTAGCAAAAATAACGCAAACACGATGGCACCAACCGGCTCCAAACCGGCGATCAATAAACTTGCAATTTGCGCCTTAACGTGGCGCAAGCCGTTGATCAACAAGGTGTGTCCGCCAACTGTACAAATCACACCAAGAATGAACAACAAACTCCATTCTTTTCCACTGATCATCCATGATTCAGACAATGACCAAGGAAGGAGAACCAAAGCAGCAAAGCCGTTTTGCCAGCAGGTAAGCAATAATGGTGAATGATTGCGTACATAACCACGATTAAGCAGTGTCAGGACAGAAAAACCAAACCCTGCTAAAAGTCCCCACAACAAACCCTGTATTACTGAACCGGAAATAATCGCATTTGGTTCCTCTGATGAAGTGGCCATAATTGCTAATCCACAAATCACTATTAATGCCGCAACAACATTTTGACGTCTTAATACTTCTTTGAAAAAAAGCGGTTCTAACAGAGTGGTGAATAAAGGGTAACTCGCAAAAGAGAGTAATCCAATAGCTACTGTTGAAACTTGAATTGCCTCAAAAAACGCAATCCAATGTATCCCAAGGATACTTCCACTGACCATCAACCAGATCCATTCACGATAATCCTGAAAAAATAATTTTTCGCGCATAACGAGCAAGGCAATCAGCAGTGTCCCAAATGCAAAAATGCTCCTCCCCTGCACAATCAACAGTGGTGAAATAGTTAAGAATTTACCAAATAGACCGGTCAAACTGACAAATGGCAGGGCGACCAAGATACTTATAATTCCGATACGGTGCGACGCTGAGGCACTCATTAGTTTGACATCGATCAGATAATTAAGCTGCTTTTATGGTACGTAAATGGACCCGTAAAATAGTAATTGCCGCAGGTGTCATTCCGGTAATACGGCTGGCTTGGCCAAGTGTGTCAGGTTTTGATTTGGCTAATATTTCTATTACTTCCCGCGAGAGACCTGGAATTTTCGATAATTGAAGTTCTTCCGGAAGAGAGATCCTGTCAAGTTGGTTAATGTGTTTTAATTCCTGATCCTGTCTTGACAAATAACCTGCATACTTGATTTCTATTTCTACCTGTTCCTGAACCACATCAGCATATTCGTTCCATTCTATTTCACTGCCGATGGAAACGCTGTCTCGGATGCGTTCAATATTTAGTTTTGGGCGTTTCAACAAATCTGCCAGCTTGTACGCCGTTTTGAGAGGTGATTCTCCAAGCTGCTTCAATTCTTCCTGAACTGCAACTGTAGGTGTAACTGGTTCTGTTTTTACCAGTCCTGACAGCTTATTTATTTGACGTTGTTTTTGCTGAAACTGCTGATAGCATTTTTCAGACAAAACCCCCAGTTCCCATCCTTTTTGACTTAATCGTGCGTCAGCATTGTCTTCACGCAAATGCAATCTATACTCTGCCCGTGAGGTAAACATCCTGTATGGTTCTATTACTCCCCGTGTGATCAAATCATCTATCATCACACCAATGTATGCTTCATTTCTCTGCAAAAGAAATGGTTGTTGTTTCCGCACTTTCAAAACCGCGTTTATACCTGCCATCAAACCCTGCGCAGCAGCCTCTTCATACCCTGTCGTACCGTTTATTTGTCCCGCAAGATACAAATTTTTTACCGCTTTTAATTCGAGTGTCCCTTTAAGTTGAGTCGGGTCTAGCATATCGTACTCGATTGCATAACCTGGTTCAATAATTTCAACTTTTTCGAGTCCCGTTATGCTACGCATGAATTCAACTTGAACATCAGCCGGCAAGCTGGTTGAAAGTCCATTGGGATAAATCATAATACTATCTTCAGCAAACCCCATCGGCTCCATGAAAACCTGATGTCTATTTTTGTCTGCAAACTTAACAATTTTATCTTCAATTGAAGGACAGTAACGAGGACCAATTCCTGTTATTTCTCCTCCATATAGTGCTGATTTACCAAGATTATTTTTGATTATCTGATGCGTATTCTCGTTTGTGTAGGCAATATGACAAGGGACCTGGGGCAGTAAAATCTCTGAATCCCAGAATGAAAACTTCTTAGGCTTTACATCTCCCGGTTGAGACCCAAGTTGACTCCAGTCAATACTCCGTTTATCGAGTCGAGCGGGGGTACCGGTTTTCATTCTTCCCAGTTTGAGCGACTGATTCGCCAGTGATAGTGATAATTTTTTTGCAGAAGGCTCCTCTAATCTTCCGGCATCCACTCGTTCTTTTCCTCGGTGAATCTGACCATTTAAAAAAGTTCCTGTGGTTATAATAACCGTTTCTGCAAAATGTTCATCATTTTCCGTACGCAGGCCTACCACCTGACTGCCCTGAAATAATAATTCCTCTACCAGACCTTCAACAATTTCTAGTCCTGACTGACTCTCCAGAATCTGTCTCATAACTGTTTTATAAGCCATAAAATCTGACTGACAGCGGGACCCACGAGTAGCTGCACCGCGGGATGCATTGAGTACACGGAACTGGATACCTGTCGCATCAGCTACCTTTCCCATTTCTCCTCCCAATGCATCAATTTCCTTTACTAGATGTCCCTTACCGATTCCGCCAATTGCTGGATTACATGACATTTGCGCAATTGTATCTCGTGACAGAGTAACTAGCAGAGTTTCTGCACCCATTCTTGCTGCTGCTAACGCTGCTTCACAACCGGCATGTCCTCCGCCAATCACAAGGACATCATTTTTTTTTGAGTTAGTTTTCATTTATTTTAATATTTTTCCTCTGACATCCCAAAGATTTAACTTGCTGACTCACGACCTAATTATTTTATCTGAGTTAATTAATGTGACTGAATGATGCACTACAAACGAGATTATACTCCTATCTATAGGATCTTAATGCAACTCAAAAATTTTTGTTGCCAGAACTACAATTTTTCACAGTACAGTAAAATCTGTAAGTGAAGTTTTGAGTAAATCATTACACTGACTTTTCATAGACAAACATATTTGCAAACATCCTTTATAGATTAACATCACAATTTCGCAGAAGCATATGGATGAAACGGCGACTTTATATCAGGATATATTCGGACAAATTGGAAGGATTATTGTTCCAGAGCAGTCTTGATTCTGGCAAAAATTTCATCTGGAGTTCCTATACCATCAATAGAAACAAGAACATTTTTTTCTTCATAATACTTTACTAAAGGCTCTGTTTGCTCTCGGTAGATATCTAGTCTGGACTGTACCACTTCTTCATTATCATCAGCACGCTGAACCAGGTAGTCTCCAGTCAGATCATCTTTTCCGGATATTTCAGGAGGATTAAATTCAACATGATAGCTTCTTCCACTCTTCAAATGGAAACGACGGCCTGCAATTCTTCGCACCACAACTTCATCGTCCACCAGCAAACGGATCACCATGTTAATATGTTCATTTTTTCCAGCTAACATAGCATCAAGTTTTTTGGCCTGAGCCTTGTTTCGTGGAAATCCGTCAAGCATAAAACCTGTTGTAATTCCATTTTGAAATATACGCTCCTCAACAATACCAATCACAATTTCATCAGAGACCAGATTGCCGCCGTCCATCAAAGCTTTTAATTCCAGTCCAATTTTTGAGTCGGAACAGTATTCTTTTCGGAGCATATCCCCGGTGGAGAGCTGAACATAACCGTACTCACTTGTTATATTTTTAGCCTGAGTACCTTTCCCCGAACCTGGTGGCCCCAACAAAATAATATTCATTAAGTTTTTTTAATAATTTTCAAAATTTCAAAAAACAAAATCTAGTGCTAAAAAGTTCACGTGAGATTTTAAATCAGTATAAATCATACATTAAAACAGAACAGTTGTTTCCCTCATATAATTTTAAAGAATTGTGACAAAAATACAAATACAATTCCATAAAGATGATTAAAGTGTTTCAAAAACACAATTCATTGTAACCTCTGGAATTGCAGACTCATTTGAAAGGAGGAGTAAAGTACTGACGATTTGTGCCACATCTTCCGGTCGTGACATATTTTTCTGTGAAAACGAGGGCGCATTTCCGGCAGTCATGTCACTTTGCACGAACCCAGTACAAATACTTGTAACCCTGATGCCGTCATCCCAACCTTTAAGTCGTGCCGTTTGTGATGCTGCCATTGCAGCGTATTTGCTCATTGAATATCCAACCCAGTCTCCCTTTACCCTTTTCCCTGACATGGAGATGATATCAATAACACGTCCGGAACCTGATTGCTTCAGATATGGGAATGCGAGACGTGTTAAGCGCAGTGGTGCCTTGGCATTAACTTCCCACATATCATCCAGCAAATCTTCCGCATCGTCTTCCAAACCGTTGGTATGGAGGATTCCAGCATTATTGACCAGAACATCTATACCACCAAATTTTTCAGCAGTTAAATTAACCCATCTCTTTGCTGATTCTCTATCACGGGCATCATAAATATGACAGAGCATTTGTGTTTCAACTTGAGGTTTGAGTGTTTTTGGAAGTTTCCCAAGATTACGTACCCCCAAACTCAACATATAACCATCCGCCAAAAGTCTTTCCGCTATAGCTCTCCCGATACCTCTGTTTGCACCAGAAATCATGATTACTTTTTTTGCTGAACTTTCCATATTTTCTGCTTTATGACGATAATGTTTAAACACAAGTTAAAACGAATTTGGACGACCTAAGAATTCCGAATATTTATTTGCAGACAATGCAGATTGTTTACCAGAAGTAAGAATTATTTTCCTTAGATAACCTAATTTAAGAATAAAATACCGCTAGTGCTGCTTCAATTTCCTCTAAAACTTCCGGGTTTTTTTCAGTTAGTTTTGCGCTTTCCAGCTTTGTCTGTGCCTGCAAGTCAGATATCTGACCTAGAGCCCATGCAGAATGAATGCGTACCAATGTTTCTTCATCATCAAGCCCCAAACAGAGTGCAGGAATTGCCTCCACATTCGCCCAGTTCCCTAAAGCAACTGCTACGTTACGTAAAAATCCGCGTCGCTTTGCACGTTTGATCGGGCTATTCCGAAAACGTTTACTGAATGAGGTTTCATCCATTTTCATTAAATCCAACAGCTTCGGTGCCACGTTTTCTGGACGTGGCTGAAGTCCTTTTTCATTAGACTTCGGAGAATCCATATTCCACGGACATACTTGCTGGCAGATGTCACAGCCAAAAATAAGATTTCCCATTTTTGGACGCATTTCCACTGGAATCGAACCTTTCAACTCAATCGTCAAATAGGATATACATCGGCGAGCATCCAAAGTACGTTCAGCGATAATAGCTTCGGTTGGGCATGCTTCAATACAAATTGTGCAGCTTCCACAATCAACACGAGTGAAAGGCAAATCTGTTTCTAACTTCACATCTACCAGCAGTTCCGCCAGAAAAAACCATGAACCTTTTTCCCAGTTAATCAGGTTTGAATGCTTGCCAATCCATCCGAGACCCGCACGCTGCGCGACTTCTCGCTCCAAAATAGGTCCTGAGTCTACGAAACTGCGAGAGAGCTTTCCGGCATTTAATTCCCTACAAAGAAAGTCTTCCAAGACATTCAATTTACTTCGAATCAATTCGTGATAATCATCACCCCACGCATAACGACTGATGCATCCAATTTCAGCGTTTAGTACTTGTTCAGAAGGGTCGGCAGTCTTATAGTTGAAACCAAGCGCGATCAAAGACATTGTTTCAGGAAGAAGTCGGCGAGGGTCTTCTTTTAGGTCAGCGTGTCGTTCTAGATAGGACATTGAACCAGCATACCCCTTTTTGAGCCATGAATTGTAAATGTCAATGGTTTTGCTGCGAGAAACAGGAATTGCGCCAACCAAATCAAAACCAAGTTCACTTGCTTTTTCACGAAGAAGACGAGTCAGGGAAGAGGGGCTCATTTAATTATACAGTCTTTTTTATCAGTCGACTAAATTTTCAGGATCAATCACCAAATTTCGCTCTAATTCAGCCATCCCGAGACTCACATCGAGATCGACGCCTTGTTGACGGCAACTCATGCCTAGGGCATAGAGGACTTTGAACAGATTGTGGGAACGGCACTGTTCTCCCATTTGACCGATACGAAGAATATCCAAACCAAATGCTCCGGAAACCTCGACATTAAAACGCGTGGACATGATTTTCCTGATTTTTACGCTTTCGGCATCTTCAGGAGTTCTGATCGCGACAACAGAATTGAGACGGTCTATTATTGGTACAAAGAGTTTCAATCCCATTGTCTCTATTCCTGCCTGCAAAGCAATTGAACTTACACGATGACGTTCAAAACGGACTGACAGAGTTTCTTCACAAATTTGCCGCAATGCTTCGTGCAAAGCAAGAATTCCTGGAACAGGAGCAGTGTAATGGTACTGTTGTGAACCCCAGAAGGTTTGCGCCCGTAAAGCATCTAGACACCAGTGTGGTTGACGTACTTTCCTGGATTCAATTGCCTTCCATGCATCTTGCGAAAATGCGATCAGGGAAACTCCAGGAATAGAAGACAAACCTTTTTGTCCACCGGAGACAACAACATCAATTCCCCACTCATCCATCTGCAGAGGCATCGTTGTCAAAGTACAGACCGCATCAACTATCACTAATGTACCATGCTCTTTAGCAATCCGGGCGACTTCCGGAAGACATTTCATTTCTACACCACACGAAGTTTCTCCCTGTGCAAGGGTAATCACGTCATAGTGTTTTTTCAAAAATGCCTCTTGAACTTCTTCTATTCTGACTGGTTGACTAACAGCTGATTCAAGAACTGTCACTTCCGCTCCAACGCCTTCAGCCATTTCTGCCATGCGACGGCTAAAGGTTCCCATCGACAAAGCTAATACGCTTCTTCCTGGCCAAAGCAAATTTGTGACGGCCATTTCCATAGCAGCTGATGCCGGTCCGGAAACCCCGATAATTTTTTCTGAAATTGTCTGAAAGGCATATCGTCCCATGGTTTTAACATTCTTGATAACTTCATCCATGGTATCTCCTAGATGATTGATCACAACTCCATTTGCACGAGAAACTGCATGTGAAATTGGCACAGGTCCGGCTCCCATCAGTAAAAGCGGCTCGGTCGGTAGGATGTTATCCAGATGTTGTGTTTCAGGTGGAGAATAAGGCATGTGACTAGGGTATGCAAAAATTATAGCCTTATTTTCCTGCTTGGGAATTAATTGTAATAAAGAACTTCAAAAACTCCACTTACAATGAAGTAAATCAAAGTTCATCAAACAACACGTTTTTCTAAATTACCATTGAGTAAAAATAATCTATGAAAATGCCTTGCTCACCTAAAAAACCCATTATCTAATGCGTCCTTTCTATAGGGTGAGAGAAGTAAAATGTAATTGCCATATTTGGATGTAGGCCGGTGAATTATTTGGGGAGTTCGCTAATGTTGATCTTAACGAAGACCATCGGTTAGATGGAAAATTTGTTATTAAAAATCATTCGGCGAGGTTCCCGATAGGGATTTGTGATAATTTGTTGCAGACTGCTGAGTCACTTAAGAACATGAAATAAATTAATAACTTTCATGATAGCTGTTCAAAGTATTGAGTTGCTGAAACGGACCTAAATATATTTTACTGTTTGAGCCGATTAACAATTTTCCATACAGTTGGAAGCAGGAGCACGGCCATAGCGATTTTCAGCAAGTCGCCACCAATAAAAGGATAAAGCCCATATTCCAACACAGGTTTATCCCAACCGATCAAAGTACCCAACCAAAAAAGTCCAGGGGTATATATCAGAATGTTCCCCACTATTAGGGACAGAAACAATCTAAAATAACTACGGTCAAATCCGCGTTCCGCAAACCATCCGCAGGCGGTTGCCGCCAGCAAAAAGCCAACAAGATAGCCTGCAGTCGGTCCCATGAAAACAATCATTCCACCTTTTCCTCCAGAAAATACTGGTAAACCAATTGCTCCCTCAAGTAAATAAAGCGAAACGGTTATTCCTCCTAAACGCCAGCCGTATGTCAAACCGATCAAAAAAACTGCAAAAGTCTGCAAAGTCATTGGAACCGGAAAAAGCGGTAACGATATTTGAGTACAGATTGTGATTAATACAGAACCAGCCAATGCCAGCAGAGCATAGCGCAACGCTTTTTGAATTTTGCTGTCTACTTCAACCAAAAAAAGATATGCAGACATGCTAGGATAATTAATTTCTTGAGAATGTGATTTCATTTTTCTCCTTTTCTTAAGCTGGATTAGACAATTTTTGCATCGACTTGTAAGCTACTGCGTTTCACAGTTTAAAGTGTAACCACAAATTTGGGAAAAGTGAATCCTTTTTTTGTTTTCAGATTCAAAATAATTGAGAATTTAACCAGTTAAAACATTTGGCATTAGTTATTTTTCTGCCCATGGATCAGGGTTATTTTCGCCAAGAATAATTTCGACAACTGTCGGACGTTCTGAGTTTAGTGCTGCTTTGAAGTTTTTGGCAAACCCCTCATTCTTGCTGACCCTGAAACCATCAGCACCCATTGCCTTCGCAACTGCAGAGAAGTCTATTTTACCAAGTCTTGTCCCCACATCGCGGCCTGGAAATTCTCGATTTTGATGCCTCCGAATTGTCCCGAAATTATTATTATTAAAAACAAGTACTACCAAACCAGTCAGCTTTAATCTAACCGCGGTTTCAAGCTCACTCATTGTCATGGCAAAACCACCATCTCCAACAAAGGCAACTGCGGGAGCTTGGGGTCTCGCCAACCTAGCAGCTATGGCAGCTGGTAAAGCATAACCCATCGCACCAGTTGTTGGACCAAAAAAAGTGTGTGGTTGGTTCCACTTATAATAGCGTACCAACCAACTGCCAAAGTCTCCTGCGTCACAAGTAATACTGGTCTCATCAGTTATAATTTTCAGGATGTCATGATATATCCCTTCAAGATCAATTGCCCCGTCTATAGGTGCAACCTTGTTGCTGCGCGGTGTAGTCTGCCTCAAATAATTTTCACCCCATTCAGCTACTTGCTTTTGTCTAGCTTTTGAGGGTTTCGCACGCTTTGAACTCTTCAAAACCTCTTCAAGTTTGTTCATTGCCTCACCAACATCAGAAACAAGGGATAAATCCGCTCCAATCCAACTTCCACCTGTTTCTTCTGGAGATTGATCAATATGGAGAAGCTTTTGTTTACTTGACGGTAATGAATAACTTAAGGTAGTAAACTCATCAAGCCTGGTGCCAATTGCGATTATAAGATCTGCATTCTTCAGCGGTTCAGAAAGATCATTTGAAATAGAGGTCAAATTAAGTCCTCCCATATAAAGCTGATGTTTATTAGGAAATGCATCAAATCTTCTCCATGCTGTAAATACAGGCACCCAAAGACATTCTGCAAAACGGATAAGCATATCCGTCGCGTCAACGCGTAATATCCCTTCTCCAGCAATAATACAAGGGCGTTCTGCATCTTCAATCATGGAAACAGCTTTTGCGACTCCCTCAGTTGATGGAGATGGTATCCCTACAGTTGAGCTGCGCCAAACAGAATGCTTAACAGTTGACCCCCTATCAATATCCTCCGGAAGACTAATCACAACAGGTCCAGGACGTCCTGAATTAGCAATGTGAAAAGCTTTGTCTACTATTTCAGCTACTCGATCAGCACGGCTAAGTTCAACTGCCCACTTAGTAACAGGACGTGTAAACTCGACTACATTCAATTCCTGAAAAGATTCACGGTGTAGTATATTTGTTGGTACTTGTCCTACGAATGCAACAAGTGGTGTAGAGTCCTGTTTTGCCGTATGAAGAGCAATTGACAAATGTGTCAGGCCCGGTCCACGAGTGACCATACAAACACCTGTCTTTGAAGACGCTTTAGCATATGCTTCTGCCATGATACCCGCACCTTCCTCATGTCTTGCAGAAACCAAGAGAGGTTGAGGAGATCCATAAAATGAGTCCATTGTTGCTAAGAAACTCTCACCGGGGACACAAAAAACGTAATCGATTTTCCGGATCTTAATGGCCTCAAAAATAGTTTCGGCAACAGTCATTATTCAAAAATCTATTAGCTGAATCTTAAAAAAATGTAGAAGTCTTAACTTTAACTTCCACAATAATGTGGTTCTAAATAAAATTTCAATTAGCGGCTTCAAAGAGGTATACCTGAACTGGTTCAAATTTCTAGTTTGAGTACCCGGTGTGTTCCACAAGGTTTATTCATTTTATAATTACTTAAAAAGGAAGTCTTGAGAAGTACCCTATAATCAAAAAGGGTAACCAACAAAGAAAGTGGTCTCTCCTCCTTCCTTACCTATACCGCGGTCAATACGGACAATGATGGTATTAAAGATAAATCTTGTACCAGCACCATATGATGATCGCATATTTTTCCACAAACTATATTTATCCGGGGAGACTGTTCCCCGTTCGTAGAAAAAAGCTAACTGAAGTCCAGCAAAAGTTCCTTTTTCCAAAAAAAAATTAAAAGCCTCCTGAGCTTCATGCACGTACCAGCGAAATTCTGCACCCTGGAAATTTGTATAACTATCATAAAAACGGTTAGTTCTATATCCACGTAAACGGTTGGTCCCGCCAAGCGAGGTTGCTTTACCATTTTCTGCTTCGGCTTTCTGTCTCGCATAAAGTTCATCGAGTAGATCCTGACAACCCGGTTTTAGTGAATTGTCACAGACAAATTGACTTCGATCAACTTTACCTTTTTTGATTACCGTTGAAGAACCAAAAAACTGGTTCAGCACTAAAACACCTTTACCTTCGTCTAAAATCGGAAGGTATCCTGATATATTATAGTCTTCTTGAAAATACTCTGAATTGCCTGCTCTTGAAGAAGGCTGTCCCCACTTTTCATACTGAAAACGATAACCGATCCTTGGGTCACGGCGGTTATCAGTGTCGTCGATGTAAAGTCCATACCGGTAACCTCTGGGGCTTTCTATAATTCCAGAATTCTGCGCATTGTAAAAAGTTCCATTCGGATCGACTAAACCATAAGGTTTTACTGAAGCATCACTATAACCGTAATATAACTCCAGTTGATTTTCTAAAACATTAAAAGAAAGTTCGCCTCCAGATGCATCCACATTAGTTGCCAATAAATAATACATGCTCTCCGGATCAGAAACTATCCCCCTTTCACCCTCAGGCCAGCCTGCGTTGCGTATTTTTGTTGAAAACCAACTGAAGGTAAGATGGCTCGTAAAAAGAGGAATATCGAAAATAGAAAGGATGTCAATCTGAAAGTCATCATCAAAATATTCTGCATCCCCTTTAAGACTGACTAGGGTTATGTCAGATTCACTGCCTCCAATTCCAGAGACTGTACCACCCAATCCATAAAAATCCTGAACTCCAGGGATGCTACCTACCACAGGATAGACAAACCATGAAATCTCGGACTCAAAAGTTTTACGTCTTTCAAATAAAATAGCGTAAGTTGTAGAAGACCATAAAAATAAAAACAGCAGGGCTAAAATTACGTGGCGAAACATGAAGTTTTTTCCCCCTTTTCTAAATTTTTCAATCTGAAGTCATTATAAAATGCGGCATACCCATGCAGTTGTGATAATGAGGACGGTAACGCTCTGTATCGTAAAATCGCTCCACATTAATTTTTTTCTCATATTCGGTAACCACTTCAAAAGGAACGTGATCATATCGTCCGTTTTTCAAACAAACCATTCTTCCACTTTTTCCTTCCATGATCAGATCAATCGCCAAATTACCGTATGCCATGGGGACAATTGAATCAATCGCATCCGGTTGACCGGAACGTGTCATGTAACTCATCCTTTGATTTATTGTGTGAATAGTTTCACGTTTGTTATATTTAGGGGCTCTTTCAACAATTTCCGCACTAACCATATCACCAATACCACCAAGTTTTTTATGACCATATGCATCCTTTTGCTGGTTTGAAAAAATCATATCCGCACCTTTAAACATAGCTCCTTCCGAAACTAACACCACCGAATAATTACTTTCATTGTCGCGACGATCTTTAACAAGTAATTCGGTTAATCTCTCTATATCAAATTCATATTCAGGAATCACGCAACGGTCGGATGCACCGGCCATTGCTGGCATCAAAGCAGTATAACCGGCGTAACGCCCCATCACTTCAATCACTAGAATTCGTTCATGAGAACCTGCGCAGGTACGGAGTTGGTGAGAGAATTCAATTGTACGCGTAACACAGGTGCTAAAACCGATACAATAATCTGTACCCGGGACATCGTTGTCCATAGTTTTCGGAATACCGACGCAGCGAACACCTGATTTATGAAGAACTAGACCATAACTGAGAGTATCGTCGCCTCCGATAGGTACAAGATATTCAATGCCCAGGTGTTCCAAATTTTTAATTACTTCATCAGTTAAATCATTTTCTTCAGCATTATATTTATCACGCAAATTTTCAGGAACATTATCCTTAGGGACTTTGCTAGGTTTTGTGCGAGAAGTATGGAGAAATGTTCCTCCCGTACGTGCAATTTTCTGAACATTTTTTTCAGTAAGTATCTGGCAGTGTTCTTGATCATCAAAGGGTTTCGTACGGTCAATTTTCATTATCCCCTCCCATCCGTTACGCAGACCGACAACGTTGTAACCGTTACGATTTGCACGGATAGTTGCAGCTCGAATTGCTGGGTTAAGCCCCGGGACATCTCCTCCGCCGGTTAGAATCCCAATAGTTCCTTTAATCTTTTTTGGCATATTTCCCTTTTTTAACATTACTGTATTAACAAAATTGCTTAAGGAAATATCGACAACCCCATAATTTAACCACGAAAGGGTTAACGATTTTAGTACAATTTAATGTAAAAATTTTCAGAAGTGGACCTTCTATTACTGCCATGATCACGGACAATATATTGACGATGAGTACCTTTTCTATCTTTGCAAATTTGAAGCTTTATGATATTTTTTAAAAGCGATCTATTTTTTAGAACAAAGGAATTTATATTTATTTTCTCACTATTTTTGTTTTAGAACAAGTAAATATGAAAAAAGGATACCCCCAAGAAATAACTTTGTTCTGCCTACTTCCCATCTTCTCTAAAAATAAGATGTGTTTCTCTAAAGATGTGAATTTTATAGATGATTTTTCAAACTTTTCTTAAAAATTATATTGAAATAGTTGAGAAATTCGGTAGAATGAAAAGTGATGTTTTTGATTCCCGATTTGTTTTTGGAAATTACTTAATGTCAGGAGGCCAGAATCTGAACATCGGCAATTTTCTGCCACTTGACTTAGATTTTTTACGTAATTTCCAAATTCACTCAAAGAAAAAATGCAATCTCGTAAGGCAAAAATAATCTGGACCAAAACTGATGAAGCTCCCATGCTGTCCAGTTATTCAATTCTTCCAATCATACAAGCATATACTCAGGACACTGGAATTTCTATAGAATGCAGAGATATTTCTCTGGCTGGGCGTATCCTCTCTTGTTTTCCGGAAAAACTCGATAAATCTCAGCAGATTAAGGATGAACTTATGGCCCTTGGAGAAATGACTCAAGATCCCGAGGTGAATATAATTAAACTTCCCAATATCAGTGCCTCTGTCCCTCAACTGAAAGCCGCCATTAAGGAACTCAACTCTCATGGATTTGATGTTCCGAAATATCCTGATAGTCCCCAAAATGAGGAGGAAAAAGAAATTAAGAACCGTTATTCTAAAGTTTTAGGAAGCGCTGTCAATCCTGTGCTCCGTGAAGGGAATTCTGACCGCCGTGCTGCTACAGTAGTAAAAAATTATGCTAAGAGGCATCCGCACTCAATGGGCACATGGAGCCCTGATTCCAAATCCCATGTTTCGACAATGAGCAGAGGAGATTTTTTTGCTAATGAAAAATCAACAACAATTGATAAGGCAACAACAGCAAGAATTGAATTCATCGCCGAAGATGGTGAACTAACTATTTTAAAGGACCAACTTCCACTCGAAACTGCAGAGGTGGTTGATACCACATTTATGAGTAGAAAAGCTCTAGATGATTTTATCGATCAGCAAATTGTTGAATCAAAAGCACAGGGAGTTCTTTTTTCCCTGCACCTGAAAGCAACGATGATGAAAGTCTCGGACCCAAAAATATTTGGGCACTGTGTTCAGGTTTTCTATGCACCCGTTTTGGAAAAACATGAAAAAACAATCAAAGCTTTAGGAATAAATTTAAACAACGGCATAGGCGATCTTTTTTCAAAACTAAAGACTGACACACATATTTCTCCTGATAAAAGAGCTGAAATTGAAGCAGATATTAAAACACTTTATGCTAATCGACCGGATTTGGCAATGGTCGATTCTGACCATGGGATTACGAATCTTCACGTTCCAAACTCTATAATAATCGATGCATCAATGCCTGCTGCAATCAGAAATTCAGGAAGAATGTGGGGCGCAGACGGTGAACTACACGACACAAATTTCATAATTCCAGACTCCAGTTACGCACCACTTTACTCTGCTACTATCAAAAATTGTATAGCCCACGGGGCTTTGGACCCAGCAACTATGGGTACTGTACAGAATGTAGGATTGATGGCCAAAAAAGCTGAAGAATATGGTTCCCATCCTACAACCTTTGAGGCTTCCAAAAATGGAAAAATTCGTTTAGTAGATGAGGACGATCAGACAATTCACGAACACAATGTAGAGGAAGGCGATATCTGGCGCTTATCTAGAGTTAAAGACGCTCCGATCAGGGACTGGGTTAAACTAGCTGTCACTCGAGCTAAAGCTACTGGATGGCCGGCTATTTTCTGGCTTGATCAAAAACGGGCGCACGGCCGTGAGTTGATTAAAAAGGTCAAAGCCTATCTAAAAGAACATGATACTGATGGCCTGGAACTTCCCATTCTATCTGTATATGATGCAGCAAAACTTTCAATTGAACGTGCACGTGCTGGAGCAAACACAATTTCTGTAACAGGCAATGTTCTTCGTGATTTCAATACCGATCTTTATCCTATTATTGAACTGGGCACAAGTGCGAAAATGCTGTCCATTGTACCACTGATGAAAGGTGGTGGTTTGTTTGAAACCGGAGCTGGCGGTTCTGCTCCAAAACATGTTCAACAGTTTATAGAAGAAGCACATTTACGTTGGGATTCCTTGGGAGAATTCCTTGCACTGGCAGAGTCACTAAATCACTTTGCCCAAAAAACAGACAATCCTAAAGCCTCTATTTTAGCAAAAACACTTAATCACGCCAACGAAGAATTTTTAAACCAAAATAAATCGCCGTCGCGTAATGTGCATGAACTAGATAATCGCGGTAGCCACTTTTACCTTGCCCTTTATTGGGCACAGGCTCTTGCGGCTCAAACTGAAGACACTTCCATTCAACAGCGTTTCTCAGGCTTGGCAGAGACACTTAGTGAAAATGAATCCAAAATTATTTTTGAATTGAATGCTGCCCAGGGTAAAAGGCTTGATTTGGGGGGATACTATCATCCTGATGAAAAAAAAGTAGCTGCAGCCATGAGACCCAGCATAACCCTAAATACCTTAATTTCAGCATTTTGTGATTCAACAATTAGTTAGGGAGCATCCTACTGAGGCCACATTATTATGATTAACTATGAAAAATCAATAAGAACAATTGAAGTCTAAGAAACCATTTCACGAACTCATTAACAATAATTTGATAAAATAGGAGATCATATGAAAACCATAAAAGTTGCTGTTACTGGTGCCGCCGGACAAATAGGATATGCAATGCTATTCAGGCTGGCATCCGGGAGTGTCTTTGGACCTGACACAGCAGTTGAACTACAATTGCTTGAACTGGAACATGCCTTGCCGGCCCTGGAAGGAGTCAAAATGGAACTTGATGATTGCGCTTTTCCTTTACTTAATAAAATCGTCACAACCTCAGATCCAAATGTTGCTTTTAGAGATATTGACTGGGGACTTCTGGTAGGTTCTGTACCAAGAAAAGAAGGAATGGAACGTAACGATCTGCTCTGTGTAAACGGTGGGATTTTTGTAGGACAAGGCAAAGCCATCAACGATAATGCAAGTGACAACGCTCGAATTGTAGTAGTCGGGAACCCCTGTAATACCAACTGTCTGATTGCCATGCACAATGCCCCTCGTATTTCCCGTGAACGTTGGTTCGCAATGACCGCTCTCGATGAAAATCGAGCAAAAAGTCAGTTAGCTACAAAAGCCGGAACGGCTGTTCGAAACGTTAGCAATATGACAATATGGGGAAATCACAGCGCTACACAATATCCGGACTTTTACAATGCTAAAATTAACGGCAAAGCGGCACCGGAAGTAATTAATGACGAAGAATGGCTACAGGGTGAGTTCATCAAAACTGTTCAACAACGTGGATCCGCAATTATTAAGGCCCGCGGTGCTTCTTCAGCAGCATCCGCCGCAAATGCCGCGCTGGATACAGTCACACGAATCAATACTCCAACTCCAGAAGGTGACTGGTTCAGCACAGCAATTCCAAGTGAAGGCAGTTACGGAATTCCGGAAGGTCTGATTTTCAGTTTCCCGCTGCGCAGCAAAGGTAAAGGTGATTACGAAATTGTTCAGGGACTGGAACTGAATGAATTTTCAAAGGAAAAAATCCAGGCTACAAGTTCAGAACTGGAAATGGAACGTGACGCTGTTAAGGAAATGTTGAGTTAAATTAAGGAAACAATGAAAATACATGAATATCAGGCCAAGCAAATTTTAGCAAAATATGGAGTGCCGGTTCCCCGTGGAAGTGTAGCTTTCTCAGTTGATGAGGCAACTCAGGTAGCTGATGATTTAGCTTCAGAAATTTGTGTTATTAAAGCTCAAATTCATGCCGGAGGACGCGGAAAAGGCGGTGGAGTCAAAGTTTCAAAAGGCAAGGCTGCCATCAGGGAAAGTGCTGAGGCGATTCTTGGAATGCAGTTGGTAACTCACCAAACTGGACCGCAGGGTCAGAAGGTAAAACAACTGCTTGTAGAAGAAGGTATGGACATTAGGAAAGAACTATATTGCTCTGTGCTGGTAGACCGCGGGCGACAGTGTGTCGTATTATTGGCTTCCACAGAGGGCGGAATGGACATTGAAGAAGTCGCAGAGAAAACTCCGGAAAAGATACTCAAGATTTTCATCGATCCGGGAATCGGCCTGAGGCCGTATCAAGCCAGTGAATTAGCTTTCGGTTTAAAGATTGACGAAATAAATCCAAAACTGATACGCCCCACGGTCGCGGTTTTTATGTCGCTTTATGAAACATTTATGCGGGAAGACTGCTCTCTGCTTGAAATCAATCCGCTGGTTTTGACTCGAGACGGACGTGTAATTGCACTGGACGCAAAGTTGTCATTTGATGATAACGCCATGTATCGTCATAAAGAAAATATTGATTTGAGAGACAAAGATGAAGATGATCCACTTGAGGTAGAAGCAAGTGAAGCAGATCTCAACTACATTAAATTGGACGGCAATATTGGCTGTATGGTGAACGGCGCAGGTCTGGCGATGGGAACAATGGACATTATTAAATCCTACGGTGGAGAACCAGCTAATTTCCTTGATGTTGGTGGCGCTGCAAATCAGGAAAATGTAGAAAAAGCATTCCGGCTAATCACAAAAGATCCAAATGTGAAGTGTATCT
Source organism: Pseudomonadota bacterium (assembly GCA_004213175.1). Lineage (GTDB taxonomy): Bacteria > SAR324 > SAR324 > SAR324 > NAC60-12 > Arctic96AD-7. The sequence continues at coordinate 992 of SHAT01000018.1, read as the reverse complement.
TAATCAATATTTTTGGAGGTATTGTTCGTTGTGACATGGTTGCAGCTGGAGTAATTGCTGCTTTCAAAAACGTCAATCTCAAAATGCCAGTTGTAATTCGTCTGGAAGGAACAAATTCGGAAGAAGCATATCAACTGATAAGCCAATCCGGGTTGACAGATAGTCTATTGATGGCAGACGGAATAGGTGATGCTGCTGAAAAAGCTGTTGCTTCCGCAAGTTAAGCAGCAATAATTTTGTCTAAATATTTTCCAGTAATTTTGTAACTAGTGTTTTAATCATTTTTGTAAACAAATGTGAGTGCAAAGGAAAACAATTGCACTGACCAAGGAATAAGAGTAAGATGTAATCTCTATTTTTCTCATTGAATTCATACACTATTTATGGGGGTGTCATGGAATTCGATTACGAGTGGAAATATTGGGAAGCAAGTCGTGGGTGATGATCGGGGTCACGTAAAAACGATCATCAAAATGTTAGCTGCAAACAACGCTGACTACGAACCTGCTCAAGTCGCACTAGCGGCTTAATTGAAGTAGGCGTCTTTCGTTAGGTTGGCCTGAAACGTAACGCAAGATGTCATCTAAGTCAGGCTGGCTGTTGTACTCCTCCAAAACAGCAGTAAGATTTAAGGAGGTGTTTCAGTTTGAGGAGGTTGGTCGCCGACATAACTGAAGAAAAAGAAAATTTCCAACTAAACTTGTAGACGCCCAAATGGAAACTTAGTAAGACGCGGGTTCGATTCCCGCCACCTCCACCAACATGCTATCTATCCCTTGATAGCAGCAGTACCAAGCCTTGACAAACCCCACCTGTACCATTATAACTGTACCATTACTAATTTTTTGATGGAACATATTGATGGAAAAAAGCTACCTTTATAGAAGACACAATGTCTATTGGGTTAGAGTTAGAGTACCTGATAAAGTAAGAGATATAGTCGGCAAGACTCAGTTCAGTAGAAACCTTTATACAAAAGACCTTTCAGAAGC
>SHAT01000017.1 GCA_004213175.1 Pseudomonadota bacterium | reverse complement strand
CTACTGCTTTACTGCGGCGGACATTGATTTTATGTTGCGGATTTTCAATTGTATCAACATTGAAAATTTTTGGAAGATCCTGAATGTTAGGAATCTTATAGGTAGTTGGAGAATATGACAATAGTTCTCCCTTATCAGAGTAACGCAAATCTTCGTTTGTAACCCAGCCCATTCCCTGAACAAAACCACCAATTATTTGCCCTTTGTCAATTCCGGGATTTATAGTTTCACCAATGTCCATCAATAAATCCACACGCTTCAGCTGGAGTTGCCCCGTAAAACGGTCAATCAGCACTTCGGAAACCGCCGCACCAGTTGTGTAATAATAAAATGGTTCACCTTTCTGTTTTGCAGGGTTAAAATCAATTTCAGGCGTCCTGTAAAAACCTCTCTCGCCTAAACTTACTCTTTCCATATAGGCCTTCTGAACCAGTTCTCTGAAAGTAATTTTATTTTCCGGGAGACGTTCATCATAAACTATACTTTTACCCCCAGAACTTCCTGCTTCAAAACAGATATGTTGTGGAGAAGGTTCAATCCCATTCTCGGAATTAGCAAAATAATTGCTGGCAAATTCGGTTAAATTCTTTCTGATTTTTTTGCATGCATTTAGAGCGGCTAATCCATTCAAGTCTGTACCCGCTGAAGCAGCAGTTGGAGAAGTATTATTATTTTTTTCTGTAGAGGTAACCATTATCCGCACATCGTCATATGAAATAGCTAATTCATCTGCGACTAACTGCCTGATTTTTGTATTCAGTCCCTGCCCCATTTCTGTACCACCGGTTGAAACCTGCACAGTTCCGTCTTTGTAAACATTTACCAGCGCATTTCCCTGATTGAGAAATTTTGTGGTAAAGGAAATGCCAAACTTCATGGGCGTTAAAGCAATTCCCCGCAACTGAGTAGCAGACTCTCGGTTGAACTGCTCCACTTCCTGCAAACGCTCAAGATAATCCGACGTCTCTGCAAGTTGATCTAGGATTTCCGGAAGAAGGTGATTACGCACGATCTGTCCATATGGAGTGACATTGCGTTCAGTGTGCGCGTAACAATTGAGGCGCCTAATCTCAAAAGCATCTTTTTTTAAAACGAAAGCAATTTCCTGAATGACGTTTTCGATATTCGCCATTCCCTGAGGTCCTCCAAATCCTCGAAAAGCTGTGTTTGGAGGAAAGTTTGTCTTACAGATAGTACCTTTAAACAAAAGATTTGGAATAAAATAAGCGTTATCTGCATGGAATAAAGTACGATCTAGGATTGCGATAGATAAGTCTGCCCCAGCACCGCCGTTGGAATAAATTTCCAACTTCACCCCTGTAATCTTTCCTTCATCGGTAAACGCCGCCTTGTAATGAATTTTGTATGGATGTCTTTTTCCGGTAGATCGCATATCGTCGTCTTTGGTATAGGCAATCCGGGCCGGACATCGCATTTTTGATGCCACAAGTGCTACCATGACTGCAGGAATCACTGCCTGCGTTTCCTTGCCACCAAACCCGCCTCCCATTCGTTTGCAGACACAAACCACTTCATGAAACCCCAACCCCAATGCCTCTGCAATAACTTGCTGAATTTCCGTTGGATTCTGACTTGAAGAATGAACATAAATCTCACCATGCTCACCTGGCCAAGCAATCGCAGCCTGTGATTCAAGGTAAAATTGTTCCTGACCACCACAAACAAAAGTACCAGTCAATGTATTTTCTGCTTTGTTCCAGGCTTTTTCAAAATCACCTTGTTTAAACTCGCGTGGCTCACCTAAAAACTGTTTTGCGTAGAGTGCTTCTTCAATACTGAAAACCGGAGTCAATTCTTCAATTTCGAGACGCAGCTTTTTTTTGGCATGTCGAATCGCTTTTCTGGACTCTCCCGCTATAACGGCAATTGGCTGTCCCACATACTCCACTAGATCTTCCGCCAAAAAGCGCTCATCCTGAATTACAGGTCCATAAAGATTGTGACCGGGAATATCTTTAGCGGTATAAACTGCCGCAATTCCGTCAAGTTGAGCTAGTTCAATAGAGTTCAAACTTTTTATTTTGCCATGAGCCACAGGACTTCCTATGAAATCAACGATCAACTCATTTTGTGTCGATGCTAAATCATCCACAAACAAAGCCTCGCCTGTAACATGGCCTCCAGCAGAATCGTGCGGAACTTCTTTTCCAACTACTTTCATGCTACCTCTTTTTGAATTCTTGAATCACAGCATTCATGAAAAAATTTCTCCAAAATGTTCTCCGATAACTGCAACCTATTTCCCGAAGAGGCACGCACATCTGAAATCGGATTAATTTCTTCCCGAGCTATTTTACCCGCTGATTGTAAAGTTTTCAGAATCAACGGTTTTCCCTTTAAATACTCTTCTGTCCTAGACAAACGCAGAACAACAGGTCCCACACCACCAAAAGCCAGACGCACATTTTCTATTTCTCCTTTTTTCAACTTCAACCATATTCCTGCAGTAAAAGTTGAAATATCCAAGTCTTTACGTTTTGAAACTTTGTAGAGTTTCAGAATGTCCTCAACTTCCGGTAGATTCCATCGGATTCTCGTGATCAATTCCTCCGGTCTCATTTCAGTTTTTTTATAACCATGATAAAATTTGTTTATTCTGACCCATCGTTTTTCGACCACTTTTGAATTAGGTTGATATCTGCTCAGTTCAATTTCTGCGTCAATAACATATAGGAAAGGCAGGGAGTCCGCAATTGGCGAGGCATTGGCAATATTGCCGGCAATTGTTGCCGCATTCTTAATTTGTCTTGAAGCAAATATTTCAATGATCTCAGCAAATTGAGGAAGGTGCTGTTGACAATATTCTTCTAACTTGGACCAGCTAAGTTTTGCTCCTACTGTTAAAGTTTTTTCATTTATTTCGAAACATTCCAAACTACTCAAATGAGTCAAGCTCATCACACAGTTTGGCTCAAGACGTTCTTTATTCATTTGTACAGAAATATCAGTACCACCAGCAACCAAGGTGACATCATTATGCTTTTGCTTAAATTTCAGAGCTTCATCCATAGTAGCCGGAACATAAAATTTAATTTTTTGTGAGTTACCATTCCACCTTTCCTCAAATTCACTAGAAACCGCTTTCGAAACATGTTTTCGAAAGTCTAAAAGCATTTTTTCTTCATTGAACAGTTTAGTTACTTTGGGTATATCTTTTTGATTCAAAGACAAGGCCGCTTCTATTATTTGCTCGTAGCCTGTACAACGGCATAAGTTCCCAGTTAAACCGTCCTGTATAGAACTCCTAGTCATAGTTTCCTGTGATTCAAGCATTGCAGCCATCGACATCACAAATCCCGGTGTACAATATCCACACTGAGAACCGAACATTTCAATCATCGCTTCTTGTACAGGATGTATATTTTGATCGCCTTTTAATCCTTCCACAGTGATCACATGGGAACAGTCCAGTTGATATAGATACATAATACAGCTATCAATTGACTCATAGAAAAACTGAGAGTTCCGAACACGCCCTATAAGTAAAGTACATGAACCACAATCTCCTTCTGCACAAACTACTTTTGTACCAACCAAACCCAAATCATTGCGCAAAAAATCAGAAAGCGACTGAAAGCCTTGTTCCCCTGAAATTTGATGGCGCATGCCGTTTACATAAAATAAAAGATAATCACGCATTTTCATTATTCTCCAGCAAATTTTCAAACCCGTCAATGCTCATTCCCGTCATCATTTGACCAATCAGGCTAACTGAGGCTTCTTCATTCGAGACAATACCAACAATACTTCCATCAAAAATCACTGCAATACGGTCGGCGACCATGAGCAATTCGTCTAAATCTTCCGAAATCCAGAGCACTGCCAGACCCCTGTCTCTTGCATTGCAGATTTGCTCTCGGATGAAACTAGTCGCGTGGATATCCAAACCACGAGTTGGTTGTGCAGCCAATAGTAACCTGAGTGGACGTGATATTTCACGCGCAAGAATTACTTTCTGCATGTTTCCTCCCGAAAGCAAGCCAACTTGAGAATTTGCTGAAGGGGCTCGAATATCAAACTCCTCCATTTTCTTTTGACCGTAGTCGAATATATTTGACTGATTGAGCAGTTGGTGTGAGCAAAATTCAGGATTTTGAAAATTACGTAGCAAAAAATTATAAGCAATCGACATTCCGGAAGAAACTCCGTACTTCTTACGATCCTCGGGAATATAACCAATTCCGCGTTCAATCATTTCGTTAACTGTAGGATTTATTATTGATGTCTCCTCAAAATGATATGTGCCGTTTGTCATGGGTTTTAAGCCGCTTAATACATCAGTCAATTCCGGTTGACCATTCCCGGATACTCCGGCCATACCTAAAATTTCTCCGGCATATATCTCGAATGAAACTCCCTTCAAAGCCGGATGTCCCAAATCATTTACAGCATGAATATTTTTTAATGAGACTGTTACTCTGTCTAATTTTCTCTGTTTTGTTTGATGATCAGATTCATCGCTAGTGTTTTCTTCAATAACAGTTTTTCGAAGGAATTCTGAAACTTTAACAATGTCCTGAGCTTCTAAATTCCCAATCATCAAGTCAGCAAGTTTTTCTGGGTCAGTTTCTTTTCTCGGCAAAGTAGCCATTACTTTCCCACGGCTCAAAACCGTAATTCTATGAGAAAGAGCCATCACTTCTTTCATTTTGTGAGTAATAAAAATGATGGAATGTTTTTCATCAGTCATACGCTGCATGATTTCATACAAAGCCTCTGATTCCTGTGGAGTCAAAACTGCGGTTGGTTCATCCAAAATCAGAATTCTCGCACCTCTGAACAACACTTTTACAATTTCAACACGTTGCTGCTCCCCTACTGAGAGTTCCTGAATTTTCTTTTTCGGATCAACAAACAAATCATAACGTTCACTGATTTCACGGATTTGCTGATGGACCTCTTTCAAATTAAGTCCTACTACACCAGGTTGGCCGAGAATGATATTTTCAGCAACTGTATGGTTCTTTACCAGCATAAAATGTTGAAAAACCATACCGATGCTTTTTTCAATAGCCTGCCGAGGGTTGGTAAAATTTACCTTTTCACCAAAGATACTCATCTCTCCTTCATCTGCGGGAAAAAGTCCTGCGATTATATTCATCAAGGTCGATTTACCTGCTCCGTTTTCACCCAAAATGGTATGAATCTCTCCCTCGCGTAAGTCAAAATCAACCGAATCATTAGCAATAATTCCTGGAAATTTTTTGGTAATGCCCTTCAATTCCAAATACAATTTCGGTGAATTTTGCGATTTTTCAATTTTAATTGAATTCATTATATATTTTAAGAGAAGTTTTAATGCCCAGACTTTTAGGTTAACTGAAAGCAGAAAAATATTTCATAATCATGTCAATTCTAGATCTCAAGTTGAGCAAACGGCAAGTTTTTTGGAAAATACAGACGAAAATACTACTGAGAAATGTAGGATGGAAAATTTGGAATAAGTTCAACTGTCTTCACTGAAAAAGCGACAAACAGCTTTTAGCTCTATGCCCTGTTTTGGATTAAACTCAGTACAGTTTTTGGAGCTTGATTGGCCTGGGCAATCATGGCAGTACTTGCTTCCAACATAATTTTATCTTTGGTGAGATTTGACATTTCAGCTGCCATATCTGAATCACGTAGAGAAGATTCTGCTTGGGTGATATTTTCTTCCGCTACTTTCAGGCTAATGAGATTGCTCTCAAGTGTATTTTTTTGAAATGATCCCAATTCACCACGGTAGACTGAGATTTGTTCAATTACCTGGTCGACAATTTTACCGGCATCCTTTGCCCCCTGTACGGTTTTTACATCAATGTCTGCGAGACTAAGGAATCCGCTTTTATTTTTCATACCGTTACCCAATGCACTTGTGCGTACATTTGCAAATGAGAATGCCGAATGTGACTTCTTATCTTCACCTACCTGAAATTCTTTAGACATTTGAGAAACGTGGACATAGCCCTCTATTTTTGGATCATCTGTCCCACCAACAATGTCAACGTTTTTTTGCTCAACCAAAATGGTGTCTGTTCTGACACCTGCATCATCAAAAACTGGAATTTCTTTATAACCCAGTTCTTTATCATACTTTACGGTAATACCACCTGCTTCCAGCCCCTTTATAGTTGTCAAGTACTGTCCATCGCCCAATGCAAGCTGATTGTTGATTGTACCTTCTATATTTTTCCCACGCTCTGCAGTTTGAGCAATATTTGCTTCTTCAGATAATATTCCTGCAACTGAACTAGTAACTGAAAATGTACTGGAATCTCCAAACTTTTTGTGCTGAACTTGTAAGAAATTATCAGGAGTTTCCATTACCCGAAGCTCTAAGCCGTTTTCAACAATTTTCTGATTTAAAGCATAAACTAACATTTCCCGTAATTGTGAAGATACTTCCTCTGAAGGAAAGCGTTTGGGAAACTGATCCATATCTTTGAGCATTTGCTCAATGTCCATCGCCAACTGTCCCTCTGAGATATTAAGAGAAATGCTTTTTCCACCTTCATTTAAAACTATTTGCAGGCCTTCTCGGATGTTATTTACATCAATTCTGACTGTGCCTTTCTTGCGGGCTCGTGTTGCTACTTGCTGAATATCAACTTCCCAGCCTTTTTCCGGTGAGGCGGATGCTGTTGCTTCCGCAGATACAAAACTCAATGACTCGCCTACTGCAGTACCACTTGACCCCATACTCCCGTCAAGGAGTCTTTTGCCGCCAAATTCCGTATTCTGTGAAATACGATCAATTGAACTCAAAAGATTTTCAATTTCCTGTTGGTCTGCAGCCAGCATATCGGGACTGTTAGTTGCCTCGTTTAAAGCGTGTACTGTTAATTGTTTGATTTTGATTAGCATATTACTGACTTCATTCAAGGCCGCTTCTGCCGTTTGCAGGAGGGAAACAGAATTTGAAACATTGCTGTAAACCTGCTTAAGTCCCGAAATATTACCACGCAGCCTTTCTGAAGCGATCAATGTTGCCGGACCATCAGCGCCTTTGTTTACCTTGACACCGGAACTAAGCCTCTCAATGCCACCTTTTACTTTGCTGAAGTAATTGGATGCATGTCTTAATGAGTTTAAGGCTGTTGTGTTTTGTCTTATTTTCATTGCCGCTGAAAGACTTTAAGTTTAACTGTTTGCAGGTTTAACCAATTTTTCCGGTAATTTTCCAGAGTTTACTTTCGTGTTTTAAATCGGCAATTTTCGTAAAACCTTTAACAATTATTTATTTTTATCATATTTTGTCACTTTTTTCGTATATATTACTTTAACAGGAGGACAAACCTCTGGAACTTTACTTCGTAATTTTGAAAACTAGAAAAAACCTTAATACACTTAAATTCTTTTGATAGCTAGACTTAAGAATGAAATTAACTTGGTTTCAGAGTTTTTAACAATCTTCATTTTTTATTTAATCCAAGTAGAAATATTTCCACACTTTCGGAACGCGAGCTTTTTGGTTTACATAACTTGACTTGTGCGAATGAGTTGCTAAATTCTCTGCGCAATTGCTCTATTGGCTCTCCCTGAAAAGCTTTGACCAACAGAGCTCCCTGTGATCGCAGCAAACTGACAGACAACTCAAGAACCTTCTGATTCAGCGCATAGGAACGCCGAGCATCCGCATCCCGAATTCCAGTAGTTTTTGGAGCCATATCGCTCAAGATTACGTCAATCATGCTTCCATTGATTTCCAGATCCTGTACCTTCATATCAAAAATATCAGCCTGAAGTACTTTGACATTTTTCGGTAATGATAGTTTAACTCCTTGCAGATCTATACCCAAAACCTGTCCTTTCTCTCCAACTTTCTCTGCAGTGTACTGTAACCAAGAGCCAGGACTGCACCCCAGGTCCAACACGTGATCTCCACTATTGAGCAAACTATGTTTTTTGTCTATTTCTTCAAGTTTATAGACAGAGCGGGCAACGTAACCATCACTCTTTGCCTTGTGGAAATAGTAATCTTTAATTTTTTTCAAAGTATTTCTTTTTCTGCAATCTTGTATAATCCTCATGGCCAACAAATACATTATCCAACCCTGGAATTACTACCAGTTAAATCTGCTCCAACCAATTATTTGCAACGACACTATCACAGTTCAATACAATAGACCAAGATCTTTCTTCATGTTAGTCCATGGTTTCTGGCTACAGGCAAGTACATAATTATCCCTCTAATTTTTGAAAAAATATGGTGATACTTTCATCATTGTTTTATACCACATTTACCCGAAAATGTTTCAGAAGGATTCTAATCAGAATTATTACAAAATATATTGTAATTCGAAGGTGTTTGGGACAGAATGCTCAGATGAAATATGAAAAACTGCTGACTATTCTCTAGGTTCCTAATATCTTTGGCCTATCATGTTTCAGGCTTTTTTCTATGAATTTTTTGAAAACATTGTATCTTAGTGCATTGTTTGATCATTTGCACCAATTATAATATACTGAAATAATTATATATATCTATTATTAAAATTGTTTTAAGGACCTTATGTTAGACAAAATTGGCACCCTTTTAGGTATGATGATAGGTGCATCATTGGTGATTTTTGGAATCATCTGGCCTGATCACCTATCAAACTATTATATGTATCAGTTCAGAGAATTTGAGACAGCGCTGGATACATTAAAAGCATCAAAGGCTTCAATAGAAGAAATTCGGACGCTAAAGTCAAATTTTGCAGAATTTCAAGGTTCATGGCTTGGGTCTATTTCTCGCTTTATCGATTTGAAATCTTTGATGATTGTATTGGGGGGATCATATGCAGCGACACTAATTGCCTTTCGTTTTGGAGATGCGATGAGAGCAATTCTATTCATCGCAAAAGCTTTTTTAAGCGGAAAAGCAGACAAGGATTTCCTTGAAGTTTATCATACGATAGTTAGCCTATGTGAAAAACGAGCTAATAATGAATTAATAACTGATGAGGAAATCAGCGCGGTTAAAAACACAGACCTTCAAACATGGCTGCAAGATTTTATTGCTGTCGATTTAGTGACAGAAGAAATGATCGAGGAAATTGTGCGTTCTGAGATTGAAATGTACAACTACCGTTCTTTTGAAGAAATAGACATGCTGGAATTTATGGGACGTGCAGCCCCAGCATTCGGTATGATTGGTACAGTTGTGGGACTAATTATGATGCTGGGCAGTGTTGGCGGAGAAGGCGGTGCTGATATAGCTGGCTTGATGGGAGGTATGGCAGTTGCGATGATTACTACCCTCTACGGAGTCCTGCTTTCCCAGTTAATCTTTACACCAATAGCATCTAAAAGATTCCAACTGAAGGAATCACAGGTCCTGTTGATGGAGATGATTAGGGAGGGGCTAATCTATCTAAAACGCAGAGAACTTCCTGAAACTGCTGCAAAGGACTTGGTAATATATCTTCCTCCCAAGATGCGTAAGAAAGTAGTGCAAGAAGAGCAGGCTGCAATGAGTCAAGGATTGGGGTTGTAATATGGGTCGCAGTGCCAGTTCAGAGGGCGGATGGATTACAACATTTGCGGATTTAATGACCTTGCTGTTCTGCTTTTTTGTTTTACTGAACGCCCTTTCCACGCAACCTAAAAATTGTAGCGGCCTGGAGCAGTTTCTTAATAGCAACAAATCTCAGTTCAGTAAGTATGAGCTCCGCTCAACGAAACTCAGCTGTATCGTTTCTTTACCACAGGACTTCCTTTTCCGTTCCGGAGACGCGATTCTTAAGAAAGGAGCTTACAAAGCTCTCTCACCACTTTTTTTCCAAATCCTTAAAATACCTGAGCACAAATCCGATTTACTGACAGTGGAAGGCCACACAGACAATGTTCCTATGCGTAGCAAAAAGTTTCCAAGTAACTGGGCACTTAGTTCCGCTCGAGCAACTATTATCGCAAGCATGCTGATTAATCGTATAAAATATCCCGAACATTCAATCTCTATTGTCGGTTATGCAGACACGCGCCCCAAAACAAAATATACCGACTCTAGTGGTTCCCCCCTTTCAGGTAAAGCCCTGAAAAAAGCCCGTAAAATAAACCGGCGCGTAGAAATCGTCCTAACAACTCCACCAAAATCCATAGAACAGGCAACACTTCTTTTTGGAGAGGAAAATTAAAGTGGGTTCACTTCATTTTCAAATAATCCACTCACCAGAAGGCCGATCACTTCTGACTAAATATCCTAGTTTAATCATAAGCTACCTGAATTCGGATATCAATGTAAGTCGCCTACCTTTGTTCAACCCTACTCATTCTTTTCAAAAATCGAGAGTTAGTCTCCAGTATTTTCTAGAATACTAAAATAATTTCTGAACGTTCAGAAAAAACTTATCTTAGTCAATTATGCTTAAGTCTCATAATTTTCCAGGCAAATCAATCCCAATTCCGTGATATTCCAAAATTCACCAATTTTGCGGATAAGTTTTTGTCGAGAGCTCATTTCGTGCAGGAGGCGATCTGCGGAGATATTAGGAATATTGTTAATCTTCAATTCGCTTGTTCGTTTTGCTTTTTCTTTTAAACAACTTAAAACAATTTTTTCTGCCTGTACCATTGGATTTGCTTTATTTTTAAATGCAGACAGCAAAAATGGATATATTGTTTCCGCTATATTATCCAGATTCCCGGAAAGCCCCTCCCTCCCTCGCAAATATAGTGTCAGCTTGTCCTCTGTGCCGGAATTCCTGATAAAAACTGCCGCTACTGGAAGTCCATTTTCTAAAACTCTCTGTAACAACATTTCAGGCTCCTCCTGACTCTTAACGATCTCAACTTCCTTATCCACCCATTTCAACTCATCCAATTTTTCTTTAAGTTTTTTACGCAGCACAGAGTCTTCTTCAAGTAAAGTTTTATCCACATAATAAACCGGAAAACTTTTTTGAATTCCGGGAGGAAAAGGATTTTTTAACCAAGAAAAAAATTTCGGTGTATTTTTCGATCTACGCAAAGTCAGAATCGCAGCAAGACTATTTAAAGCGCATTTGAAACCGTTGCCTATAAATACTGGAGCCGATCTTTCAAAAGTATCCATTTTAGCTAAAGTAATCACGTGCCCAGACTCTTCACTGCCAATGGCAAAATAAGTGTTCCCCCTCCTGGATGCATGTTTATAGGCGGACATAACAAGCTCTTCGTTAATGTTTTCTCGAATCCAGTTTTCTAGAGTTTTGATAGTCTGTGTTGCTGATAAAGCATCAAAAGAAGAATTACTGACCATCTGATCGAACTTTACATTAGCCTCCTCAAGCATAATATTAAATTTCAGATCATTTATTTTTCCTATATAAAATTTCTGTCTAGTCTGCCAGGCAGAATAAAACGCCTGCCACAAAATCCATTTATCACCAACCGGGCTTTGCATTATTTCAAATCCAGCCTCTTGAATGGCTCGTCCCGCCTCAAGATCACTTTCCACAGTATTCACAAACAAGTAAGGATAGTCACAATTGCTGTTTTTAATAAGAAACTTTGCTTGAAAAAAAGCTTGGACATCGCCACCCAACACCAAAATACCGTCCAGAAACGGTTCATAAACCAATAAAAAACAACGGTCACCGTCACCATCGAAAACAAAACCGATTACAAGATCTGAACTAGTACGCAGTTTATCTTGCTGTTCTCGACCTTTTCTCAAAATCTCACCTAATGTTTCATAACCAAAAAATGAACCTTCCATTATCTCTTGAGCATTAATAAAATCTACTCCTTCAAGATCCGCAACTCCTGAATGACGGTTAATACCCTGAATCGGATCACAGTTTGTAATAACATAATCTGCTTCAATTTTCTCCAATAATTCTAAAATTATTGGAGAAAATGCACCGTTTGCTGTATCTACAATAATCGTAATCCCTGCTAAAGAGTGATCGCCCAACCAATGATTATTTAAATCTGCCATAAAATTCAAAAACAACTGCCTTGCAGGTAGATGATCATTTCGGAGATCACCAAGCAAAGGCGCCTTCCGTAAATCTTTATAATTTAAATTGAGACATCTTTGCGTTAGGCGTTTATCGTCTTCCGGAAATAATTTCAGATTGGAATTTCCCAAAAATATTTTGATTCCATTCTGATCTTCAGGATTGTGGGATGCTGTTAAGACAAAAGCACATGCGGCTCTGACGTGAAGCTGATAAAGTGAAATCGCTGGGGTTGGTAAAACATCTACAACCACCGCAGTAAGCCCCGCCTTCCTAATACCACTCACGGCTGCTTCATTAAAATGTCCACTTAAATCCCGGGGATCCCACCCGATTACTACAGGGTCTAATTTTGACGCAAAACCAGCTTCCAACAATTCCTGGCAATATGCATAAGTATACAACTCAAAGAATTCTTCAGTCACTAAGCCCTCATCTAACAGAGCCGCAAGAGGATTCGAGGAGGAGATATCCTCTAAACGACATATAGTAGCACGGATACCATCTGTTCCCTGAATTCTTTCAATACTGATTGATGCGTTGGAAATATTAGGCTTCAAGGACGGAAGTTCACTTTTCATTTTTTATTCAATGGAAATGTGGGCTTGTGGGGAGTAACTCAGCCGACTGTTACAGATTTTGCTAGGTTTCTGGGTTTATCAATATTACGTCCCAGATCAAGAGCTGCGTAGTAGGCAAACATCTGGGCCATTATCATTTGCGCCAGTGGAGCACATAACAGATTCATCTCTGGCAGTTCCACTACCTGATCACAAGCTGCCAATGCTCGTTCATCACCCTGAAAAATAATTCCGATCACAGTTCCTCCACGAGCTTTCACTTGCTCCATCGCAATAAGCGTACGGTCGTGCAAAACCTTTTGCCCCATCGGTGGCACAAAAAATAATGAGTGTAGAGCCTTTTCTACCATTGACAGGGTACCATGTTTGAGAAATCCTGCCGGCATTCCTTCCGCATGTTGATAAGTAACCTCTTTCATTTTCAGAGCAGACTCCATGGCAACAGGATAATATATATCGCAACCTAGAAATAACCAATGTTCCACATGACTGGTATCCCGTGCTATATTACGTACAAATCCGGATTGTTCATTGAGAATTTGCTGAACCAATTCTGGAAATAATTCCAAATCCTCTTGATGTTTTTGATAAACATCCTGCGTCAGACACCCCTTCATCATACCAAGTTCCAAAGCTACACGTAGCATAATGAAAGTTTGCGCAAGTGCTGCTTTAGTAGAAACAACACATATTTCCGGTCCGGAACCCTGCATAATTACATTATCAACCATCATGCTAATAGCAGACCCCATCACATTTACAATCGCAGCAGTTTGTGCTCCAGATATCTTTGCATATTCTAGAGAGATTTTTGTATCAAAAGTTTCTCCTGATTGAGAAAGTGCTAGCACCAGATCTCCGGGCTCAACAGTAACGATTGAAAATTCGTCCGAGCTGACAGATGCGTAATATTGACCTGCCAAAGTGGAAAAATAATATTGACTGATATTGGCCACATAAAAAGTAGTTCCTACTCCCATGAAATAAGCACGGGAAGCTTCCGTAAACATCCTGGCCAAAACAGAGATTTGTTCACTGGGAATTTTCAATGCCTGCAGTATTGCCTGCGGTTCATCAAAAATCTCTTTGAGCATGTAATGGGAATATCCCCCTTTTTTGCTTGTTTCCACATCCCAGTCAATGTGGAGAACCGATTTCTCGGTAACTTCACCGGTTTGCACATTACGAATTTGGTAATCATCACGACCTAAAACAACATATTCTCCATCATCAAGAACAATAGCTTGCCTGGTATACTCCAAAAAAGCATTGAGATCTGAACCAACATAATTGCATCCCTCTCCGAGTCCCAACAGCAATGGAGATCCTTTTTTAACACAGTACAAATGTTCTGGGTCATGCGCTGATAGCATGACAATTGAGTAAGACCCTTCAATTTTTTTTAAAGCTGCTAAAAAAGCTTTTTCTAAATCGTTACTCTCAGAATATGACGCTTCCAACAAATTGACGAAAACCTCCGTATCAGTCAACGACTCAAAAACAACATCCTGATCCATTAGCTGTTCACGTAATTCCTGGTAATTTGAAAAAATACCGTTGTGAACAATCACAAATTCCCGCTTGTAAGAGAGATGAGGATGAGCGTTTGCCTGGGTGACACCTCCGTGAGTTGCCCATCTCGTATGAGCAATTCCGATCATACCATTCATTTTGTCCAATTGTTCAATCGCGTTGACCTCATCTATGCCCCCAATATTTTTTCGGATATCAAATTCGCCCTTAGACAGCATCGCCATCCCACATGAATCATACCCCCTATATTCCAGGTTGCGGATTGAGTTAAATAAATTTCTGCCTACATTTTCTGAATGGACAATGCCACTGATACCGCACATATTTTGCCTTACCAATTTCTAATTTATGGTGCTGTAATTAAAGTGTAATAAAATCCGCAATGATTTTTTTGGATTCTACAATACTCCCTGGACCGAGAGTATGACGGGCTCCAATTGAAACACTATCGCCAATGAAAGCCCCTAATTTCGTCAAACCTGTTTCTACTAAATCTAATTTGGCCTTGCAGGCAATCTGACCATAATCTACTGTGTGATTAACTGTCGTGAGTCCGGAACCTGATTTTACATTTTCTCCGAAAACACTATCACCTACAAATGAAAGGCGACCGACATCGTTGTTTCCAAAGAGGACACAGTTTTTCAATTCAGATCCGTAACCTACAATCGAATCCGGTCCAATAGCACTGAAATTACGAATGAGTGAATTATTTCCAACGTACGAATTAGAGCCTATATAGCAGGGGCCCTTGAGTACAGTTCCGGATTCAATTGTGACACCAGGTCCTATACGCACTGCTCCTTCAATATGTACGTGTCCAAGTAGTTTAACCGTAGAATCAATCTCAGCTGTTTGCCAGGAACTCATTATCATCTTGTTTGCATCCAAAATATGCCATGGATGTATCATGTCAATCCATCCTTTTTCCCATAAACAAGCCTGAAGTTTATTGCTTTCTACCATTTGCTCATAACATCTTGAGACATCATTTTGTTTCTCAGCCAATAGTTCAAAAATTTTAGGAAATAAAACAAACATTCCAGCAAAGACATAATTCGACTGATTTGCCTGAGGTTTTTCTACCAACCGACTGATTTTCATTTCATGATCCAGATAAACATTACCAAATTCTTTTGAGGATTCTGGCAGCGTAACCAATGCTACCTCCCTGTCTGTTTCTGAATAAGTCTGCAAAATGGATAAAAATGGGTTGTAGTCCGTCATTACATCTCCATAAACCAGTAAAAAGGGCTTTTTTTCCAAGGACGAACGGCAAAGGCTCAGTGCGTGACCGATACCCTCAAGCTTTTCCTGAACGACATACTCAAGATTCACTCCAAAAGTTTGTCCACTGCCGAAATACTGACGGACCATGTCTTGTTGATGATTAACAACCAGAACTATATCGTGAATTCCTGCTTCTTTGAGAAAAAAAATCGAATTTTCGAGGATATAATGCCCTGCTATTCGAATCATTGGCTTACAGCGGGTTTCAATAAAAGGACTTAATCGAATACTGAGATTAGCCGCAAGAATAACTGCTTTCATGATTTTACCTCGAAAAACGTTAAAACGATTAAAATTAATTGAGCTCCAAACTAGTTGACTCTTTTTTTAGGACATAGTTGAGTAAATTTTCCAAAACACCATCTGCAGTCAGCCTCCCTGTATCAACTATAATCGCGTCATTCGCAGGTTTAAGTGGAGCAACTTTTCGATTTTGATCCTGAAAATCTCGCTTTCGGAGGGCACTTAATACTTCTTCATAATCTACATCTTCACCACTTTTTTGAAGTTGTAGTAACCTGCGTTTAGCACGAATTTCCGGAGAAGCATCTACGTAAAATTTAAATTCCGCTGCTGGAAAAACGACTGTTCCTATATCTCTGCCTTCCAAAACCGCACCCCTATAACTTTCTGACCTGCGAACTTCTTCAACCAGTGCACGCTGCTGCTTTTTCATTACTTCTCGGATCAAGGGAAAGCCACTGATTTTGGAAGCCTTCGCTGAAATCCTTTCCGTTCGGATTTCCTGTGTTACATCAGTATAGTCGCATATTACCTTTTCATTTTCGAAAACTATTCTTGTTTGATCGCCTAACTTTTCCAGAGATTCATCACTTTCCGGACAACCTTGTGTAGTCCAGCTCCAAGCAAGACAACGAAACATTGCTCCGGTATCTACATACAAGCAATCCAGTTTAGTAGCCAACTGACGAGCAATTGTGCTTTTCCCAACACCAGTTGGACCGTCAATAGTAATGATTTTAAAACTCATTATAATCTTGTTTCACGTGGAACAAATTGTTAATAATTCCTTTTTATGAAATTTAGAAAAGGCATATTTTTTCACCTGTTTTTCCCTCAAATCTCTTCATTTAACTGAAAGGGTTCTCGATTAAATTTAATCAAGTCCAAATAATTTGCATTGAATCCGTAGAAACAAAGCTTTTATAGAACTGACAAAGACTACTGAGTCAAGTTGTTCAGCAGTTTTTCAACTTCGCGATGGCGCTCCGCACTTTTAAATTTTTTTAACATTTTGTGGTAAATCGCCATCGCATCACTGGTGCGGTCAAGCTGAACGTAACTTGAGGCAATTCTCAAATAAAGATCATACCCTTTTTGTTCAGACAAATCACGGTCCAGATATAGGACTTTCAGATTTGCAGCAAGCGCCTGTGCGTGTTTATTTTGCTCAAAAAGTGCAAGCCCTTTTTCACTGAGGATATGCAGCTGCCATTTCTTTCGGCCATCTTTTACTGTTTCCATAGACTTTAATGCCTGATTTAGCCAACGTTCAGCCATCTCATATTTGCCCAAATCGTTGTAGATTTCTCCGATAATTACGATCTGCTCAACTCTTTTTTCCGGAGCAAGTTCCTCTTGTCGTACCGATTTGTTATAATTGACAGCCAGTTGATTTAAATATGGAGCAGCCTTTTCCTTTTGCTTTCTCTTCATAAAATGATTTGCAAGCAAATGCAGAATTTTGAAGCTGTAAGCATCATCTTTGCTCTGATGTAGAAACTTCTCAGCACCTTTCAACATTTCTGGAATCCTGCCTAGCTCGTACTGCATTTTCAAGATTCTGTAGAGTATAAAACGCTCACTTTCATGTGGAGGATTTTTTAAGGCTAAATTATAATAAGTAACCGCTTCATCATATTTTTGTGTATCATAAAGAGCATTCGCACGGTGAAAGAAAAGAAATCCATGATCTTCACTGGTTGAAATACCAAGACCTACTCCAGTTACACTGAGGACTCGACGTGGGTCCTTGATGTACTTCAATACTTCGACCCTGAGCTTTATTAGTGAAAAGTCAGAATACTGCGCAATTTTATGCCTTAGCACATCATCCGCTTTCTCATACTTTTGCATCGCAATAAGTATTTGAACTCTTAAATGAATTTCTCTTATTGGCTTTTTTAGCGGCTTGAAATTGATGCGCAGTTGATCTAGTTTTTCTAAACCGGAATTATATTTTTTTTGCTCAAAGTATGCCCGAGCCTGTAAATAAAGTCCTTCCTCTAAAAATTCGGACGTGGGATGCCGCTTTTTAAGGTTATTAAAAGCAAAAATCGAAGGGCGCCAGTTTTGCTGATCATGGTTAATTTTGCCAAGCAGATACCACCGGTCATCGTCACGCTCACCTTTTTGATCAACCTGACGCATGGCCATCATTGCAGCCTTGGGGCTTTTATCTATTTCATACAGCATGACTCCATACCAAAAATAGTAATCTGAAAGACGCGGAGAGGCTGAATAATTTTCAAGCAACAATTTTATACCCTGAAATGCCTTCCCGTACTCAGCTGCTAAAAGCTCAATCACAGTCCTGAGGTAAATACTTTCTTCGCGAACAATTAATGAAATTTGATCCTCTGGTGACTGTAACGAGTTTTTTAAAGACCATTGCAACCACTGATTTGCTTTTTTTCTCTGTCCCAAACGTAGGTAGAGATATGCATAAATCAATTCCATTTCAGCTTGCCAGGCACGCCATGACTTAGCTACAGACTTAAATTCCGGCTGTTTTCTGAGTAAAAATTTAAACTTCTCATTCTTTACTGCATGCTGCATTAATTCGTGCAGGGATTGTTCTCTGAGCAGATCATCATTTATTTCCTGCCATTTTCCCCATGCTTGCTCGTATTGACTGGTTTCTAAAAGTAATTTTAGCCTGGCCCGTGCAAGTAGATCAGGATTCCTTACACCGAATTTCTCCAAAGATTTTATAATTTTTTTTGCCTGAGACCATTTTTTCAATCTAATTTCAGCAGCTACTCCAAGCCATAAGAAATGTTCCCTCTGAAGAGCATGGTAAAACTCTGGTTTAGGAGCTTTATCAGCAACCAAATCCGATAATTCCTGCCAACGCTGTTCCATAAAATAATGCTCCGCCAGACGCACCACGTGTTCAAAATCATATTCAAATTGCTGAGACATTCCTTCAAGCACAAAAAATATTTGGTCACTCTTCTTCAATTTCACATAAGTCAGGTATTTCAAATAAAGAAATTGGTTGCGTATTTTTTTGATACTGATTTCTGCCTCATATTTCTTAATGACATCCAATGCTTCTTCATATTTTTTTTGCTTCAAAGCCAGCCAAGCCAATGTGTATTGGCTAAAATTTATGAAGTCAACATAAAGGCTATAACTTTTGTTCTTTTCGATTAATTCCAGAAAAAAAATTAGTGTTTTTTCTGCCTGAGCATATTTTTTCTGCTTTGCTTTTATTTGACCCTGCCAAAATAATGATGGAGTAAACCAGGGCGTTTCCGAGTATTCATCTGTAACCGTCTGGAATCTTTTAAAAGCTAAATTCAGGTCACCACTAAACAAATGAACTATGCCTTCTTTATAAAAGTTTCCTGAGCGGTCTAACCAGCTAGGGTCTTCTGGAACAAAACGAGGGTAATGCCAATCTGGAAGGTCAGGAAATATCGCCCCGGAAACTGAGACTAAGGGCAGTTCCGAAAGTTCCGGTAAACGAAGAATTGGAACAGGTAGCGGGAAGACACCGTAATGGGTCTCTATCTTAAGGTCTTTCGAACTACTTCCTGAAATTCCGTTCACTGGTTGACAAACACAACAAATAATCAGTACTACGAGAATTAATGAAGATCTTGTTTTCATTTTCAGAAAATATTTTTAATTAAATTTTTTATTGGAAGCAATCACACATTATTGGCTGACTTTTCACAAAATCTCACACTCATTTGATTGCGAAAAGTAATCAATTCAACCGCGGCCTGACTCAAGTCTTCAGTAGAAAGCTCCAGAGCATAGTTGTAACCGCTCATTGCATACTGGTAACGTGGATCATAATAGTCCACTAAAAGCATCTGTACTATATTTTCAATTTTACCTTGTTTCAGCCACAAACGTAATTGTTCAACTTTAACTTTACCGAGTGCCACTTTCAACGTTTGCAAAATTAAGTCTATTTGCTGGATGCTTTGTTCATCACAAACATTATACTCTTCAACTATTCGGCTTATTCTGGTTTCCAGAGTCGCACTTAGCAACACCAATTTTCCGTTCTTCATCGCATTTGCAAAAGCCTGAGGAATAAAAACCTGTCCAACTTTTTGGCTTTCACCTTCAACAAAAAGTAAAAGATCCTCTGGAAATTCGATCAATTTTTGAACTAGTAGCGCTTCAAAATCTTTCTGTGTCCGTGGAGTTTTGTGAATAGCACCAAACAACGAGCTACGATGCTGTGCCAGATCCTCTAAATCTATATGATAAGGAAGTTTTTGCAGAAGCAATGTCTTTCCAACCCCTGTCTTCCCATGTAACACTATTAACGGAGGGGATGGATTATTAAGTTTCCGCAGGACATATTGCCGATAATATTTATATCCTCCCTGCATTTGGGAAACAAGAAATCCGTTTTCCAACAACAGCCTAACTACCGAGGCAGATCTCATCCCACCACGGGCACAATATACAACGAGTTGGCGATTTTTTATTGCAGAAAGTGATAATAAAAACTGCTTTAGTCTCGGCTCAAAAAAATCCACTCCTTTCACTATGGCAGCTTCCCGACCAACCTGTTTGTAGATTTTCCCAATTTCTACACGTTCCAAATCATCAAATATCGGGACACTCCTGGCTCCCGGGATACTACCTTTCTCAAACTCCTTTGCCGAGCGAACATCCAGCAAAATCTTTGCATCTGCAAGGCCTTCCTCAACTGATAACGCTGGGAAACCGCCTTTTAAAAATTGCTCAATTCTTTTGGAAGAAGACTTTACCTGAGTCGACAAGGAGTCACTATTAGTCATTCCTCTATAGCAGTTTCTTGTGCTAATTGACTTTGTTCTGTCGAATCAAGATTGTTCAAAGTTCGTATTTTAAGGTGGATGGAATCAGCAATTTCAGAATTCTCTTCTAAAAATTTGATTGAATTGTCTCTACCCTGACCTAATCTCTCTTTTTCGTAAGAGAACCATGTGCCACTTTTTTGAACAATTTCAGCATTCACAGCTAAATCAAGCAAGACCCCTAATTTTGAAATCCCAACCCCATAGATTAGATCAATTTCGGCAATTCTGAACGGCGGTGCCAATTTGTTTTTAGCAACTTTGATTTTAATTCTATGGCCTGTTACTTCGTCTCCGCTCTTAATTTGACTTGCACGTCGAACATCTAAACGTACGCTGGAGTAAAATTTGAGTGCATTACCGCCTGTGGTTGTTTCCGGATTTCCAAAAACTACACCAATTTTTGAACGAAGCTGATTGATAAAAATGAAAATTGTATTGGACTTTGAAATAACACCCGACAATTTACGGAGTGCTTGTGACATCAGACGTGCGTGCAATCCCATATGTGAATCACCCATGTCTCCTTCCAATTCATTTTTGGGAACAAGAGCTGCTACAGAATCAATTACAACCATATCCACTTTACCAACTCGGACAAGTTGCTCTGCTATTTCCAATCCCTGTTCTCCGTAATCAGGTTGAGCCAATAAAAGATCTTCAATACGAACCCCCAGCGTTTTAGCATTATTGCGGTCAAATGCATGCTCCGCATCTATGAATGCTGCCACGCCGCCAGTTTTCTGGACTTCTGCAATCGCGCACAAAGCCAGGGTTGTTTTACCTGATGCTTCAGGACCGTATATTTCTATAATTCGACCTCGCGGCAAACCACCAATTCCAAGAGCGATATCCATTGCTAAATTTCCGGAGCTGACTGAAGGAAACTGCCCCACTGTAGAACCGTCCATTTTCATTATTGAACCTTGACCAAACTGACGTTCAATTTGCGAAATCGCGCTTTCCAAATCTTTTTGTCTTTCTTCACTCAACATAATATCTCCTTAAGTAAAAATAGTGTAATACACCCTGTTAATTGAATTAATTTATTAATATTTCGGTTCAGTCCTTCAAAAGTACTGGAATTTCATGATGCCATGCGCAATGCATCCAGACTAAATTCATAAAAAGTATTTTTCCCCATATATTTAGATGGGATTTATCTGTAAATACTAATCTGCCTGTGATGAAGTCGCAATGCTATATTCTGTTTGGGACATAAGTGCAATAATTTTAACTAATACAATCGCACTCTGGTATTGTATTTAACTTGATATTTATTCTTAATACTCTGAAAAGTAATTAATTCTTTACTTTTTTCTCAAAAATCATTTTTAAATATATTAGTAAAATCTACTCATTAGTACTAGCCTTTAAGAAAAAATGCCAACTTTTAGCGTTACTTACATAAAAGTTGTCTAGTAGCGATAAACTGAGGTCCGCCTTGAGTTTTGGCAGATTATCTGGTTATAATATTAACATTCTATTTCACGATTAAAAGAGTCAATTAAATGAAAAAAGTACTTGTTACGGGGGGTGCAGGTTTTGTTGGATCATTCCTTTGTGATCGTCTGATTGATGAAGGTCATGAAGTTATTGCTATAGATAATTTTTTCACAGGAAGCAAATCGAATTTACGGAAGATTGAGAACAATCCAAATTTTGAATTGATCCGACATGATATTGTGGAACCCATTCTTTTAGAAGTAGATTGGATTTTTAATCTAGCTTGCCCGGCTTCTCCTGTTCATTATCAGTACAACCCAATAAAAACCGTAAAAACCAATGTTCAAGGGGCTCTTAACATGCTAGGTCTAGCAAAACGAGTTAACGCACGAATCTTACAAGCTTCAACTTCCGAAATTTACGGGGACCCGCAAGTGCATCCGCAACCAGAGAGTTATTTTGGCAATGTCAATCCTATAGGTTTCCGAAGTTGTTATGATGAAGGCAAACGTATAGCCGAAACTTTGATGATGGACTACCACCGCCAATGTGAGGTTGATGTAAAAATAATTAGAATTTTTAATACCTACGGGCCGAGGATGCATCCGGAAGACGGCAGGGTTGTCAGCAATTTTATTGTAGCGGCACTTACCGGTAAACCTATCACAATTCACGGAGATGGTCTGCAGAGCCGTAGTTTTTGTTATGTCACAGAATTAGTGGACGCGATTTACCGCATGATGCAGACAAATAATTTTACCGGCCCAGTTAACACAGGTAATCCAAAAGAATTTACCATAATTGAATTAGCTGAGAAAGTCCTAGAAATGACAAACTCAAGTTCTAAATTGATCCGAACTGCGGCTCGCCCTGATGATCCTGGACGTCGCAGACCAGACATTACTCTGGCTAAAGAAAGACTCGGATGGGATCCTAAAATAAAGCTTGAAGAAGGACTGCGTCCAACCATCGAGTATTTTGATGAACTATTAAAAAATACCTGAAATATTTCAGTCACAAAATTTTCCTTACTTTTTTTGTAAATTGTTATTTTAGCTGAAGGTACCAACAAACTAAAATAAAGCTCAAAAACGCTCCATGCCCCTCCTCCCTATTCCTCCAGAACTAATTAAAATCGCAAAAGCTGTTGAAAATTACAATGGTCGATGCATTCTCGTTGGGGGTGCTGTACGAGACCACTTCATGGGTAGAAAAATTTCAAAAGACATTGATGTGGAAATTTATGGAATTACCGCGGAAATTCTTGAATCTGTGCTTGAAAAATTTGGACCACTTCATTTGGTTGGTAAAAGTTTTGGTGTACTGAAACTAATAACTTCAGGTACAGAATATGATTTTAGCCTGCCCAGGTCAGAAAGCAAAACGGGGAAAGGCCACGGTGGTTTTCTGGTAAAAACTGATTCCTCAATGAGTTACAAAAAAGCTGCTTCACGACGTGATTTCACTATCAACAGTATCGGTTATGATTTATTGACTGAGAAAGTATTGGATCCTTTTGATGGCTTATCTGACATAAAGAACAAAGTACTTAGGCATATCGGCCCCTCATTTTCGGAAGACCCATTACGGGTTTTTCGGGCAATGCAGTTTTCTGCACGATTTGAATTTGAAATTGCTTCCGAAACAATAGAACTTTGTAACCAGTTAGACCTTGCAGAACTATCAAGAGAGCGGATTTTCGAAGAGTTTCGGAAGTTATTATTAAAAGCAAAACGACCTTCTATAGGTTTGGAAGCGGCCAAAAAACTTGGAATCTTAAAGTATTACCCTGAGCTTAATGCGCTCATTGGAGTGCCTCAAGATCCGAAATGGCATCCAGAAGGTGATGTTTGGATTCATACCCTACTTGTTTTAGACGAGGCGGCAAAGTTAAGAAAAAACGATGAAAAAAATGATTTGGAATTAATGTACGGGGCACTTTGTCATGATTTTGGTAAACCACTGACAACTGAATTCATACGTGGTCGCTGGCGGAGTCCCAGTCATGATATCAAAGGAATCGTGCCAACAGAGCATTTTTTACGCAGAATGACGGGTGATCGAAATTTAATTGAACAAGTTAAAAATCTGGTCAAAGAACACCTCCGACCTGTTCAGCTTTTTAAAGAACGTAAGCAAGTTAATCCCGGAACAATCAGGAGACTCGCTTTACGTGTCAGCATACCTGAGTTGGTTCTATTAGCCCGTGCAGATTATTTTGGTCGGATTCTTTCTGAAGATAAGAGAAAAAAATTTGAAGCGGGTGACTGGCTTTTGAATGAAGCTGAGAACATGAATGTGATTGACAAAGCGCCTGTACCACTTCTCCTTGGTAGACATCTATTAACTTTGGGCATAACACCTGGACCTATAATGGGACATATTTTAAAACAAGCATTCGAAAGCCAACTCAACGGAGATTTTCAAAAAGAAGATGATGCCATTGACTGGGCAAAGTCATATCTTTCAAATTCGCCCACTCTTGGTCATTACTGCGGGGAATCTCTATAATCCTAATAATATTCACAGTATATTTTTCATTCTTTATTAGTAAAAATGCCATCTAAAACTCTCGCCAAAAATCGTAAAGCTCGATTCGAATATGAAATACAGAATACAATGGAAGTCGGCATCGTCTTAAAAGGAACAGAAGTTAAGAGTATACGTGCAGGACAAATCAATATAACCGAAAGTTTCTGCCGGGTTGATGATCATTTACAAGTATATTTATTGAATGCTCATGTTTCTCAATACGATTTTGGGAACATACATAATCATGACCCACTCCGACCAAGGCGTCTGCTACTTCATCGTTCTGAAATACGACGCTTGTATGGACAGGTTAAGGAGCAGGGACTTACATTGATTCCGATTAAAATTTATTTAAAAGGAGGAATTATTAAAATGGAATTGGCACTGGGACGAGGTAAAAAAATGTATGATAAGCGTCAAACTATGAAAAAACGTGATGCAGAACGTGATGTAGAAAGAGCCCTCAGCGAACAAAGTTTTAATTAAGAATAAAATAAATCCGTATAATTTTAATAAAATAAAAAAGAAGTTTTGTTTTAGCTATAGAAGACCAAATAAAGAAAGTCAATTTCATTCTTTTACAAACCGAAATTGAAAAAATATCTTGCTGGCTAACTTGATAGAATTAGAATTAGCTGGTAAAGTAGATTTTAATATTAAAAAAATTTTACGTCTTTTAGTCAAATTTAGTCTGTATACAAATTTAAAGTTTTAATCGGAAAAAATGGAAACAAATTTCTACGTTGTCGGAGATAATCGAGGAACAGAGTTTTTTTTGAAACATTTTAAATTTATTTTATGGTTACTTGTATTTATTATTTTTGCTTTGTCCATTGTAGTCACCTACCAGTATTTTATACGCCAACTTGATCAAGAGCTATTGGCTGAACGTATTCAGCAAGAAAAAGCACTGAGTGAAAATCTTGTTAAGAAATTAAAAAAAACAGGACAACAAGATTCTGAATGGGAACAACAGGTGTTGTCTCAGTCTTCTCAACAAAAAAAACTGAACGTTCAACAGGCATCACTTCTGGAACGTCAAAGAAATGAAATTGATGAGCTTAACTCAATACTTAAACAGCGAGAACAGGTGGTACGTCAATTTCAACTTGAAAAAACCTCTACTCAGGAACAAATCAACAATCTTCAACTTAAAGTCCGATCAGTACAGCAGCAACTGCAGAGCGTTCAAGCATCATTAATTGAATCAAAAGCAGAAAATGAAATTTTTCTATCACAAAAAAACAAACTTGAATCGGAAAAAAACAAACTTGAACAAAAACTAAACCTAAAAAAGCGTTCAAAAACTAAAAAAATTGAGCCGGTTAAAAGTGGGAAAAATATACTCTCTAGTACAGATGTTTCTGTAGAAAAATTAAAAATTACCAAAAAAGGACGTACTGTAAGAGTGAGTTACAACCTAACCAACAATTCGAAAAGACTCCAACAGGGACGTACTGGAATGTACCTTTCTTCCAAGAAAAACTTGGAAAAAGAAATCCCATTCCGTCTCGCAAACACAATTCCTTATAAAATAAATAGATATAGAATTATTTCCAGAAAATTCACCAAAATAAAGGCAGGAAGTTTTGTACGGATCCTGATCTGGAATCAAAAAAAGGAACTAATAATTGATACTGCTTATCCTATAAAGTAGAAGAAACAGAAGCCTCCTTTATTTTAACCCAACCTAATGTCTGCTCTCTTAAATCTTGAAGACGTCAGTAAACGCTTTGGTTTTCGTAATATACTAAAAGACATTAATTTTTCAATAAATACTGGTGAGTTCGTGATGCTGATTGGAAATAACGGAGCAGGAAAATCAACACTACTCCGTATAATCAGCTCACTGATGAAACCATCTAAAGGGCAAATAAATTTCCGCGGCACAAAGCAAAATGATAATCTGCTGGAATGGTTGAGGATAATGGGAAATATCACTCACGAAAACAGATTATATTCAGACCTGAATTCAAAAGATAATTTACGAATTTACGGAAACCTCTACGGTGTTAAGCAACTTGATTCAAAAATTGATGAAGTTTTATCGAAAATCGACCTAGCCCATGTCGCTCTACTACCGGTTCGTAATTTCAGTAGTGGCATGAAAAAACGTTTGATGATTGGGCGTTTGATGTTGTACAACCCTGAAATTCTGATTCTTGATGAACCATACACAGGACTTGATCAAAATTCATTCCACTGGTTTCAGGAATATCTGCAACAATTTCACCAGAAGGGATATACGGTACTGATGGCAACCCACCAACTTGCTCTAGGGCTGGAGTTGGCAACCCGTGTCCTTGTTTTGGACCACCAAAACATCAAATATGATGTCTCCTCAGAAGGCTTGAGTGTTGAAAGGTGTTGCGCCCTGCTAGAAGAATAATGTATTTTAATACTATACTTGAAAGTTTTTTTGCGTTAGAACAAATCCAACAAACCTCTATCCGTGAAGTGATTTTGGAACATAGATCGCTGAGCAGAATGGGGAAACAGAGTACAAAGTCACTGATCACGCTGCTTGAAGAGGTACTTTCCAGAAAATTATCTCCTGTTTTGCAATGGGATATCCTCAGTACAGAGCACACGTTCCGGAAAAGTTTGAAGACCCTGAATCGCCTACCTTTATCAAAATTTCACGCGATACGTGTACAGGATCTTGGAGCTGCGGAATGGATTCGTCGAGAGCACCCAAAACTTCCACTACATTTGATTGTTGAAAGTGCAAACCATAATCTTGCGGGACTTCAGCGTTGGATAGATTACTTTGGACGACAATTAAAACGCCTCGTACTTTCAACAGAACTTCCCAAATCTGTGCTGATTAAGTATAGTAAAATTTTAACTGTACCTTGTGAAATCTTAGCTGTTGGTCGAATTCTATTGTTTTATTCTCCTCGAAAATTACTTGGATCACAAGTTTTTCCAACAAATTCCCAGGATTTTTTTGAAAAAATTCTAGTCCCAAGAGACCAGATGCAACATCAATTTCCAACAGTTGAAAATCAACATGGTACTTTCATGTTTCATCATCGAGATTTGTTTTTGCTAGATTATCTTCCGGAACTTCAGAAAACAAATTTAGAAGTCTTAAGACTTGATTTAAGGCATCTTGATTTATCCTCAAACTGGTTTATTAAATTAACAGAGTTGCAGGAATCATTTGATAAAGATAAATGCAGCAAATTAAAATCAGCTTGGCCCACTAAAATAACACACGGCTTCTTTAAAGCTAACCGAACTGAACTTGCGATTGATCGTTTAAAAAATCCCAACCTCAGGGATCACGGGGAAACTCTGGTGGGATACGTCGTTGAGGCAGTCAAGGATAAGCACCTAATTATTTTGGCTCGCAAAACAGTTCCTCTTGCGAAAAAAGCTCTGCTGGGAATAACTCCAGAAGGACGAGAGTGTGATATTGAAACCGAAGACATACAGACTACAGATGGTCAATCTGTAGCTGAGATTGTTTCAGGAAATCTGTATCAAGTTTCGCACGTAAAATATGTAACCGCACAGACCCTTGTCTACAGTAGATTTTAGTGGTTACAGCTTGAATATTTAACAGAAATAAATATGATTTAAAGACATCTTCTTTGAAATAACCGGTACTGCCTGTAATAATTATTCAAACTTTTTTCTTTTAATAACCCCTTTTTCATACAATACCCTAGGATCTTCATGCAGGTCTTTAGTTGCAAGGAAAAAACGATATCTTTTCCTAGTTCCGTTGTTACCATAGGAAATTTCGATGGTATTCACTTAGGCCACCGTGCTTTAATTCGTCTAGCGGTACATGAAGCAAAAACACGTGGGTGTGTCAGTGCTTTAGTAACTTTTGAACCACATCCCCAAGAAATAATTCATTCCAAACAATCAGTTTTGCGTATTTGCACATCTGTTCATCAACTGCGTTTACTCGAAGAACTTGGTCTAGATGAGCTGCATGTGATACCATTCACAAATGAACTTTCGCAAATGCCTCCCGAAGAATTCGCACTTAAGTTTTTGATCAAACGTTTTGATTTAGCAAAACTTGTCATTGGTTACGATTTCCGTTTTGGAAAATCACGTGCGGGCGACTTCATTCTACTTGAAAATCTCAGCCGAAAATACAACTTTTCACTGGAAGAAGTCCCTCCTATACAGGAGAAGGGACAAACAGTAAGCAGTACCCTGATACGGGAATTGTTACAGGAATACCGCTTTGAAGAAATTCCATCTTATCTTGGTCGCGATTTCAGTATTTTTGGAAAAACAGTTCATGGGGAACAGCGAGGACAGAAAATCGGATTTCCAACAGCAAACATCCAACCAGGAATCGACTTAGCTTTGCCAAAAGGTGTTTATGTCAGCAAAATAAAATTAGCAGAAAAAATTCATTTTGGAGTTACCAATGTTGGCAAACGGCCTACATTCGGCAAAAATGATCTTACGGTTGAAACTTGGCTTTTTGATTTTAAAGAAGATATTTACGGCAAGGATTTAGAGATTTTCCCGATTTTTCAGTTGAGACCTGAAAAAAAATTTACCTCTACTGATCATTTGAAAAATCAAATTAAACAGGACATTGAAGCTGCACGTAATTATATTGCTGAACATGAACTGGCACTTGCACCTTCTCTGACAAGCTAAATGTCAACAACTAAATAGCATCCAATCTTTTCAAGGCCTTATTGGGTTGGAGTATATACCCA
The DNA here is from genome assembly GCA_004213175.1 of Pseudomonadota bacterium. GTDB lineage: Bacteria > SAR324 > SAR324 > SAR324 > NAC60-12 > Arctic96AD-7. The sequence continues at coordinate 9,137 of SHAT01000017.1, read as the reverse complement.
TTTATTTGAACAAATTTGTGCTTAATCTTTATTTTTTATTATTCCATTTGTAATAATTTAATACAAATTTTCAATTTATTTCATTATCAATTCTTGAAAAAATCTCATCAATATCAGCCTGTGGATTTGCAGCAACAGATCTCAACCACCTCTCATCATCAAGTGTACAGGTCGATAACATTCCCTCAGGTAAACATTTATACAAATCCTCAGTCCTACATGTTAAGGGCCGAAATACCGTTATTCCTGTTTTCGGTATAGCCCAAATAGCTAGCCCTTTTTTGTTGTTAAGTTTTTCAAAAAATTTTGCTGCCATCAACATTGTGCGGTCAATCCTCTCTACAAGCCCGTCTCTCCCCCAAGCAATCATGGTGGCCAATAAAGGAATAGCAGATGCTCCACGAGAACCCTGTATCCCAATATTTGGGGAAGTCAAATAACCACCCCCAAAGCTTATTGAGGAGTTAGCTTTTTTTGGATCACGAAACATGACCAGTGCAGAATCCTTAGGTTGAAAAAACCATTTATGTGCGGATACCGCAACAGAGTCAGCATTCTCGATACCATCCAACAAATGTGCATGAGAAGGGCTAAGTCGCAAAGGTCCAGCCCAGGCTGCATCGACATGAGTCCATTTTGCATGACCCGTCAACTTTAGGGAGTCAATTGATCCGGTTGTAGTTGTTCCAGCCGTTAGAACCAGACACGCATCTGAAATATCTTTGAGTTGTTCAGCGTCAATTTCTCCGTTAGAGTTGGTTGGTATTTCTTCATAGATTAAACCAAGTATCCGGGCAGCTTTTTTAATACTCAGATGAGAAGCTTTTGAAGCTACCACCTTTTTTATGCCCACAGCATCTCTCGCCGCCCAAAGTGAAGTTATATTCGCAAGTGTTGAACCTGAACACATATGTCCACCATTCATACCAAAGAAAGGAGTTAACCAATCAATAACCAGCTTCTCAGCTTCAATAGCAAATGGAGCCGTCGCAGGGTGAAGTAAATTTTGATTTAGCCTTGCATTCCAAAGTGCTGCAACCCAGGTAATCCACGGTGTAGGAGGATCCATGTGTGCCAAAACATCACTTCTATCTAAAAGGGCTGCTTTTCCAAGTACATGAGGTGCAAGAAGGTCAAGGGTCTCTAGTTCACCAATACCGGAATTGGGGCATTTTTTTGGCAAATTTCCAGGTTCAAAAGATACTTGTTGAAGCAAATTTATCGCATGCTCCAATCCTGCATTTGTAGAAAAACTATGATCTGTATTAATTACCATTTTATAAACCACTTTTTTTGAATTATGCCTGGACAGGCAGTTAGGTTTGAAATTAATTTTTTGTAGCCGTTACTAGAAATATGGGATAATTTTTCCCCTCTTTAAAAACTTTGTGCGCTGTAAAAAAACGAATTTGACTGAATCCATATTTTTCCAGTATGATTTGCAATTCATTCCTTTTAAAACCTAAATGAAATATACCTTCAGTACCTTCTGGATGAAAACTTCCGTCTTCTTTGTCAAGATCAGCTAACGCAATAATCCCTCTAGGTCTTAAATGTTCTGAAAATCTTTGAATCAGCCTTGTTGTATCTTTTACATGATGCATAGCCATAGCACTCATAATTAAGTCAAATTTTTCAGATATAGATTTATGAATAATGTCCTGACAGACTACCTCAACTTTACCATGTAATTCTGGTTTGGAGACAAGTTTATTTAACATAGCTTCTGAAATATCTACAGCAACTATCTTTTTTACCATAGGCGCAACTTGAGAACTAATCAACCCTGTACCTGCACCAAAGTCCATAACGCTCATCTGATCATGCAAATAAACATTTTCTAATATTGATGACCCAATAGCAGATGAAAGTGCCTTTCTCATCTCACTGGCATCCCAATCTTTGGCTTTTTCATTGAAAAAGTCAGTCATTTATTATTTCTTAATAATTTAATTTATATCGAATTTAGAATTAGTCCAGAAATATAATGATTTACATTACTGGCAACAAAAAGCGGATTCTATTTATTATCTAAGTACATACGATTATTATCCCATTTTTATTTTCCAGTCATTCATCTTATCTATCGTAACTCCAGAACCTCCACAAACAATAACTAGAATATTTTTTTTATCCATCAGAAACTCAATCGGATTATATAATGTACTTAGTGTTGCTCCACACGCAGGTTCTACCAATAAACGATGATCATTGCAAAATTCTAGACATGAATTTACTGCTTCCATATCAGATACAACATGACTAACTACTTCATGCTTGTAGCACCAATCGTATGTTGCTTTTGCCACTTTTTTGGCACCTAGGGAAGTAGCCAAGCTTGTTATATCATCTAATTCAAGGTGTTGCCCAGCACTCAGGGATGTTGCTAGAGAATCCGCACCAACAGTTTCAACAGCAATCACAGGAACAGTAGCCATATTATTTCTACACAGACCTTCAATAATTCCACACATTAAACCGCCACCACCTACTGATAGGACTACAACATCTGGAGAAAGTCCTGACTTTTTCACTTCATCTAAAATAGTAGCATGCCCATCCCATAATAGCGGATCATCAAAAGGGTGAATATGGATGCATTCAGAGTCAGTCAACTTGAGGGAGTAATCATGGGCTTCTTGCCAGGAGCCCCCTCTAACAATTACTTCTGCATGCTCCTGTTTTATAGCTTCGATAGCATTTTCTGTTGTTGATTCTGGAACCACCACCACCACAGGAAGACCAAGTTGTCTTCCTGCGAACGCAACTGCAATACCTGCATTACCACCCGATGAGCTGACAAACTTCTTTGCTCCCCTTCGCAAGTATGTTTGGCATGCATATCCAATCCCTCTTAGTTTAAACGAACCAGAAGGCTGTAATGCTTCAAGTTTCAGCCAAACTTTCCCCTTAACTTTTTTTCCCAATGGTATCGATTCAATGAGCGGTGTCTCAATATGAAGTGTTTTCATGCTTTACTATTTTTGATAATTTTTTTAAAAAATGTCATGAAAAGTTAATAATTCGTGTTTTGTTATTAGAAATGGTTAACGTAGTGGTTCAGTTTAACAACCAAAAGATAAATTCCTAATACCAACAGTGAGTAAAATAATACTTTTCGGAAAGTAGTTTCAGGTAGCTTGTTACGAATTTTCTGTCCAATTACCATCCCCACAATAGCAGGAAATAGACATAAACATGATAGCAATCCGTTATTGAAAGACAAAAATTTATACTGTTGCAATGACATACCAAGTGCAAATGTTGATACCATAAATAACATCCCCATTGCTTGTATCAAAGCATCTCGCTTTAATTTAATCGCCTGTAGATACATTACACCCGGAACAGCAAAAGACCCCGTCATACCTGTGATAACACCGTTTATACATCCTAAAATCCCCCCAACCAATAATTCATTCCTAGCTTCTATAATAAACCTAAAGCCTGCTAAGTTGATAAGTGAATAAACAATAAGCACAACCCCAAGAAGAGCAGAAAGAAAGAAGATGTTGATACGAGTGAGAAATAAAGCTCCTATCCATATAGTTCCAGAAGCAAATAATAGCAATGGCCAAATACGGATTAAGGTAACTTTGAAGTTCCCACCGACACTGGCTTGCCAAATATTTGTAATTAGAGAAGGTACAAGCATTATCGACATTGCACTTGGTAAATCAATTGCTACAGTGAGTAATGCCAAACTAATCGATGGTAAACCAAGACCTAAAACTCCTTTTACTATGCCAGCAATTATAAAGACTCCAACAGCAATAATGATAGTATAAGAATCAATCATGTAAGTTGTCCTTTTTGATCTACTAATGTTGTCAATGTATAGAGCAAAGTTACACTAGAGCATCTTGATTAATAATCAGTCACACTAATTTTTTTGCCTTTGATTCCACCAAACGCAGAGAAACAGGAATTCTTGTGTAAAACATCCACTGTCTCAAACCCAGAGTCTCTCATTAAATCTAGCTGAAAAACTACTGAACGTGGAGAGTCCTCCTGGTCAATATATTTAAATACTTTCTCCATATAATCATCTCCTCCTTTCGTTTTGAGATAATTACCATAGCGATTCCACATAAGCGTTTGGATATTAGAATCATCATGGCTTACAAGGTCTGTTACCCAAAATGATCCTCCTGGCTTTAATAATCGAAAAATCTTCTCAAAGACGTCTTTCCAGTCTTGATATTCTCTTAGATGATGGAGTACTGCAGCAGCAAGAATCACATCGTAACTCTCTTCATTAAGGTCTACAGTCCTAAAGTCTTCATGAAAAGTATTGATCTCACCTTGTGTCTCCTGAGAAACTCTTTCCTTTGCTCTTTCTAGCATATGCATACTGAGATCAACAAGGTCACAATCAAAACCAGTTCCATATTTTCTAAGGAGTTTTATTGTATTGTTACCTGCTCCGCAACCGATATCTAGAACTTTTAAAATAACGGGATTTGCTGAGATAGCTGCTTCGGTTATCAATTCCATCGAAAGAGATGCGTCTATAGTCGTAACTTGACCTGTATCAATATTTGAAAACCTTTCAACGTCTTTATCAAAACGCTTTTCAATATCTGATGTTGTAGATTTTTTATTTAAAGGTATGCTCATGTTTTCTTAAATAATAAATGAAAAAGTGTTTAAATTGGCTTTTATGCCAGACCTATAATAGAATTAGCATATAAATCTGGATTATGTCTAGATGTTTCTCTGAAATAATCGGCGCTAAATAAATACTATTTACTATTAAATCAATGATTTATCAAAAAAATTATGATTTTTTTTATTTCATTTAGTAAAGACCAATTAAACCGTAATCAAACTTAATCAATATTTACACAACCATATAATAAAAACCTGATGTTTCAGTACATTCCAGAAAGAATTATCATTGACAAGGCAGTTGTCGCAGAACCTCTGACTGAGCAAATTTGTGAACATTTTTCGGATATCCCAAGTAAAGTAGTAGAAAATTTCTCATGGCATCATGACGAGTTCGGAACTGACCCACTACGCAATCCACTCACAAAGGGTAAGAAGACCTTACATCTCAAGTATTTTAAAGGAAAATCAATAAAGGCTTGCCCGGGATTTTCAAATGAACTCGTCTGTTGTAATTATTTTACGCTGGATTTAATTGAAAACTGTCCATTTGAGTGTACATACTGTATCCTACAAGCATTTCTGAATAAACCTGTTATTACAATTCACGCAAATCTAGAAGAAATTCTGGAACAGGTAGGCCGGCTTACTTCCGCTCAGCCAGGTACTTTGTTTCGTGTTGGAACAGGTGAACATTCAGACAGTCTCGCACTTGACCATATTTTAGGAATCAAAGCTCATGTAATCCGTTACTTTGCCAAACTGCCTAATGCTTTGCTTGAGCTTAAAACAAAATCAAAGCATGTTGACCATCTCCTTGATCTTCCGCATGGTGGAAAAACTGTAATTTCATGGTCTGTAAATCCAGAAATCATTGTTGAACAGGAAGAACATAAAACTGCAAGACTGACTGAACGACTGGAAGCAGCAAGAATGGCATCAGAGGCAGGATACAAAGTGGCATTTCATTTTGACCCAATGATCAACTATCCGGATTGGGAAAAAGGTTATCAGAATCTAGTTGATCAAATACTTGGCTCTGTTCCTCCGGATAGAATAGCCTGGATCAGTTTAGGAGCTTTACGCTATATCTCTTCGCTGAAAGCAGTTGTTGATGAACGCTTTCCAAACAGCAATATATTTTTAGGTGAGTTTGTTCCAGGAAAAGATGGAAAAATGCGATATTTAAGAAAAATACGCCAGCGCATGTTTCGGAATGTTCAACAGAGAATTAAAAAATTAGCACCTCGGATACCAACATATCTTTGTATGGAAAATAGTACAATCTGGGAAAAAACAATGGCTTACCAGCCCCAAAATGCTAGGGTCCTCGAAGACAAACTGGTAACCAGTCTCCCTGAACGTTTCCCAGTGGAGGCCTAATGTCAACTGTAAAACTGACAGATACCGTTGCTTTGTTTCCTCTGCACGGTACAATATTGCTCCCAGGTTCGGTTTTGCCATTGCATATTTTTGAATCTCGCTATCGTCAGATGGTAGAGCACGTTATGGAAAATGATGACCTACTGATTGGGATTATCCAACCTACAGCACAAGATTCTAAAAAGTTGTGCAAAATCGGCTGTGCTGGATCAATAGAACAGTCACAACAATTACCAAAAGGAAATTACCTGATTCAACTTCATGGTGAATCGCGTTTTCATATTGTTGAAGAACTTGAAACAGATACTCCATATAGAATAGCAAAAGTTGCTTATACATCTTTCCCGCATGACAAGGAAGATTCCAAGCTTTCAAGAGATGCAGAACTTTTATATCAAAATTTCAGGGAATATTCTAAGAGAAATAAGTTGGAAATTGAATGGGATAAAATAGAAGATATCCCAGCAAATTACCTAGTCAATCTACTCAGCATGAACCTTGAATTTTCGGGAATTGAGAAACAAACCCTGCTTGAGTCACCTGATTTAGATACGCGATTGGATGACTTGATTTGCCTAATGGAAATGCTGAATCCGAATGAAGTCACAGCCAATTCATCTCCTAACTTTCTTAATTAAATTAGAAAAAATGAAAAATAAATTATCACACTCTTTTTTCAAGATTGTTGTTTTACTATTTCTAAACTCCGCATTTTTTGCTCTGGCTTTTGCACAAACTTCCGATACAGTTTATCATCCTAACCCTGTTATCGGAGTAGTAGATGGCACACCTGTGACATTTGAAGACGTGCGTAACAAAAAATCGAATGATCTTAGTCTACAGCTTTTTCAACAATTGAGCATTCAATTGATCGAATTTTCTATCGAAAAACTTGCAGCTAAACATCCAGAAATTAAATTGACTGTAGATAAAAAAATAACCATCAAAGAAATTATTGCTTTTTATGAGCAAAATAACCTGAAGGAACGTGGAACACTTGATCAACTCAGGCCCCAGATTGAAAAATTTTTGAAACAACAGGTCCGCAGTCAGCATATGTTGAACCAGTACTCACTAGCACTTAAAAAAGGTTGGATCGTTTCTCATTTGGAAGCACCTTCGGATTTTCTCCTAAAGGGAAATATAAAAACTGCGTACATGAGGGGCAACAAAAAAGCCTCTGTCGTTGTACTAGAATATTCTGATTATCAGTGTCCATTTTGCGGGAGGGTGCAAATCACTTTAGGCAAACTGATCAAAAACTATCAAAACCGTGTTGCATTTGGCTATAGACATTTTCCGCTCGCATTTCATCAGGAAGCAGACGAAGCTGCAATCGCCGCCGAATGTGCACGTGAACAGGACAAGTTTGAAGAAATACACATGTTGCTATTCAAAAAGCCAAAAGCACAAACTTTGGACAATCTAAAAAAATATGCCCGAGAAATCAAAATAAAATCACCTGCTAAATTTGATAAATGCTTGGAAAGTGAAAAGTATCGCGGATTAGTAAATCAGGATTTGAAAGATGGTGCGGAATTGGGAATTACGGGGACTCCCGGATTTTTTGTCGGCCTCTTCGATTATAAATCTGGAGAAATCCAAGGTGAGGTACTTTCTGGAGCACAGCCCTACAGTACTTTTAAACAAACCATAGATAAATACCTAAGTCGCAATCAATAATAATGAAAGATCCAAATCTCCGCCGGGCAATTGAGAAAATAGTTTCGCCGCGCATCCTCGTCGTAGGTGACTTGATGCTGGACCATTATTCATGGGGAGAAGTGAACCGTGTTTCTCCTGAAGCTCCGATTCCTATAATGCGTGTACTCCGGGAAGATCAACGCCTTGGCGGTGCAGGCAATGTAGTCATGAATCTGTCTGCTCTGGGCGCGGAAGTCATCGTCTGTGGTGTCACCGGAAATGATGAAACCGGAAACACTATACGTAAGTTGCTCTCGGAAAACGGTGTTGATAATTCCGGAGTAATCGTTGCTGACAATTATAAAAGCTGCCTCAAACACCGTATGATTGCTGGACATACCCATTTACTCCGGATGGATGTTGATCCTGATCCGGATTTTAAATTTACTCAAAAACAGTTAATTAATTACCTCGAAAAGTCTATACCAAACTGCGATGCGGTTATTGTTTCAGATTATGGAAAAGGTTTGCTTAGTTCTGCAACTCTGAAAGCAATTTCAGCTTGTGGAAAAAAAAACAACATTCCTGTAGTGGGCGACCCTCGAAATACTACAAATTATAAAATCTATCAGAATTTCACCCTTATAAAACCCAACCGTAAAGAAGCTGAAGCGGCGGCTGGTTTTAAATTCAAAGATCAAAATGATATCCTTAAGGCAGCCAAAATTCTAAAGACCGAATTAAAAGTGAAATATCTGATAATCAGTCTTGACAAGGACGGTTTACTGCTTTTTAGCAGTCCGCAGGATTATCATTTTGTAGCTGCAGAAACACAAGAAGTTTTCGATGTTGTAGGCGCCGGGGATATAGTCAGCAGTGTACTAACTTTTATGCTTGCGGGAAAAGCTAAAATTGAACAGGCTGTGTATTGGGCACAGCTTGCAGCAAGTATGGAAATTCAGCATGTCGGTGTAGTTGCATTTTCCAAAAATGAACTGCTACAACGTTTTGATATTGGAGAAACTTCTGATAAAATCATGACTCCGGAACAACTATATCTTTCACTTCCGAAGGAAAAGCCAGTGATCTTCACGAATGGTTTTTTTGACGAAATCTCTGCAGGACATCTGAAATTTTTACACCAACTGAAGACGCTAAAGGGCTTTAATGTTGTAGCCATCAACAGTGACCGGAGCATCACCATGCAGAAAGGAAAACCTCCTTTGCTGAATGAACGTGAAAGAGCCGTGCTACTTTCTGCAATTGAAGCGGTTGACAGAGTAGTGATTTTTGATGAGCAGGATGCAAGTTCTTTAATCAGAAGCATTCAACCGGAGACAGTGGTGAAAGGAATACATTTTCGGAAAAAGATACTTCCAGAAAAAGACGCAATTATAGAAACAGGTGCTAAACTGGAGTATTTTCCTGAATATTAAACAGCCAGACAATAAGGTTAATTAAAAAGGTGAATTTTATTTTGTCCATATTCTTTCTCTGGC
>SHAT01000016.1 GCA_004213175.1 Pseudomonadota bacterium | reverse complement strand
AGTGCAGGTTTAATCATACCGTTCCTCGCTGCATGGAGTGGAAATTTAATTTTTCTCGCGCTGGCCATCTGGTTATTGTCTAATTACCGTGTATAAGCTGATTTTCAATTTTAAGAATTTAATAAGCCACTATACAACCCTTTTTCAATTCTATCTGTTGAGCTAGTAGACATGTACACGAAGAAATTGGCTAAAAATCTAGCAAATAACAATTTCGCTGTTGGTAAACATTTTGGGTTTACCCTCTTCAAAATTCAGTTTTACAAATTAAAATTCTTTTATCTAAAACATTAGGGTTAAATGCCAATGTTAGGTTACAAAAGTTATTACAGCCCAATCAGATCTACAGAAAATTTTTTAGAGAACTCAACAAAAAAATTGTTTAGGAAAAATTTGGAAAAACACTTTAAAGACTTCCCGTTATATAGTTCAGAAATATTAAGCAAAGATTGATTCAGTAAACTGCTTGGCGTCAAAAAGTCTCAGATCTTTAATTTGCTCACCTAAGCCTATGTAACGAACAGGAATATCAAACTCATTGACAATTCCGATAACGACACCGCCTTTGGATGTACCATCCAATTTTGTAATAACCAATCCGGTTAAATCAGCAGCTTCAAGGAATTCTCTTGTTTGAAAAATAGCGTTTTGTCCCGTAGTCGCGTCCAGTACCAGCAATACTTCATGAGGTGCGTCCGGGATCAATTTACGTATAACGCGGATCATTTTCTTTAATTCTTCCATTAAATTCTTTTTAGTGTGAAGACGCCCTGCAGTATCACAGATCACCACGTCATAATCTTCATCCAAACTTTTTTGAACAGTTTCGTACATCACAGCAGAAGGATCACTTCCTGGTTCCTTTTTGACAATATCACAATCAGCCCTTTTGCTCCATTCTGCCAATTGATCAATTGCAGCAGCGCGGAAAGTGTCACCTGCCCCCATCAGCACTTTTTTCCCCTGCTGGCAATATTGAGCCGCTATTTTACCAATAGTTGTCGTTTTACCAACACCGTTTACACCTACAAAAAGTAAAATCAATGGTTTACACTCGGAAGCACTTGGTACGGTATATGTTTTACTCATTATCTTTTCAATTTCCAGTTGTATTTCTTTCTGCAAAACTTCGGGATTGGTCAACTCTTTACGCTCTACCTTTGCCGTAATTGACTCAAGAATACGCTGAGTAGTTTCCGGGCCAATGTCAGAGCTAATAAGGACTTCTTCCAGATCATCGAGGAGATCTTCATCAATTTCTTTTTTCCCTAAAACCGCTTCAGTCAAATTGTTAAGAATATGTGTCCTTGTCTTAGCGACACCATTTCTGAGTCGTTCGATGAACGAGTCAACCTTAATAAGCTGCTCCTCTTTTTCAACTTCTTTTTCTATTTCACGCTCAAGAACTTGTTGATTCCTGCGTTCTTCCTCCATGGTGGCAATCTTCTCCTGAAGACCTTTTTCCTTCTCTTCCGACTTTGCAATTTGCGCGGCCTCTTTTTCGTGCTGCAATTTTTCTTCTTGCTTGATCTGCAACTCACGCTCTTTGGACCGCTCTTTTTCCAGCTGCTCAAGTCGTTTCTCTTTGGCACGTCCGCTGAGTTCATGCGGGGCTTTATTTTTCAACCTTCTCCTACGGAGACAAAACCAAACTGAGAGAAATACCAGTAATATGAATAAAGAGATTCCCACCATTATCAAAGGCATCTTCTCCTCTGGAATCAGCACACCGTCATTGAAAAGTTCGCTTAATAATTGATTTACCTGTGCCGTAAAATTAGTATAAATTAGTTTTATTTCTTCGATAAACATGGAAATTATTTTGCTTGTTGTTTTTGTTTTAGATTAAAATCTGAAGATATTGTTATCATATCAACTTAAAGTAAGTTCCTTATTACACCATCTACAAAATGACCAACTGGTCGATAGAATCATTAAATCCTGTCCAGCGTAAAATCGTCAAACATAAATCCGGACCCGCGCTTGTCATTGCTGGTGCAGGCAGTGGAAAAACACGGGTAATAACTCACCGTGTAGCAGAGCTGATTCATTCCGGCATTCCTGCTTCTTCGATCCTTTTGTTAACTTTCACCAACAAGGCTGCCAATGAAATGGCTCTAAGGGTAAGCAGAGCTCTCAAAAATACTACTGAACAACAAAAGATTATTCACGGAACCTTCCACAGTGTGGGTAGCCGTTTCCTGAGACGAAACGCCAAATTGCTAAACTATAAAAATAATTTCAGCATTTTGGATTCCTCAGACTCTAGAGACCTTATAAAAGCCTCACTTGCAGAAACAATTGGTAAGCCGGGAAAATATTTCCCAAAAGCCGCTGTCCTGCAAAATATTTTTTCCCTAGCCTTCAATCGTTTCTGCACTCACAAAATGATACTGGAACTTGTCTATCAAGAACGCAATTTCCACCTTGAGCAATTATTATCTGCCGATTATCCGCACTTTTCTGAGCACATTGATATTTTTCTCAATGTGCTCTCTTGCTACCGACGCAAGAAAAAAAGCGGACAAGTGATGGATTTTGATGACCTACTAGAAAACTGGCTGGAACTGCTTCTTCGGCATGGTGAAGGTCTTCCGCTTTGTGAGCAAATTAAATATATCCTTGTAGATGAATATCAGGACACCAATCAGGTTCAAGCCAACATTTTATATCGTCTGTCTTTGCCACATAAAAACATAATGGTTGTCGGTGACGATGCTCAATCAATCTACAGCTGGCGCGGTGCGGATTTTGGAAATATGCTTGATTTTCCCGAACGTTACAAAGCTGAGACCTACTACATGGAAGAAAATTACCGCAGTACTCCAGAAATTCTGGAAGCTGCTAACCAGAGCATCAATTATAACACACGTCAGTTTAAAAAGAACCTGTTTAGTTCTTTATCTGATGGTGATAAACCTGTCATACACCATGTCTGGGCGGCTCAGGATGAAGCAGAATTGATACTAGATAATATTCTCAATTTCCGGGATCAGGATATTTCATTAAAGGAAATGAGTGTGCTCTACCGCAATCATGTGCAGTCAGCTGCGCTTCAAGTTGTGTTGACCCATGCAGGGATACCTTTCGTGGTTCATTCAGGAGTTAAGTTTTTTGAACAAGCTCACATTAAAGATGTGACTTCATTTCTCAAAGTCCTTTTTAATCCGCTTGATGAAATTTCCTGGATACGCTTGCTGCGTCTTCTCCCCGGAATTGGGAATAATACCGCAAACAGGATCTTCAGTGTTTTTCAAAATCAACAGGCAGTAAGGCTGACCAAAGAGAATGCCGAACTGCAAAAACTGATACCAAAGAAGGCAATAGAAAGTTGGAACTTGCTACTGGAGATATTTCAACAGATGCTCTCTGAAAGCACAACTCCCTCGCAGATGATCAGCATTTTATACCAGAACTTTTACCGTGATGTGCTGTTCAGCAGCTATGAGAACGCGGCTCAACGAGATACAGATATTCGCTATCTTGAAGAATTTTCAGGCAATTATGAAACATTGGAAGCGTTTTTAAACGAATTATCATTGGTTGGTTCAAGCATTATCACAGAGCATGAAGCAGATCAGCAGGACAATCAGGACACCTTGACCTTGACAACTATTCATCAGGCCAAGGGGCTGGAATGGAGTCTGGTTTTTGTAATTGGGCTGACGGAAGGAATGTTCCCACATCAACGCAGTATGGAGACAGAGGAACAAATTGAAGAAGAACGTCGCTTGTTTTATGTTGCCATGACACGCGCAAAAAACCATTTACTCATCACTGCACCGGTTGTTTCATCAGGCTATTCCGGAGGAATGAGCCAGCGTTCTCGTTTCATAAACGAAATCCCGGATGAGATTGTTGATACTGAAATTCATACTCGTGACGAATATTCATTCGACAGTCAAAATCGATCGACTCAATTTTATTTTTGAAAGTAATTAATTGTCCAGTAAAAAGCCTGAACATTATAATTTGTCATTTCTTCCGTAGCAAGAAATCTTAATAATGTCTGAGAAGCATCTGTAAAAGTTTGCCACTTAGAGCGAATTGAGAAGGTTTTACCAATTTTTAGGAATGTGTCATGATTTAATCCAGCCTTAACTTCTCGAGTTTTGGCTGAATAATATATGTGCAATAACCGGCATTCGGGTTATTACTGAAATAATCATGATGATAATCTTCTGCAGGAAAAAATTCCGAAAGTTCGCTGATTTCCGTAACAATAGGATGGTCAAAGATTGCGGATCTTCCAACGGCTTTTTTTGACTCATAAGCCGCTGTTTTTTGCATTTCATTTTCATAGAAAATTACTGATCTATATTGCGTCCCCACGTCACCGCCCTGTCGATTAAGAGTGGTTGGATCATGGCAGAGCCAAAACCAATCAAGAAGTTTCCCATAGCTTGTTTTCTCCGGATCAAAGCTAATTTGAATTACTTCAGCATGGCCTGTTTTACCAGTACAAACCTGCTCGTAAGTAGGATCTTGATTGTCCCCTCCTGCATAACCTGGCAAGATAGATTTGACTCCATCAATTCTAGAATAGACTGCTTCCAGACACCAGAAACAACCACCGCCAAGTATTGCGGATGCTAATTTTTCCATGAATTCTCCATAAGAAGTGCGTGAGACTTTAGCTGTGAGCCAAAATAATGCCTGAAGTACACATAAATTGCCTCATCAAGTTCCTTTAAATTATTGTATGTTGGCCGAATTACTGAATTACCTAACAAGGTACTGTACCGTTCTCGAAAAAAGGCCAGACTCCCCGGATGAAGGTAAACAGAAGAGGAATTGTTGATGCAACAATTTGGACAACGGACGCCCCCAAGGCCTGCATCTAACTGATATTTTGCTATATATTTTGGTGACAGATACCTGCCGGATTGCTTATGCCAAAGCTCACCTTCGCATTGGCCACAAGTTTCCAAATTCGGTTGAATCCCGAGTAAATTCAACATTTGCAGTTCAAAATTGAATTTTATTTCAATTCCTGTTTTAGCATTTGAAAGTTGAGAGAGTGTTTTTTTCAGCAAATCAAAATATTCTTGAGACTCATCCTCTGGAATTTCACACTTCAGCAGCAATTCCGAAAAATAGTTCGCATGCAAAAATTTCGAATAATTTTTACGCAAAGGCGGAAAACTTTCCAGCAATTCACATTTGCGAATTCGTACCAGATCTGCACTTGGCTTTTCTGAATACTCAAAATGGTTAATGACAAATAACTCTGCTCTGGCGGCATTACCTGAGCGCAGACTTTTTCCGCCGTGAAGAACTCCCGCTTTCTTACCTGCATCGCGACTTAAAAAAGTCAGGATGCTGTCCTTTTCCTTAAAATCCATTGTTTTGAGTACAATTGCATCTGTCTCAATTATTTTCATCCGGGAATCATCTAATTAATTTTGCTTCACGCAGCAGAGGCTTTGCTTCCTGCAGAGCATCTTCAGAACGGTTTTGACCTACAGCAATCAAAAAACGAAGACCATGATAGAGATCACTCCATTCTTCAGTCATCTGTTCACCTTTCTCTTTTGTTCCAAGTTTAGTTAGTTGAAACTTAGTCGTATTTTCAGGCATATTGACTTCACTCAAAACTTTCGATGCCTCGTCGATCCGTTCATTTTGATAAAGAAGTTTGGCAAAAAGCAGAGAAGCGGGAATTGAACGTTGACGTGAATTATGAAGTTCACCAATCATTTCCAGGATTTGATCATCCGCACCGCTTTCTTGATAAATATTCTCCAAAGTAGTTAGCAATCCATAGTAAGTAGTAACCTCATAGGCATCTTTTAAAACTCGTCCTGCATCCAAAAACATACCTGTCTTTTGGAGTTGAGATGCCTCTCCAACGGCTTCATGAGGTTTATCGTTTTTTTTGTCCCTTTTTTGAGGCAGATAGCGGAAAGACCAGTTTTTCAAACATTTTGGATCCTGCCTAAGTGCTTTTTGTAGATGTTCTTCGTGCTCAAGCGCCAGGTCTTTTGTCATGAGACTTCCACTGTATTTTGCTAACAGATCACGTTCCTGCTCAATGCAGGCAACCCAATCCTGCCTGGCAATATGAAATTGCCGCAGTCCGTCCAGAGCGTCAGGATGTCCGGGTGTTATCCTCAATATTTCATGACTCAACCGCTCAACAAGATCCCAATCACTGACCTCCAAAGAGAGTCTTAAATAAGGTAATAAAACCTGCAAATTACCCTGATATTTAGCACGGAGATCAGCATATTTAACCAGCAATTCTTCTGCACTGTTTTCATAGCGAAGTTGTTCAAGGTACTGAATCCTTATGGACAGGGGTGTTTTTTCATTATCCAGTTTACTAAAATTTTTTCGGACCTGTTTTGGATCACGCATCAAAGACGCATTCTCAAAATTTTGTGTCAACTTCAGTTTTTTGTTGTCCTTATATTGAGAAAATTTGCCTAGGAAACTCTGAACGAATCGCTGAGGATGAGAGATAAAATGCCAAAGTTCCGTCACGGCCCATCCTATTACAAATGAACCTACTATGACCATCCAAACCGATAACTGGATGGTGAAATTTCCAAACAAATTCAAAGACACATTGTGACTATTTTGCGTGGCAAAATAACCCATACTGCCTAAAAGAAATAACGTGATTGCTATTAATAATAAGCGCTTCATAGTGATCTTTCAGTAATCTTAAACATTAATCTGCTTCAAACATGATGATACGGTTCTCCGCGGATAATGGTGAAAATACGGTAAAGCTGTTCAAATAAAATCAACCTTACCATTTGATGAGTAAATGTCATGTCGGAAAGACGTAAGCAGGTAAAATTGGCCGGCAGCAAAGACTTCTCAAAACCATACGCACCTCCAATAATAAAGTTGACTCTCGGCCAACCAAGAGTCATTTGCTTCTCGAACCACTGTGCTAAGCCGGCTGAAGTCTGCCGTTTCCCGTTTTCATCCAAAAATACGTTTAACTCTGAACGATCCAGACGCTTCAATATTTTTTCAGTTTCCTGCCTCCGCCACTGATCAACTGTACCTGAAGCATATTTAGAAGCATGGATTTCTTCAGTCTCAACCTTGACATAATGCCTCAGCTTTTTCTGATAAACACTGATACCTTCCTGTACAAAAGGAAACTGCGTTTTGCCAATCCAAATCAAACGGATACTTCTCATATTTGCTGTCAACTTTCTTTTAGCAGATTTTCAGAAATAAATTCTTATTAGTCGAATAATATTTCAGACACCTGCAAAAGACAACGCAAAAACATTTTCACAATTGGTTTGAGATTGTCGGAAAATGAGCTATATTTTTATACAGCTCATTGTAGAAATCAGCATATAAGCATGCACATTTTTTATTTATTATTTCAAACATTAATGTCAAAATTTACAACAAAAAAACAGTCCAAAGCTGGCACCAGCCGAGTACTCAACGAAAAGTTGCTCTATAGTGGAAATTGGTCTGAGATGGTTGAATTCAGTTATGAAGATGATGGTAAACAAGTCCGTAAATGGGAAGGATTGCACCGTAAACACCATTCCTCGGCAGTAATTATAATCGCACAGTTAAAACCTTCCGGAAGATATATTCTGATAAGACAGTTTCGGCCTCCGACAGATTCCTATATATTAGAATTCCCTGCCGGACTGGTTGATCCTGAGGAAAATCATGAAACAACCGCAACACGTGAACTATTGGAAGAAACAGGTTATGTTGGGACAGTAGATAAAATCAGTCCAAACTTGCTCTCATCTCCAGGCATTCTTTCTGAAACAGTTTCATTTGCCCATCTTTCTGTTGACGAAATGCTGCCTGAGAATCGGCAACCTGTTGCTAAAAATGAGCCCGGTGAATTCATTAGTGTTTTTCTGAAATATCCCGAAGAAATTTCAACATTTTTCAACCAAGAGAAGGAAAAGAACGTTCTATTTGACGTCAAACTTTATACTTATTTCATGGCACAAGGCCTCTTGTAAAATTTTTTAGCAAGTATGCAGATGAGTAAACTGAATAGAACAGACCTCTCAAAATCCGTCATGTCACTGACAATCGGCACTGACAAGACTGTCGCCGAAAATAAAATCTCCATCCCTAATATTTTTAAAACAAATCGAGATATTAGTCGAATTTTTGAAGATTGGTATTCACAGCAAAGAGATCCTAAATCTGCTGATTCTCTCATTCAAAAACTCACTCTACTTTCTTTGAATCCTGCTAGTCTCCTCGCGGCACTACTTTTTTTAAGTTATCAGCATGCGGAAGATTTTCCAAAAGACTTTGAAAAAAAGATCCCTTTTGACTCCTCAAAACTTTTTGCAGACGCTATTTTGCTTTATCATAGAATGCTTAAGGCTCATCAATTTCCTGAACGACCCAAAAACCAGGAACAGGCAGAACTGACCATTAGAATGCTCCTGACGGTGTTAGCAGATGTGCAGTTGCTAGCAGTTTTTCTTGTGCTCCAACTGGAGAAATTGGAACAGCTGGAGTCAATTCCTTCAAAAAAGGGGGATGCTACCGCCTGGACTGCACTGAATGTACATGCTCCGTTAGCAGGACGCTTAGGAATTTTCTGGATTAAGTCAGAATTGGAAGACAGTGCATTTAGGCAGCTGGAATATGAAAAATATCAGACACTAAAGAAAAAAATCTCCCGAAAACGAAGTGCGCGCTCTGAAAATGTTGAAAGAATTTTAGCAAAAATTCGACTGATTATTAAACAGGCTGGCATTAAGCATGAGGTACAGGGACGTTACAAACGTTTTTATTCGATTTTTCAAAAACTTGAGAAAGTAGACAACGATTTTGACCGTATACAGGATTTAATCGCATTTCGTGTTGTGGTCGAAAATGTTGATGATTGTTATGCTGTACTAAGTTTCATCCATGAAAACTGGGTCCCAGTAAAAAATCGTTTCAAAGACTACATTGTCAAGCCCAAATCCAATGGATATCAGTCACTTCACACAACAGTCACAGATTTACGAGATGATGATCCTGAATATTCAAGGTCAATTGAAATTCAAATTCGGACGCATAAAATGCATCGTATGGCTGAATATGGGGTTGCGGCACACTGGCTTTACAAGGAGAAACGGCTAGCTCCAAAAGAAAAAACCGCAGAACTAATTAACAAAACACTGACAGAAAAAACTAAAAGGGGCAGTGAGAAAGAAACAATGCCGATAATTGATTTGTTCAGTGACAATATTTATGTCATGACGCCAGCAAGGGAAATCCGGGAGCTCCCTCATAAAGCGACACCGGTTGATTTTGCTTATGCAATTCACTCAGAAGTGGGTAACCGAACAACCGGCGCAAAAGCCAATGGGGTAATTACAAGGCTTGACAGCAATCTACACAGCGGTGATACAGTAGAAATAATGACCTCACCACGGCAGGAACCAAAGAAAGAGTGGCTAGAATTTGTTAAAACACGCCACGCCCGAAATAAAATAAAACATGCTTTACACGAGCGGAGTCGAGATTTACTTAGAAAAGAGGGTCTGGAAATACTGGAACGTGAATTTAGAGATCACGGTCTTCACCTGAATCGTTTGGTCAGGGAGGGAAGGATGGAACATGAATCGCACCATCAAAAAAATCAGGAGTTTGATCACATCCTATTTTGTATAGGTGAAGGTTCTATTCGTAGTGAAGAAGTGAGACGATGGTTTTTAGATGATAAAAACATAACTCCTGAAAACTCAACCACGGAAACAAAAAAGATTGCCCAAACAAAAATCAAGTCCAGCAAAAAGAAAAATACTTTTACTACATCAGAAGCTACGATTATAGTGGATGGCATGAACAATGTCATGACACGCATCGCACAATGTTGCTCTCCTTTAAAAAACCAAGCTATTAAAGGATATCTCACTCAAGAGAGAATAATCACAATCCATAAAGTGAATTGTACTTTTTTGCAAAAATTAAGTCCTGAAAGGATGTTACAAGTACATTGGCAAGACAAAGAATAAACGAGTGTTCTTCTTAACAACCCAATAATAAAATGTTTTAGAATACAATTTTTATCTTTTCCAAAAAGAAGGAAAGAACAAAACAAGAGCAGAAAACATTTCCAGTCTACCTACAAGCATGAGCAAGGTGAGGAACCATTTACCAAGAGATGATATTTGAGAAAAATTTTCTGAAGGTCCTACCTCTCCAAATCCTGGACCGATGTTCATCAATGCAGAAATTACAGAGCTCATAGCTGTCTGATAATCAATTGAATCCACCAGCACCATTACTGCTCCTCCCACGAAGAGCAGGAAAATATTTGCAATGAAATAACATATTGAGAGATTGATCGCAAAAGGATCAATTGCACGTTGATTTAGATGAATTGGTAGTATAGTTCTGGGTTGAAAAAACATTTTCTTGACAGACGTAACCATGTATTTCCAGATGATCACGAAATGTACGATTTTTATACCACTTGTGGTTGAACCAGCACATGCACCTATAAAGCAGACAATGTACAGTATCATCTGTGCCGCTTGTGGCCAAAGTTCATAATCTGCTGTTGTAAAACCTGTGGTGGTCAGTAATGAAATTATCTGAAAAGAAGCATAGCGTATTGCTTCAGAAAATCCGCCATAACTTACATTCAACCATAAAATTAACGTTAAAATTCCGCAAAATAATACGACGATGCTGGAATAACAACGTAGCTCTGTGTTAAGACGAACCAAATTCCACTCACCTTTCAATATGTAGTAAAAAAGCATGAATGTCATTCCACCCAAAAACATAAAAATTATAATTACCCAATCAAAATAAGCACTACTGTAATAACCAATGCTGTCATTTTTTGTGGAGAATCCAGCCGTAGCTACTGTAGTAAAAGAGTGACACAATGAATCAAAAAGAGACATGCCTCCGCCCCAAAGCAACAAGGTTTGTACTAGGTTCAATCCCAGATATATAGACCAGAGCCAAATCATGGCATCACGATTTCGGGGAATAAATTTTTCCTTTGTGATTACCTGTCCTGGACTTGATTCAGCACGAAATATTCTAACCCCCGCCATACCGTGAGGCAAGAAGATCAATGTCAAGGTCAAGAATCCCATGCCCCCCAACAATTGTGTTTCACTGCGAAAAAATAAAAGTCCGTGTGGAATAGATTCTATATCATTCAGGATTGTAGCACCTGTTGTTGTATAACCAGACACCATTTCAAAAAATGCGTCTGTGAATGAAGGTATTGAGCCGTGTATAATAAATGGAAGCGTTGACACTGCTGAAATGATTACCCAGCCTAAAACCGCTATGAGGACTGCATCACGAAAACTTAATTCGTAATGACTCGGCCTAAACCACCAAAGAGGGAATCCCACAGAAAAAACCACTGTCACGGAAATGAGAAGTGCACTTAAATCTCCCTCCTGATAAATTAACGAAACGACAATTGGAAACAGCATGGCTATGCTGGTGACTAACAAAAGTGTCCCTATGACGAATGCTATAGCACGAAAATGCATTTACATTTTTCTATAAATGGAAGACTTATATGGAGGCTTAGTTATTCTTTGTTTCATTCTCAGAGGAAGAATCTGGCGTAGGTGAAGATTGAACTTCAGGATTATTTAATACACCTTTTATTACCTGCATGATATGACTCATGTTACTATCTGATATTGGATACTCGAAAACAAGCAATCCTTTTTTGTACTTTCCTTGAACCAAAGGATATACAATAATTTCTTTGTCAAGAATATTTTTCATCCGATAAAAATCAAGACCTTTTTCATGTTCACTGTCAAAATAAGTTTTGAAAACATTTTCAAAGTGAAACATGTCAATCTTTTTTAGACCCTCCCTAACTTCATCAACGCGTTGTGCCTTGATACGATAGATTAGCTCCCCCTGAATTATCCCTGCTCCGTCGTCTTGATTTTCACGGTTGGTGTTGGAAATGACTGCAACACCTTTCGCGTTATTAGCAATCATATTCCTGAAAAGTGCATCCATAACATTTTCCCAGTCTTTTCGCGACACTTCATGAGGATAATCACCTATTATTTTTTTTTTAAAAAAAAATCCCATAGTATATAAAGATAATATTATTCTCGAAATATGAAGGTAAATATAAAACCAACATCTTCAAATAATCATTCTTGTAATTTGTTTAGCTCTCACCGTTCATGATAGACTAGTATTGTAAAGTTACTTTGCCATTCATTCAACTTAAAAATATTTCACACATGCAAGCATCTATCACTTCTTGGAAAAAACGTATTCTGCACTGGCTAATCACCAGAATATTAGTGGTTTTGATTCGAGTTACTGGAAGTACCACACGTGTACAGCGTCTAAATTATGAAGTATTGAAATCAATCCTGGAAGAATACGGCAGTGTGATTGTTGCAACTTGGCACCAAAACATATATTTTAGCATCTGGCTTCTCCGTAAAGAAGATCTAACTGCTTTAATCAGCAGCAGTGATGACGGTGAAGCAATATATGATGTATTTGACCACTATGGCTATCAAGCAGTTCGTGGGTCAAGCACCAGAGGCGGTATCCCAGCCTTAAAACAACTGATAAAATTACTTAAGGATAAAACATCTGTTGCCATTACTCCGGACGGCCCACTCGGTCCCCCTAAAAAGATTCAGTCAGGTGTAATTCTGCTTGCTAAATATTCCGGTGTCCCCATCATACCCTGGCACTATGAAGCTGATCATCAGTGGAACCTTAATAGTTGGGACAGACACAAAATCCCCAAGCCTTTTTCTAAAATCATTGAAGCATTCGGAGAGCCTTTTCATGTCCCAAAAAATCTACTGCCTGAGGACGTTCCAGTTTTTTGTGAAAAACTGGAAAAAATTATGAAAGAGCTAGCACAGAAAACAACTGAGGAAACATCAAACAATAATAAACTGTAAAATAATTATATTTAATAGTATTAATAAATCTTAAAATTGCTTTTCGAAAGTATCAAAAAAACATTCAATATCTTCTGGAGCTAAATGGTTTATACCTGCAGCTGCAACCCTACCACCACCTGAAAATTTAAGACATAATGTATCTGCACCATAAGGTCTTGCAATTGGGGCACGTACACCTACCAAAAACGTTCCGTCAGTACGTTCAACTAATATAGCATGCGCCAATTCAGGTGATTCACGAGCAACTTGATTAATGAATGTACCTGAAACTCGTCTGCTCCAGGCATCATTCGGAAACAGGAAAATTCTACCCACAGAGCTTTGTCTCAATGTATGTTTTTCCCCTGCTTTGCGCATATCACTACGGAAGCCTCTGCGCAAATGTTTCAGCTCTAAGGAAGTCTCAATAAAATCAAAAGGATCTGCAAACGGATGTAGAGCCATAAATAAAGTTTTTGGTGAAAAATGTAAATCATCTATCGTTTCACCATATGAATTGTAATTTATTAACTCTCCCAATTCACGTAATTTTTCAGTCTTTTTCAAATCTAGTTTAAGACTTTCTGCCAGTTGCAAAGCGGAAGAGTGAAGGTTGTCCCCAAAAGCAGCAGCCACTGCCCAGAGACGATATTTCCCTTCCAAATAGCGGTCAACCAGAATGCTAGTGCAAACACTAGGACTGGTATCTATGTGAGAGTGAAAAAGTGAGTTTTCCACTATTTTACCAGCAAAGTGATGGTCAAAATAGTGAATGGTATTACCTTGATTCAGTAATTGCAGGAGAGGCTCACGGTTGGCATGAGATGAAATATCGAGCACTGTAATCACGCTGTCATGAGTGGAAAGTGCGTACTGTAACAACTTAGTATCACGCTTTACTCCGGTAATAAGACGGCTTTTATGAGGATTTGTCAGACGCAGTTGATGGAGTACCAATATCCCATCGGCATCCCCGTTGAAGATGTCAATGTAAGGCATGGCGAAAGGTCCAGTTCATCAATTGATAAGAACGACTTG
This sequence comes from Pseudomonadota bacterium, assembly GCA_004213175.1. Lineage (GTDB taxonomy): Bacteria > SAR324 > SAR324 > SAR324 > NAC60-12 > Arctic96AD-7. The sequence goes on along the minus strand of SHAT01000016.1, from coordinate 25,545 downwards.
CGCGATTACAAAGGCAAAAAAAAGGAGAACTCCTATCACAGCAATAGATCCGGAAGAGAGAAATCTATCATCCGAATTTGCTCCAAGTGAATTAATGCGGTTGGAATTTGATGGACGAATAGTTTTTGCTGATACTTTCTTGGGTATTATTTTAGGAGGCATAAATCAAATAAATAATTGTTAATTTTTACTAATGTTGTTCACATCTAAATATTTTGCAAAATAAGAACCAACTTATTCACTTTTAACGAAAAATAGTTGGCCACAAAAAAAAAATTAAATTCGTGTTTTTTGATTACGTAAATGATGATCAACTAAAACCAAATTAATCATTGCCTCAACCATTGGCACTGCGCGCGGCAAAACACAAGGATCATGGCGACCTTTGGCTTTCAGTTTGACTTCCCGGCCTTCTTTGCTGACGGTGTCCTGCTCAAAGTTTATTGTGGCGGTTGGTTTGAAAGCAATTCTCAAATCAATATTCTCTCCATTGGAAATTCCCCCCTGAATTCCACCGGAACGATTTGTTTTGGTCCGAATATTCCCTTCACTCATGACAAACGAATCATTATGTTCTGAACCTTTTAGTAACACAGAATCGAAACCAAGACCAAATTCCACCCCTCTAGTAGCAGGCAGAGACATCAAGGCTTTTGCTAAATCAGCGGTTAGTTTATCAAATACAGGTTCTCCCAATCCCGCTGGGACATTGCGTACAACCGCGCGTATGATTCCACCAGCACTATCTCCTGACTTTCGCACTTCTTGTATTCGTTCAATCATTGCTGTGGATGCTTCCGAATCCGGACACCGTACAATGCTGGCTTCGATCTGACTTTCACTGACATTATTTTTCTCTACAGATGATTTAATCTCATGGATTTGCTCAACCCATGCAATAGTCTGAATTTTTCCCCAGTAGTACAGAAGTTTTTTTGCAACCGCTCCAGCAGCTACTCTTCCAACAGTTTCACGCGCACTAGAACGACCACCACCCATCCAGTCTCTTAACCCATATTTCTGCTCAAATGTATAATCTGCGTGGCTCGGACGATACAAATCCTTGAGGTGATCATAAGAATGCGACTTTGCATCATCATTTGAGACTATTATTGAAATTGCTGTACCTGTGGTCTTTCCCTCAAAAACTCCGGAAAGAATCTTCGCGGTATCGCTTTCTTTGCGCTGTGTTGTTATTTTGCTTTGCCCCGGACGCCTTCTGTCAAGCTCATATTGAAGATCATCTTCACCCAGCGGCAGCCCCGAAGGGCAGCCGTCTATCACCACTCCAACTCCTCCTCCATGAGATTCGCCCCAGGTAGTGATTCGAAATAATTGTCCTAAACTGTCACCCATTTTTAGTTTATCTTGATTATCTTACATTGTTTTGCTCATTTTAAAGTAATTTAAGTATAACCTTTTAACGCTGAAGGTGCAAGATACTTGGCAGCCTAATCTTGCAATTTTAGGCTTTTAACACTAGACTGGTACTAAATAATTTTCCGTGTAAGTTTGTCAAGAAACGCTACTTTTCGAAACAGTTCAGCAAAATGAAACAACTACACAAATCCGGCCCAAAATGGATCATGTACAGTTCCATGGGTCTGGAGCTAGGATTGTCTGTTGTTATAGGATTTCTTATAGGAAGCTGGCTTGATGATTGGTTGAGAACAGATCCTTGGTTTTTGCTGGTCTTTGGAATAGCAGGAATAATTTCAGGATACAGGAGCATTTTCCGTCTGGTAAAACGTGTTCAAGCTGATTCTGATTCTGAGCAAGACAACTAAACCATTTTTAGAACCTGAAAAAAACATGTCATCCGAGGGAGAAGAAAAACCAAATCTTGAATCAAATTCATTGGATTCAAAAGATCATCATGAAGAACAAACATCTTTAAATAGCACTGTTCTGGCAAATTCAACTCTGTCTCAAGTTCCAGAGGGTATAGACACTTTTAAGGAGATCGAACAGCTCAAACAAGCATATTTTTTCAGGAATCTGCTTTTTGCTGTAAGTATGATTTTAGTTGCGGGAACAGCAATATTTAGTATTGACCTTTCCCCCTCTGTTCTGTTAGGATGTGGGGTTATAGGATTTAATTATTTCTGGACTATGCAGTTTGTACGGAAGCTGTTACAGGAGCGAAAATTACAAGCACTTGATCTACTTTTTTCTTTTACCAAATTCGGTATTTCAATAATCATATTGTTTGTAGCAATGCAATATTTTGATTTTTCACCGGGTGGTCTTTTGATAGGACTATCTAATATTGCACTAACTATCGTCATTTATTCTTTTGTAAGGATAATGCAAACTCAAAAATCTGCATAAGTCGAAGTTAATCAGAAAAAATACAGAATGGACAAGAGACTATCACTACTCAGTTTTTTTTTACTAACAGCTTCCCCTGTATTTGCAGCAGAGGGATTTACCTGGGGCCACTTTTTTTTTAGTGGTTTAGAACAGCCGCTGGTGGATCTTGGTATTGATCCGGTTCCATTCTTGGACTTGGTGATGGTAGCTGTTTTTCTGATTTCTTTCGCATTTTTTGCAGGTAGGCCTTTCAGGCAAACTGATTTACTGGAGCCCTCTGGTAAAGCTAATTTTTCCAATTTTGCAGAAGTTGTAGTCAGTGCTATACTTAATTTCCTATGCGGAACCATAAGACATGGAGTTGGAGCAAGGCCCATTCTTCCTTTACTTGGTACATATGGTCTATTTATTTTGCTACTTAATCTTATAGGTCTGGTACCGGGATTTAACCCACCTACAGATCAGTTTAACGTTACCATAGCCTTTGCCTTGATCATTTTTCTAATGACTCATTTTATGGGCATTCGTCAACATGGAGCCGGTTACATTAAACAATTTTTTGGTCCCATGCCGCTTCTCGCGCCACTAATGCTGCCGATTGAAATCGTCAGTCATTGTGTGCGCCCGCTTTCCCTTTCGATCAGGCTGTTTGGGAATATGACAGGAGATCATAAAGTAGTCTTGATTTTCACGTCAATTATGGCCGTCGGCCTACCCATTCCTTTTATGGGATTGGGAATTTTGGTGTCAGTCTTACAAGCATTTGTTTTTGTTTTGCTGTCTGCCATTTATTTTGAACTCGCAATGAGTGAAGCTCACTGATTGCGCTGATTTAATTAACATCAAAAAGGATGTCATGAAGAAATTATTATTGTTGGCGTTGCTTATGTCAGCGAGTTTCCCTCTGTATGCAGCAGGAATGGGAGAAATGGCTACATTCGGAATTGCCCTCGGGGCAGGTTTAGCAATTGGAATTGCAGCTCTTGGTGGAGGAATTGGCCAAGGTTTGGCTATGCGCGGTGCCTTGGAAGGCATTGCACGTAACCCAAATGCAACCGACAAAATTTTCACACCAATGATTATTGGTCTTGCACTAATTGAGTCGCTGGTAATTTACGCACTCGTGATTGCTTTTATGTTGCAGGGTAAAATCTGAAGCTCTCATTTTCTGCGGCTCAGTTTTCGAGCCGCAACCCTCTTCTTTTTCCTCATATTTTCAGTTTGTCAGAAACAGTACACCATACGGACTTCAAATTTTCTGCTCTCAAAATATTGACTGTATTTATCAAGAGTTTCTGAAAATTTGCATCTCCGGATTAGTCTGGCCCTTGCGGAATTTTCGGTAATTTTCTTCCAGATGTTTATAAACATTCTTTGACAATTTATCAATACCTTCTTCAATAACACTACTGTTTAGTGATGAGAGTTAGATCTTGATTAATCTACCAAAAGTCTAAAACTTCCATAATTTTTCAACAGATACAAGGGACATATTGAGTGGCTATTTCAACAAAATTGAAGTACATTTTTTTAAGGACATAGTTAAAATATTTTGATATGGTGGGTTTAAAGACAAGAGCAACATAAATTTCCAATTTTGAGAGAGAAAAATGAGTGAGCATAAGATTTTTGAAGTTCCGGAAGAAGCAAAAGCAAAAGCTTGGATTGATAACGAGACTTATTTAAAAATGTACGAAGAGTCTGTAACTGACCCAGAATTATTTTGGGACAAGCAAGCAGAGCGGTTGGATTGGTTCAAGAAATGGAACAATACACTTGAATGGGACTACAACCAGGGGGACATCCGCTGGTACGAAGGAGGGAAACTTAATGTTTCTTATAATTGTATCGATCGTCATATAGAAAAAAAAGGGGATCAACAGGCTTTGATTTGGGAGTCGGATGATCCAAATGTTGACCGAAGCTACACATACAAAGAATTACACACTGAAGTTAGCAAATTTGCAAATGTGATGAAGAACCGAGGCATTGTAAAAGGTGACCGTGTGATGATTTACATGCCGATGATTCCGGAACTGGCAATTGCGTGTCTCGCCTGCACTAGAATTGGTGCTGTACACTCTGTAGTGTTTGGTGGATTCAGCGCGGAAGCTCTTAAAAATCGGATTATTGATTGCAGTGGAAAAATGTTAATCACGGCAAATGCTGGAGTGCGTGGAGGTAAGAGTATCCCACTCAAACAAAACGCTGATCAGGCCATGGAGAATACAAGCACCGAGAGCTGCATCGTGGTAAAGCACACAACTGATGTCTGCAATATGCAGTCAGGGCGGGACCACTTCTATCATGAAGATATGGCAAACGCCTCCTCGGATTGCCCCCCTGAGGAAATGGATGCAGAAGACCCACTTTTCATACTTTACACTTCCGGTTCTACAGGAAAACCAAAGGGTGTTTTACACACCACTGCAGGATATCTGGTTTACACATCACTGACTCATCAATATGTTTTTGACTATCATGATGGCGATATTTACTGGTGTACCGCAGACATTGGCTGGGTTACCGGGCACAGCTATATTCTTTATGGGCCACTGGCAAATGGAGCTACGACATTAATGTTTGAAGGCGTTCCAAATTATCCAGATTTTGGACGTTTTTGGGACATTTGCGACAAACATAAAGTCAATATTTTCTATACTGCACCAACCGCAATTCGTGCAATTGCCAAAGAAGGAGACGAGTTCGTTAAAAAACGTGATTTAAGTACACTACGTTTGCTTGGTACGGTTGGGGAGCCGATAAATCCGGAAGCATGGCTCTGGTATCACCGTGTTGTTGGACATGAGAATTGTCCGATAGTAGATACTTGGTGGCAGACAGAAACTGGGGGAATTATGATAACTCCGCTACCGGGAGCAACACGCACCAAACCAGGTTCAGCAACACGCCCGTTTTTTGGCATTCAACCGCTACTAGTAGATGCAAACGGCAATGAACTAGAAGGTGCAACTGAAGGGAATTTATGTATTAAGCATCCGTGGCCTGGACAAATGCGTACCGTGTATGGTGATCATGAACGTTTCATACAAACTTATTTTAGCACCTACAAAGGACTTTATTTTACTGGAGACGGCTGCCGACGGGATGATGACGGATATTACTGGATTACCGGAAGAGTTGATGATGTGTTGAATATTTCTGGACACCGTATGGGAACCGCAGAACTTGAGTCAGCAGTTGTACTGCATGAAAGTGTAGCAGAGGCGGCAATTGTTGGGTTTCCGCATGAGATAAAGGGACAGGGAATTTACGCCTATGTAACTTTAAATTCCGGAGTAGAACCAACTGACGATTTAAAAAAAGAGTTGATCCAACTCGTTCGGGAAGAAATAGGACCAATAGCAACTTTTGACTTGATCCAATGGGCGCCTGGACTTCCAAAAACTCGCTCTGGTAAAATCATGCGCCGCATTTTACGTAAAATTGCAGAAAATGAAATCGATAGCATCGGCGATACTTCTACTCTCGCTGATCCTTCTGTTGTTGAAGATTTGATTGCCAACAGTCCTGTTACTTGAATTTCAAACATGTATTTGAAAACAAGATAAATGAGTTATCTAAACATATATCAAAAATCTTTAGAGCAGCCAGAAATTTTTTGGAGAGAGCAGGCAGAAAAAATTAAGTGGTATGAATTTCCTGAAAAAATTCTTTCCCAGGACGAACAAGGTTTTTATCGCTGGTTTTCTGGCGGCAAGCTAAACACTTCTTACCTAGCTCTGGATGTACACATTGAAGAAGGACGAGGTGCCCAACTGGCAATGATTTATGATTCACCTTCTACAAACTCGCTGGAGAAGTATACCTTCCTAGAATTACGTGATGAAGTTGCAAAATTCGCAGGCGGACTTAAAAATTTGGGTGTAGAAAAAGGTGATCGTGTTATCATTTACATGCCGATGGTTCCGGAAGCAGTTATTGCTATGCTAGCTTGTGCCAGATTAGGTGCAGTTCACTCTGTCGTTTTTGGTGGCTTTGCACCAAATGAATTGGCTGTAAGGATTGATGACGCCAAACCAAAAGTTCTCTTAACAGCAAGTTGTGGAATTGAATTTACCAGGGTCATTGAATACAAACCACTGGTGGATCATGCTCTTGAAATGGCCAAATTCCCGCCGCAAAATACTGTCATTTTACAGCGACCGCAAATTCTAGCAAAAATGAAATCCGGACAGGATCATGATTGGAAAGAGTTACTAAAAATAGCTGATCCAGCAGAACCAGTTAATCTTTACTCAACTGATCCGTTGTACATTCTGTACACTTCTGGAACTACAGGACTTCCCAAAGGCGTTGTCCGCGACAACGGTGGACACGCAGTTGCCTTAAAATACAGTATGAAGGCTGTCTATAACACTGATCCTGGAGATGTTTTCTGGGCAGGTTCAGATATCGGCTGGGTGGTTGGTCATTCTTACATTGTTTACGCTCCTCTGATTCATGGTTGTACGACCATACTTTACGAGGGCAAACCAGTACGTACTCCTGATGCAGGTGCTTTCTGGCGTATAATTGCAGAACATAAGGTAAATACATTTTTCACTGCACCCACGGCTTTCAGGGCTGTAAAAAAAGAGGATCCAGAAGCAAAACTTAAAAAGAAATATGACATCAGTTCGCTCCAGACACTTTTTCTGGCAGGTGAAAGACTTGATCCGCCAACTTATGAATGGCTGAAGGAAACTTTATCCGATGCTTCACGGCCCGAAGTACCAGTGATCGACCACTGGTGGCAAACTGAAACCGGATGGGCTATTTGCTCAAATCCAATGGGGATTGAACCACAGCTTGTGAAAAATGGATCTCCGACTTTTCCAATGCCAGGATACAATGTGCAGGTGCTTGATGAAAAAGGTGAAAAATGCAAACCTGGTGAAACCGGTAATATCGCAATTCACCTACCTTTACCACCTAGTTGTCTGCCAACCCTATGGAATGGTGATGAGCGATTTAGGGAGTCATATTTAAGTCAATACCCTGGATACTACTTTACGGGTGATGAAGGAATTAAGGATGAAGATGGTTATATTTTTGTGATGGGACGAGTCGATGATGTAATCAACGTTGCCGGTCACCGCCTTTCAACAGGGGAAATGGAGGAGTTAATCGCCGGACACCCAGCCGTTGCTGAATGTGCAGTTACTGGTATTGATGATGAACTGCGCGGGCAGGTGCCAGTCGGGTTTGTAGTTCTCAAGGACGGTACTCAGATTTCTCAAGATAGAATGCAAAAGGAATTGGTCGAAATTATCCGCAATAATATTGGTGCCGTTGCCTGTTTTAAAAGAGCAGGTATTGTCAAGCGCCTGCCGAAAACTCGATCTGGAAAAATTCTGCGCAAAACAATTAGGAAACTGGCCAGTGAATTTGAAATAGTTGTCCCACCTACTATTGATGATCCTCTGATTCTGGAGGAAATTCGAGAAATTATGAAGGAACGAGGAATCGGCCAATACGCAACCTCTTGATTTTTTTACTTGAATCTTTTCTCTAAGCGTTTTACCTACCTATTTTAACCAAGAATAACCAAGATATAAACGTTTTATATTTTTCTTTCAAAAAACAAACTGTATGGTTTATGATTTAGCTAGGTTCACCATTTTAATTAAATTTGCTCATTTTTTAGGCACAAAAAAACAATAATCACTAAGGTATAATATAAAATCTTAATATGCAGCCAGGACCAAAAAACAGTATTACTGACGTTTCCGGAATCAAAGTAGGACACGCACAGGATATGAAATTGATGAGTGGAACCACAGTCGTTCTTCCAGAAGATGCAGCGGTAGGTGCCGTTGACTGCAGAGGGGGTGCCCCCGGGACTCGTGAGACAGATGCTCTTCATTCTGCAAACCTGGTTGAAGAGGTGCACGCTGTTGTTCTCAGCGGTGGTTCTGCAATGGGATTAGATTCAGCAGGCGGAGTTGCGGCCTGGTTAAAAACACAGGGCCGTGGATTTCCAGTTGCAAAAGATGTCTTAGTGCCTATAGTTCCAGCAGCAATTCTCTTCGACCTGCTAAATGGTGGTGAAAAGTCCTCAATTGATGAACATACTTATTTTGAGTTTGGGAAAAAAGCTGCGGCTGACGCAAGCTATGAATGTACTTCAGGTAACGTTGGTGCAGGGACTGGAGCAAAAGCTGGAACTCTTAAAGGTGGTATCGGTACCGCTTCGCTTCAACAAAATTCGAAAAATTGCACTGAAAAAGATTTTACGGTGGGTGCTTTAGCCGCAGTAAATTCATTTGGTTCAGTGACAATGCCTTATCTTCCTAATTTCTGGGCTTGGCCTTTTGAACGAAATGCTGAATATGGCGGCATGGGTCCCCCAAATGTTTTTTCCGCAAAAAATAAAACATCTGAAAAAAATAATACTAACGAATTAGAACTCGATTTTGACTTCAAAAGTCCATTCGAAGGTCCCTTGCAGAATTACAATAAAAATTACAAATCCGGAAATGATGCTTTTACAAATAATATATCCACTAATACTACTCTTTGCGTAGTTGCGACTGATGCTAATCTTAACAAGGCACAGGCTCAGCGTGTTGCAATTATGGCACAGGATGGGTTTGCGCGTTCCATTCGGCCAATCCACACACCTTTTGATGGAGATACAGTTTTCGTTTTGGCCACAGGAAAAATTCCACTTTCAAATATGCCGTCTATCGACATAGCACGCCTGGGAATGATGGCTGCTGATTGTGTCGCAAGAGCAATTACCAGAGGTGTTTATACAGCAGAATCTTTAGGCATCTGGCCTTGTTATATGGATTCAATAAAAAAATGATTATATTTGCAATTTGAGAAATTTTTTGTAATGATACACCTTCTTCTTGTTCCATTGCCTTCTGCATAGGAGGTATTTTTAAAACTTCCATTTCTCCAACAAGGAATCATGAAAAAAATCATTCAAAGGCACGCAAAATTATTGCTGATCTGTGGATCCGCAATAATTTTTTCTGGATCTGCCTTGGCCGGAAAAACACATTTGACTATGGGAATGGTCCTAGAACCACCTCATCTCGACCCAACTGCTGGAGCCGCAGCCGCGATTGACGAAGTAGTTTATGCAAACGTTTTTGAGGGATTAACCCGGATCAATCAAAACGCGGAAGTACTTCCTGCACTGGCTGAGTCTTGGAATATTTCATCAGACGGACTGACGTACACATTTAACCTCCGCAGCGGAGTCAGGTTCCATGATGGTTCAGCATTTGATTCCTCTGATGTGGTTTTTTCATTAGATCGCGCAAGATCGGAAAATAGTACAAATGCGCAAAAAGCCCTTTTCGCTGCGATTGCAGACGTAAACGCACAGGGATCAAATACAGTGGTTGTCACCTTGAACACACCAACTGGAAACTTCCTCTTCAACATGGGTTGGGGCGATGCTGTGATTGTAGATTCAGCAAGCGCCAATTCAAACAAAAGTAAACCCGTTGGAACGGGACCTTTTATTTTCAAACGCTGGGTCAAGGGTGACCGAATTGAGTTGGGACAAAATACAAATTACTGGGGTGAAAAGCCGGCGCTGAAATCCGCAACTTTCAAAATCATTCCGGATCCTGCCGCTGCTGTTGCAGCTTTGATGGCCGGAGATGCGGACGCTTTTGCCAATTTTCCTGCACCAGAAATGGCAGCCCAATTTCAAAGCGATTCACGTTTCACTGTAAAGGTCGGCAGTACTGAGGGCGAAACAATCCTCTCCACCAACAACCTGCAGAAACCATTTGATGACCTTCGAGTAAGGCAGGCTATTGCTCATGCGATTAATTCGCAGGAAATAATTGACGGGGCGATGTTTGGTTTTGGAACTCCAATCGGGACTCATTTTGCTCCGCATCATGCAGCTTATGTTGACCTGACTGGAACTTATCCACATGACCCGGGCAAGGCCAAACAACTTCTTACAGAAGCAGGATTCCCCAATGGATTCAAGGCGACGATAAAATTGCCACCGCCGAGTTATGCACGACGTGGAGGAGAAATTGTTGCTGCCCAATTGGCAAAAGTCGGTATCAAACTCGAGATAATCCCTGTGCAGTGGGCACAGTGGCTGGACCAGGTTTTCAAAAATAAAGATTTTGACCTGACGATTGTCTCTCATACTGAACCAATGGACATCGGTATTTATACTCGTCCAAAATATTATTTTCAATACCGGAACGCAGGCTTCAATGCGATCATTGATGACTTGAATGTCACCGCAGACCCAAAGAAACGTTACGCATTGATGGGTGCCGCGCAGGCAATTCTAGCAAAAGATGCCGTTAACGGTTTTCTTTTTCAACTGGCGAAGCTAGGAATCTGGAACAAAAATATAACAGGACTCTGGGAAAACAGTCCCGTTCAAGCCAATGATTTGACCGGTGTTAGCTGGAATAATTAATTCTAAAAAAGGCGTTTCAGTATAATAACTGGAACGCTATCCTTTCCTAGTTAAATGTCAATCTTCCTTGCAAAACGTTTCTTTGCTTTGGTCATCACTTTGTTGGTGGCCTCACTGGTCATTTTTTTTTTGATGGAAATCCTTCCCGGTGATCCTGCATCAATCATCCTTGGAGTAGGGGCGCAGGAAGACACTCTGGCGGCCCTGCGGACAGAAATGGGGCTTAATAATTCTGCTCCAGAACGCTACTTCCGCTGGATCAGTGGTATATTATCCGGTGATTTTGGACGTAGCTATACCTATGACATTCCAGTTTCCACACTGATTTTAGAGCGACTGTCTCTCAGTTTGCCTTTAGCTTTGCTTGCCATTTCCCTTTCCACTTTACTAGCCATACCTATTGGTGTACTCGCTGTAGCAAATCATAAGCGTATCGCTGATACAGGAATTATGGGTCTAGCTCAATTAGGGGTCGCCGTTCCAAATTTCTGGTTTGCAATTCTGCTGATTTTATTTTTTTCAGTCAAACTTGGCTGGTTTTCAGCTGGAGGTTTCGCCGGTTGGGAAATGGGTTTGGCTGCTGCCCTCAAATCTTTGACATTACCAGCGATTTCTCTTGCCCTGCCACAGGCAGCAATTTTAGCACGTGTAACGCGTTCTGCGGTTTTGGAAACCGTCCGTGAAGATTTTGTACGCACCGCACGAGCAAAAGGACTCAGCAGGAATGCCGCGCTTTGGAAACATGCTTTCAGAAATGCTCTAATTCCGGTTGTCACAATTCTCGGATTACAACTTTCATTTTTGCTAGCTGGAACCATCATCATTGAAAATGTTTTTTATCTGCCAGGGCTGGGTCGTCTCCTTTTCCAGGCAATTGCGCAAAGGGATTTGGTGGTAGTTAAAAACATTGTAATTTTACTGGCCGCAACAGTAGTGATTATCAATTTCCTCGTTGATATGTGTTATGTTGCAATTGACCCTAGATTACGTGGAGGTAGGGCATGAATGAATCAATGTTAAGTGAATTTTGGAGGAACAGTTTGCATCACCGCAGTTTTGTGATTGGGCTGATTCTTAGTTTTATAATGCTTTTTACCGGTCTGCTTTCTTTGTTCTGGACACCTTTTCCTGTGGAATTACTGGACATACCCCACAAGTTGGAAAGCCCATCTGCAAAACATTGGCTGGGAACAGATCATTTTGGTCGCGACGTTTTTTCAATGTTGATGGTAGGAGCCTGGAATTCAATGTTGGTTTCAGTCTTTGCGATTGGTTTCGGATCATTAATCGGAGTCCCACTCGGGGCTTTGGCCGCTGCGAAACGTGGATGGGTGGAAGAAACTGTAATGCGTTTTAATGACTTTGCTTTTGCATTTCCTGCCTTGTTGACGGCGGTTATGCTCTCAGCGGTTTATGGTCCAGGAACGATAAATTCTGTGCTGGCAATAGGTATTTTCAATATTCCAGTTTTTGCCAGAATTACACGGGGAAGCGCTTTGAGCATTTACAAACGTGAATTCATTTTGGCCGCTAGAACTGCTGGCAAAGGTGAGTTCCAAATTGCAGTTGAACATATCTTTCCAAATATCGTGAGCGTCCTCATCGTACAGGTGACTATCCAATTCGCTTTGGGAATCCTCGCAGAAGCAGGACTGAGCTACCTTGGACTGGGCACACAACCTCCTATACCAAGCTGGGGTAAGATGCTAAGCGAAGCACAGACGATGATGTTTTTTGCACCACAACTTGCAATTCTCCCCGGACTAGCGATTGTCTTAACAGTTCTTGGTTTGAATCTACTGGGAGACGGTTTACGTGATATCCTCGATCCACGCTTGAGCCGTGTGCGTTGAAATCACCATGCATTATACTTAGCTTTATCTCTTTAATTTACAAATCGCATCTGCGAAAATAAGGATCATATTTAAAAAACAATTTTTTTAACATTTAAAAATAAAAGGATTTATGTCCGGGAGACTTAAAGGTAAAAAAACACTGATCACTGCCGCAGGACAGGGGATTGGACGATCTACGGTGCTTGCATTTGCGGCTGAAGGAGCACACGTTTTGGCCACAGACATCAATCCGGAAAGCTTGGATTTACTCAAAAAAGAATTCCAAGAATTTGCTACCAACATCGAAACATATCTGCTAGATGTTAACAATCTTAAGGCTATACAGCAACTTGCAGAAGAGAAGGATGCCTTTGAGGTACTGTTTAACTGTGCCGGATTTGTGCATCACGGTACGGTGTTGGACTGTGAGGAAAGTGACTGGGATTTTTCCTTCGAACTCAATGTGCGTTCGATGTACCGCATGATCAAAGCATTTCTACCTGCAATGCTGAAGTCCGGCGGAGGAAGTATTGTGAATATGTCTTCTGTCGCGTCAAGTGTTAAAGGGTTACCGAACCGCTTCGTTTACGGTGCCAGCAAGGCGGCAGTGGTGGGTTTAACAAAATCTGTTGCAGCGGATTTTATCACTCAAGGCATTCGCTGTAATGCCATTTGTCCGGGAACCGTGGAATCCCCGTCTCTTCAGGAAAGGATAAAAGCACAGGGGGGAAATTACGAAGAAGTGCTTGCGGCATTTATAGAGCGTCAACCAATCGGAAGAATAGGTACTCCTGAAGAGATAGCCGCCTTAGCAGTTTACCTGGCGTCAGATGAATCCTCCTACACAACAGGTACAGCCTGGAGCATTGACGGCGGTATGACTTGAAAAATTTTTTATAACTTAAAAATGAAACTATCATGAAATTACTAAGATATGGAATGTCTGCCAATGGAGCTTCCAGTGGAAATGTAAAACCAGGAATGCTTGATGACAAAGGGGTTATACGCGATCTTTCCGGAATGGTCAATGATATAGCAGGAACAAATCTACTTCCGGAAAACATCGAACGTCTGCAAAACACAGATCCTGCAACACTTCCGAAAGTTGAGGGCAATCCACATCTCGGACCTTGTGTGGGACAGGTCGGCAAATTCATCTGCATCGGCCTTAACTATACTGATCATGCAGAAGAATCGGGGATGATAGTTCCGCCCGAACCAATTATTTTCGCCAAGGCAACAAGCGCAATCTGTGGTCCAAATGATGACGTTATCATTCCGCGTAATTCAGTTAAGACTGACTGGGAAGTTGAACTTGGAGTCGTGATAGGAAAACCAGCAAAGTACGTTGATGAAAAATCTGCACTCGATCATGTTGCTGGCTACTGCATTATAAATGATATCTCAGAGCGGGATTTCCAGTTTGAAAGGTCAGGTCAGTGGGTCAAAGGGAAAAGCTGTGATACTTTCGGCCCAACCGGACCTTGGCTGGTAACTCCGGACGAGGTTGGAGATCCACAGAATCTGGATCTCTGGCTGGAAGTTGACAGAAAACGCTACCAGAACGGAAATACACGTACGATGGTGTACGGTGTGGCTTATCTGATTCATTACCTCAGCCAGTTTTTTACTCTACATTCCGGAGATATTATTTCAACCGGAACACCACCGGGAGTTGGTATGGGACAGAAACCGGAACCAATCTACCTGCGGATAGGCCAAACTATGCACCTCGGAATTGAAAAATTAGGGGCGCAAACACAAAACTTGGTTGCAGATAAATAAAAATAAAAATTGATTAGTAATTTAGGAAAGAGAACCACTTCACCACCGACTTACACGCCATGCGAAAAAGAGACCTGCCAACATTAACGGAACAAAAGCGGTGAAACACCAAAACGCAACGTTCTGGGCAACTTCCACGCTACTGTCTTCGGAAAATCCAGAAAAGTTTGCAATAATACCACTGAGGGCAGATCCCAACGCCATCGATACACGCATGAATGTTGGAATAGAAGCTGATGCTTGAGAACGCTCCTCTTCAGAAACGTTGGAGATGATACGCTTGGACACGAAGCTCCATGACATACCAAAGCCTGTACCCATTATGGTTGAAAGCAGGGCTATTAGCCAGAGCGGACCAGAGGGCATAGCATAGATCAATCCCACCATCGAAATGCTCACCAAGACTGACCCCATTCGTATCAGGCGTGGTTCAACACGCAAATTAACTCCGGAGGTAATGATTGCCATGGTTGTCCAACCCAGTGACTCCAAGGCAATAATGTAACCAGCTATCAGAGGAGCTGCCCCAAAAATAATATACATAAGGAGGGGGCCGTAGACTGTCAGTGAGATCGTTGCCATAAAGAGTGAAGATATCATCAGCAATCCTGAACCTGATACCGTCTTCGGGTTTAGGATACCTTGTGGAAAAATACGGTTGTTGCTGTCTCCATCCAATTTTAGAAATATCAGTAGCAACAGGATACCTCCAACACATAAGATGCTAGCGAATGTAGTATATCTCATTACCCCGGCTTGACAGATTGCCAGCACGGAAACACCTAATAGCCCAAGCCTAGCCAAGGGCATCCTCTGGTTCAGTCCATTTTGTGTTTGAAACTGCCTTCTTAAAAGCGGTGGAGCCACCAATACTGCGACCAGCCCCTGGACAGCAAATGCCCAAAACGCTCCGCGCCAGTTTCCTCCAGATACAAAATATCCTCCGATCAACGGGCCACACATGGAAGATACCCCCCAAACTCCAGAAATCGCCGCAATAATCCTTACCCACAATTTTTTTGGAAACATTGTGGATGCACCGACGAATGCAATTGACACCAATCCGCCGCCGCCCATGCCCTGCAAAAGTCGACCGACGATCATGTTTGGCATGTCAGGAGCATAGCCACTGATAGCACAGCCAAGAACATATATTATTCCGGCGAGGATTTGTGCTCTCGCAATCCCTATGCGGATTACCATCAATCCTGCGATGGCTCCAGTCACGACGGATCCCAGTTGGTAGAGCGAATATGTCCAGCTCAGGTAGGGTAAACCACCGATGTCTTCCACTGCAACCGGCATCACTGTGGCCACCAGAGTGGAATCGGCAGCGTAGAGCCAAACCCCGAAACAAAGCACCAATATACGAGACAGGTGACCTTCCTGAATCAATCTTGACCAGGGAACTTGTTGAGTTTTTGCCTCGTTCATAACCACTGTCCTTCGGATTTGCAGAAAGTTGAACAAAACACACAATCTATCCTCACACTGATTTGTTTGCCGTTGTTGAGTTGCTCAGAAAATCTAAATAAACGAACAAAAAGTTGTGTGTTTTGATTATTGAGGAGAGCGTTCAAGTAAAATGCTTGGTGGCTAGAATCAGCACCGCATCCGCAACATCTTCCGCAAGATTTGTGACCGCTCCTAGTTGTTTCAATATACCTTTTAGTTGATACTTCCGAGCTAGTTCAAATTTTTCATTCTCAAAAATTGATTGCAGAAGTTTGTATTCTATCTTATCAACCAAACTTTCCTGGCGACCAACTTCTTCAACATGCTGACGCACAGCCCTCAAGTCAGAAAAAAGAGCATCTGTAGCATTCGCCAGTGCTTTTACCGCGTCATGAGTATGTAATAACATATTTTTTAAAGGTAGCTGAAAATCTTCTGGAATTTCAGGTTTTTCAAGTGTAATATCAGCAAGTGAATGCTTAAAACTGCTTGGCACTTTATCGAGTTTAGTCAAAAACCAGAGCAGATCATCTCGCGAATCAGGCATCAAAGACTCATGTAGAAGCGACATTTGAATCTGCCTTCCAAGGTCATCCAATTCTTTTTCGATTTTACTCAGTTCTTCATTACCCTGATTCAAATCCTCAAAACTACCATCAAGATAAGACTCAAATGCTCCCTGATAAAGCTGTACCATATCCTCAAGATAACGTAATAGGCGTTGTATCTTTTCTTCAATTGCATACTGTTTTTTAAAAAACAAACTCAAAGGTTTCATATTTCTCTCCGCTGAAAAATTCTATATAAATATGCTAATTTTTGTTTAATATCACGGTCATGCAACTTGTCCTTTAGGCCACCTCCAGAGACAATCCATTCCGGGCTTATTTCAGACAATGCGTCTCCAAGTTGCCAGGGAAAATTATATTTCTGACCCTCTAATTTGCTTAGGGCCGCCATTTGTTTAGAAGATAGAACTTTTTTGTCCAAGTAAGCAATTTTTTCTTCAGATACAATCAGGTTTATTTGTAAAGAGTATTCCACAACTTGTAGTCCCTGTTTGCTGGACAAATTCACTTTATCCTTTACCGCGCGCACAACTTCAGCAGAACTCCGGAAAACTTTACCTGTAAGTTCATGCAATCCGCTCGTTTCTATTCCCTCTTTTTGAAACTTTTCGATAACACTGGGAGAAAGCTCATAATTAGAGTCACGCTGCACTGTTTGTTGGAAAACGTTTTGTAGGAAATACAAACCGACAAAACAAAGTAAGCATGAAATAAGTGGTGTAATAACCCAACCTTTGGCAATACCATAAATACGCGGCCAATGTATTTCCCTGCCTCCCTGAAGCATTCCAATTCCAACCACAGCCCCAACCACAGCTTGAGAACTTGAAACCGGAACCAACGGAATGGTAGGAAGGGACATATTGGCAAGCAGTTGCTCCAGTCGTTCTGAAGCAAAAATAAAAAGTACGATTGAGTGTGACATTACTGCTACCCACGCAGCCAATGGAGTGAGAGTCATCAGCTCAGAACCAACGGTCATCATAACTTTCTTGGAGTAAGTGAAGACACCGACAGCGATTGCCAGACCTCCCACTAAAAACAGCTGTTGCGCAGAAGTAATGCTAAATCCATGGCCAAACTGTATATCCGGAAACGGCGCCACCGGTACAAAAACACCCATCACGTTGGCTATGTTATTTGCTCCAAGGCTATAGGCTCCAAATGCACCTGCAAGGATTAAGGCAAGACGGGTATAACCGTCAAAACGTATCAGTCCAATCCCCATTTTTTTAACAAATTTCTTGGCCAAAAAAAACAAAAATGCTGCGATAAGAGCAGAAAGCAAAGGGCAAATAATCCAGGTGGAAAGAATTTTGAATAATGAAGAAATGTCCGTATAAGAATCACTAAACAAATTCCAGCCGATAATCGAACCGATGATGGCCTGGGTGGTTGAAACAGGCAAACCTAATTTTGTCATCCAGTAAACTGCCAAACCTGCTGCCAGAGCGGCCATAAAAGATCCACCAATTGCATTTACCGCACCGAGTTTACCCAAAGTTTGCGCCGCACCAGTGCCACTGACATAAGCACCAAGAACCACAAAAATGCCGCAAATTATAGCAGCAGTTGTGAAACGAACCATACGACTGCCAACAGCGGTGCCGAAAACGTTGGCCGCGTCATTTGCGCCTAGTGACCAGCCTAGGAAAACGCCGCTACTTAGAAAAATGAGAACTGTGGGATCAAGCAAAATGAGACTCTAAAAGGAAAATTTTATTATAAATCAGAGTGTTATTAGATCACTATTCGTTAAAAACGGCAAGGCTAATCTGGATCTTGAGGATTGCAGAGAATCTTCTCAAAGGCTTCATTTTATCAAGATATGACGCCTCAGTTTTAAATTTATATAGTTGCAGAAAATTGCTCAGCAATACTACAACCACCATTGCAAACTGTAAGTATAATTTGTTCCCTGAGCATGATGACCAGAGCTTCTCATATTGGGGGCTATGGAGAGTCGAAGGAAATTTTCAGATGAATCATCGATTTCAACTCTATTCGACAGGTAACAAGCAAGTAATTATGTCAATATGATACATGCGTAAAACTAGGAAAGTTAGAAAGAGAAATTGTTTAAAAACTCAGTCCGCATTTTCACCAGTGAAACTCCCCCTGCAGAGCATAAAATTCACTGAACGGAAGCTCATAACTATATCTTCTTGCTGATTGATTGTTTCGATGAATGTACGCACGATACCTCTGTCAGGTTTCGAGCGAGAGAGTTTGGTTTCAATAATGGTGGCACGAACCATTAGTTTGTCTCCCGGGCGCACGGGGAATTTCCAACGTATTTCATCAATCCCAGGAGAACCGAGACTTGAAACCGGCGAAAAATAATTATCAACTAGCGTCCGCATCACAAACGAACAAGTCTGCCAACCACTAGCGATAATTCCTTCGAACGAACTTTTTTTTGCTGCCTCATGGTCTATGTGAAAAGGTTGTGGATCATAACGCCGCGCAAATTCAAGCACCTCATTTTCATCAACCTCAAGAGGCCCAAATTCAAACACTGACCCTTGAATGTAACTTTCAAAAAACCACTCCTGTTTATTTGCGGGTAAATTAGACTTAGTCATTAATCTCCTGTTACTGGTGAAAGTCAAAAAACTGTCCGCATTCCTAGAGAAAATTGTATTTCCAGTTTACGGTCATGAGGCAAATCCAGAGTGGCAATATCCAGACCTATCAACCAAACAGTAATGATGGGTGTTCCTGCAACCCAATTCCAACCCATGTGCAAAATATCTGAAGAGGCCGCCTCCAATTCTCTTTCACCTTGCAGCACTTTAGGCCACTGAATTTTTCTCAAGGATAAAGTCGCGCCTTTTCCAGAGGGCGTTACCCATTGATCGTGCACTCCAATTTCAAAACCAGAACCGCTTTCACTCAAAAATAAATCGCCAACCCTGCTTTTCCAACCGATAGTTTTTGCAGGAATGGTCAAAGCCAATAAGTGAAAATAACGCCCGGGCCCCTGGGGTTCATCATAAAGATGAAGTGATAAACCAAGCGCTCCTGTGCTGTAAGTACTTCCTCTACTTCCTACAGTATGATAGACTTGTACCTCAGGAAGTATTGGAAAGGATGCCAAAAGAATTGGACAACTTCCGGAAAAGAAAACTAGAAACAATAATAAATGTTTTGGAAAAGACATTGTTTGTTTTGTTATAATCAAATCCTCAAGCAACAAAGATAATACCGTGAATCTTCTGGAATAAATCAAAAACTACCGACTTTCAAACAAGTTAAACATACAACATAATGACACTCTATTCAAGTACACGAGGACAAGTAAAAAACCTTCTCTTTGAAGAGGCAGTAATGATGGGGCTTGCAGATGACAGTGGTTTGCTGGTTCCTTCTGAATTTCCTGACGTTCGGAGCAAGCTCCAGGAATGGAGCTCGTTAGACTTTACAGACTTAAGTCTTGAAATTATGCAGCTTTTTACTAGTGGTAAAATCCCTCGAGACGAACTAAAGCTACTTATTGATCGGAGCTACAAAACATTTCGACATCCAGAAATAACACCTGTAAATTCAGTGGGAGGAATCCACATTTTGGAGTTATTTCATGGTCCAACTTTTGCCTTCAAGGACGTGGCACTCCAGTTTTTAGGCAACCTATTTGAGTACTTTTTAGACAAGCGCCATCATCCATTGAGAATCATAGGAGCAACTTCCGGTGATACAGGCAGCGCCGCAATCAATGGCCTTCAAGGCAAAATAGGTGTAGATGTTTTTATGCTTCATCCGAAAGGACGAGTCAGCCCTATACAAGAAATGCAAATGACTACAGTATTGGATCCGAACATTCACAATCTGGCTATCGAAGGCACTTTTGACGATGCACAGATGATTGTAAAAGCGCTTTTCAATGACCATGAATTCAAGAAGAGATATTTTTTAGGTTCAGTAAATTCAATCAACTGGGCTCGCATTCTGGCACAAATCGTATATTATTTTTATGCATGGTTTAGAGTGGTAAAATCTAGCCATGAACTACTCAGTTTTGTAGTGCCAACAGGAAATTTTGGTAATGTACTGGCTGGATATTACTCTAAGTGCATGGGTCTTCCCATTGACAAACTGGTTATTGGAACAAATGAAAATGACATTCTGCATCGCTTTTTCACCAAAGGGGAATACCATAAAACTGAACTCAAAAAAACTTTTAGCCCGTCAATGGATATTCAAATTTCCAGTAATTTTGAACGGTATTTATTTGATCTTGCAGAGAAATCTTCAGAAAAACTTCAACACTGGATGGAAAGTTTTGAGCTTACAGGAAAATTGACTATTGAGGGTGAGTTCCTAAAAAATGCTCAGAGTGACTTTGCATCTGCTAGTGTAAGTGATGAAGAAATAATCAGGACAATTCGTAATTTTCATCAACAAAATGGATATTTATTAGACCCACACACAGCAGTCGGGATAACCGCTGCAAAAAAAGCAGATATTCAGACACCAGTAACCTGTCTGGCTTGCGCTCATCCTGCGAAATTTAATGAGACCGTCCGGAAAGCTTTGGATATTGAGGTGGAACTTCCAGAGGAGTTAGCCGTTCTGAAAAACTTGGAAACAAATTGTAAAACGGTTCCGGCTAATGTAGAAATAATCAAGAACGAAATACTCGAAACAATTAATAAACAGAGCTTTCTGCCTTAGCCCTGATACTTTAAATATAAACTTACAAAAGAAATTGACTCACGACAGTCTAAAGCCTGAAACAAAATATATTCATCCGACATACGATGAATTTAAAAAAAAACGTCCTGCGTGGACTACCTCCATGAGACGTGGAGTGGAGTACGCAGTTTTTCGTTTCGGGTTGTTTTTGGGTAAAATACTGACTCTGTCAAATTTGCAACAAATGGGACGCGGTATTGGACATTTTGCATATTTAGTCCTTCGTAAAGACCGCGGAATTGTTGAAAAACAGCTTGAACTTATTTTTCCTGAATTAGATTCTTTCCAGCGAAAAGAATGGGCTCAACAGTGTTTCACCCATTTTGGACAAATGCTTTTCGAGTTTTTGAGCTTACCACAAATTTTGCGTGATGAAGCTGATTTGCTATATGTGGAAAATGAGGATTCTATAACAAACGCAATTCAGATGGGAAAAGGGGTCATTCTTCTGGCCATGCACTCTGGGAACTGGGAACTCATTTCTGCTTACGCTAAACGCTCCGGACTAAAAATGAAAGCGGCAACAACGAATTTTCCGGATCCACGAATTAACGATTTGATCGAGAATCAACGTGAGCATGAAAACATGGAAATCCTACGCCGAGGAACTTCCTCATCAATTAGAAAATTACTAAGCTGCCTGCGGGAAAAAGAGGTGCTTGTTTTGGCCATAGATCAGGATACAAATGTACTCAGTACATGGGTTCCATTTTTTGGAATTCCAGCAAAGACTCCTGTTGGAGCTTCAGTGTTTGCCTTAAAAACAGGTGCACCAGTTGTTAGTTACAACGTAATTCGGCAGGCTAATGGTACTTTTAGAATGAGATTTGAAATGCTGGGGAGTTTTGTTCGACAACACTCAGAAATGGAACAAGATGTGTATTCAGTTACCAGGAAAATGAATATTCATTTGGAAAAGTGTATCCGCGAAAATCCGCCACAATGGGCTTGGTTTCACCGTCGCTGGAGACACCATCCTGCTGAGGAAGAACTGCAGAAAATGATAGAGTTGGAACAATACGAATTACAAAGTTCCAGCGGGCCAGATAAAAATAACGAATTCTCAAATTGAAACATAAACCCTGAATACGAGAAGCAAATTAATGTCTATAGTTGTTTCAAATAAGCAAAAAATACATTACGAGCTGGCTGGTGATAGAGGACCATGGATGTTACTACACCCACCTCATCTGATAGCTATGAACGCCTGGAAGGAAGGTGGATATGTGAAACAGCTGGAACAGGATTTTCGACTGGTCATGATTGAGCCACTCGGTCAAGGCTTAAGCGATGCCCCAGAAGATGCGTCTCATTACACAATCTCCTCAAGAATACGCCATATTCTTGATATTTTAAGGGAAATTCAGGCCGATTATACATTTTTTCTGGGTATGGGATTGGGCGCACAAGTCGGTTTTCAAATGGCCAAAGAGTTTCCCCGGAGAATCCGCTCCTTGATTTCGATGGCTGCGCAACCCTATCAAGAGCTTGAAGAAACAAAATATCTGAAGGAAAAACTCGAACAGTTACGCTCAGGAAATATAGCCACTTATCTTCAGCAATGGCATTCTCTGGACCATTTGTCTGATGCTCAGGAAAAATTTATTCAGCAGGGAAATTCTGAAGCGTACGCACTCGGACTGGAAGGCTCAATCAACTGGGAAGGTCTAGGTGAAGACATAAAATCATTGGGAACTCCGACTTTACTTTTTACCGCCAAAGCCGAACCTCGATTTTTATCTGTACGGGATGCTGGTAAACATTTGAGATATGGACGCTATGTTATTCTACCGAAAATTCTTCAAAATCACGGTCTTTGGAGTTCAGAACTAATAATGAAACCCCTTATTGAATTTACCCGTCGGGACCGTTAATACTAATACTCCATAATTGATTATGCAATTCTTTATCTGGTGTTTTTTTGCTATCAATTTGTCTTTGCTGAACTTCTTAGTGCCTGTGCATGCAGTAGCTCAAAATTCTCCAGCGCTGGCAATCATTTCGCAGCTCAAAGGTAGCGTTAAAGCCGGACTAGGGGAGAATATGTCTCCGGGATTCAATGGAGTAATGCTACGAAATCGATACAAAGTCCGTACAGAAAAAAAATCTGCGGTAACTATTTTTTTCAGCGATGGTTCTGAAGTACGTTTGTTTGGTTCAACGGAATTAAGGATTGGAGCGAAAAAAAGTCACAACTCACGTTGGGTTCGTTATCGATTGGTACTGCGCTCTGGGAGTTTTTGGGGGAATTTTGTGCGAGGGAAAAATCCTGTAGAAATAGTTGGGGGGGGGCTGCGTTTACAACTTTCTGATTCATCACTTAGATTCACGAAGAAAAAAACGGGAAGCAACGTTTCAGTATCTTCAGGTATTGTAAAGGTATTTAACAAAGTTTCATCGGTAAAAATCCTAGCTGGACAACGTCTCTATCACGTGCAGAAAACCGATTTTTTACCACAAAATGTGTCGCTAGTTCCGAATCAACTCAAAATAAGGATTGAACCTTCCTTACTTACTTTTTCAGTGAATAAAACATTAAAACTGAACCTCCATTTTCAGGTCGTCCGTTTTGGAACCGATCATGCTGTAAAACGTTCCGGACCAGTACTTTTGACCAGTGACTACTATAATCTGACTCTTCCTGATTCAATTGAACTTAATGCTGACGGTCAGGCAAAAACTAGTTTAGAAATTAAACAACCTCGTTCTAACGACCGCACATTTGCTGGTTACATTACATTTAACGCAATAATAGATCAATATGGTTTCGATGATTTACAGGGTACATCATTGAAAATAAAATTTGAAAATCCATGAACTATAGCTGACGCACAAAAATTGTGAAATGAGACGATTTTAAGACTTTTAAAACCCTATCAAAAGTGATTAATTCTTAATAAATATAACTAACAAATTGAGTTGGAAGCAAATCCTGAAATTTCTAGTTATTAACTTTCGAACTAAAACATAGCAATAAAACTCTTGATGTTTGATATAATAAGCCTTGCTGGAGGTTCAGTAATTGGAGCAGGAATTGCCTGGATTCTTGAATGCTGGGTTGGTTTGTTTTTAAAACAACTTACCACTGAACATTCGAAAGGGTTTGCTCAACCAACTTCAGCTAATAATTCAAAACTTTTTGAACGCTTGGGAATTTATATTGTTATGTCGATAACGACTGCCCTTCTTTGCGTCTGGAGACAGTGGAGTCCTGAACTTTTGAATGACCTTATTTTAGTCTCTGCACTTGTAGGGATTGCTTGGATCGACAGAAAAACATTGTTGATTGAAGGGAGGATGGTTTCATTGGCGCTGTTACTACGTTTACTGTGGCTTTCATTTTTTGCATCTCACCAAATATTTGACGCTTTGGCTGGCTTGCTGATAGGAGCAGGAATTTTATATTTTATCGGTTTTTTATATAAAACTATCCGCCATCACCAGGGTTTAGGTGAGGGAGATGCGGCTGTGCTTGGTTTGATTGGCATGTGGGTAGGATGGCGGGGATTGTGGTCAGTACTTCTGATTGCTGCTATAAGCGGTATTTTAATCGGTGGAATATCATTACTCAGACAAAAACCTTTAAGTCAAAATTTTACGGAACTTCTTCAAACACAAATCCCTTTTGCACCTTTTCTTTGTGTTGGCGGATTAATCGTCTATTTTCTTCAGGAAAAAGGATTTTTAGGAGTATTTTATGGATTCTAAATTATATTACTTCTGAACAGCCTCTTTTTTCTCTAGTTCTTCACGAATCAACTCCTGAATCATTGGGCGATATAATTTCCACAAATTCTTTCCCAATTCTGTGAAAATGTATCCCTTCCCGGAACAAGCAGGACATAATTTTTGTAAGTTCGTCTGGATACTGCCCCATTCATCATATCCAGCCTGAAATGAACTGCCGTCACATTTTGAACAAGTTCTTTTTAAATCATGAATTAACATTTGCTTTCAAGTATTTCGTTAATATGATATGTTTGTTGCTGGAAACGCATGAATTGTGCCTTGGTTTATCATAACTTTTCTTTTCTAGATCAAATTAATTATTCCTGATATAATTTTCAAAAAATCGATGCGAGATGGTTTTAGCCTTCCGGTTTAAAAAGCGAAGCGCCTCCCAGCGGTTTAGAAGTGAATCTTTTATTTTTAAAAATATTTTTTCGTCGGTAAATTCATCCCGGCGTTTTTTGACTGAATGATATAGTTTCAAGTACTTTGTAACAGCGGCCCAGAGACTAAATCGATGCAAGGAGATGTATGGAAAAAGTGAAATTCTTTGATACGACTCTCCGTGATGGAGAGCAATCCCCAGGATGTTCCATGTCAGCAACAGAAAAGCTGACCCTTGCCAAACAACTAGAACGCCTGGGAGTCAACACGATTGAAGCCGGTTTTGCGGCATCGTCTCCCGGTGATTTTGAGAGCGTCCGTGAGATTGGACAGCAGATTGAAAATTCGACAGTCGTTTCACTCT
>SHAT01000015.1 GCA_004213175.1 Pseudomonadota bacterium | reverse complement strand
TATTCTGTCCTCTTTGTCGCTGTAGTTCTGATTATTTTGGGGTTCGCAACACGTGCCATTAATTCCCCCTGGGGACGTATGATGCGTGCTATTCGTGACAATGAAACAGCGGCTTCCGCAATGGGGAAAGACATAACTAGCCGACACCGGCAGGTTTTCATCATTGGATCTGCAGTCATTGGAATTGCCGGAGCAATGCTGACTACGCTGGATGGACAGTTTACTCCTGGGAGTTACATTCCGCTACGTTTTACTTTTCTGATCTGGGTAATGGTAATCATAGGCGGAAGCGGTAATAATCTTGGATCGATTATCGGATCTTTCATCACCTGGTTTGTCTGGATTGAAGCAGAGCCTGTCTCAATCTGGTTGGTTAGTAATCTGGATATTGTGCTCGAAGAAACAAGTCCCCTGATGCGGCATCTTCAGGAAGTTGCGCCACACATGAGGATGGTTCTGATGGGTCTGATTCTGGTCTTGGTGCTTAGATTCAGTCCCAAAGGCATTTTACCGGAAAAAGCGCCTGATCATTATTGAAGAATGCTTGCTGTCTATTTTTGATAGCATACATAAAGTTTTCTTACCTATGAAAACAAAAATCTGGAAACAATTATTGACATGTTTTATTTTTAATAGCATAGCCTGTTTTTTAGCAAAATAATCTGCTTTTGAACGTCGTTGTGGGGTTCTCATTTTATAATATTCTCAAAACTACTATGATAAAATATGATTCACAAAAACATAAATAAATATAGTAAGTTATACTTATTATTATAACAATTTAAAATCTGAATATGAAATAAAAAATGGCATTAAATATTAATACTATACGTGAACAATTTCCGGCTTTGGCTTTGAAAGATGAAGGCAAGTCGAGGATTTATCTAGACAATCCGGGTGGAACACAAGTTCCGCGTCATGTGTTAGATCGGATTGAGCGTTACCTGATTCAATGCAATGCAAACCATGGTGGATCTTTTCGTACTTCAGTTGAATCAGATAAAGTGCTAGAAGAATCACATCAGGGAATGGCTGACTTGCTTAATGCAAAATCAGCTGATGAAATAATTTTTGGTGCAAATATGACAAGCCTTACCTTTGCTGTTTCGCGTTCAATAGGACGTCTTCTCAAACGAGGCGACTCTATTTTGCTGACTCGTATGGATCATGACGGTAACATAGGGCCATGGCTTCATTTGGCAGAAGATCTGGGACTTGAAGTAAAGTGGTTAAATTTTGATTTAGAAACATATGAATACAATTTGGAAGAAGCAGAAAATATCTTCAAAAATAATAATATAAAACTTGCTGCTATAAACTATGCGAGTAATTGTCTTGGAACAATTAACAACGTTAAAGCACTTTCAAAAATGGCACATCAGTCAGAAACGCTTGTTTTTGTTGATGCTGTACAGTATGTGCCTCATGGGCCGACTGATGTTCAGGACATAGGTTGTGATTTCCTGGCCTGCTCTCCTTATAAGTTTTTTGGTCCGCACCAGGGAGTTTTGTGGGGAAAAGCTGAAATTTTGGAAAAACTTGAAGCTTATAAAGTTCGTCCCGCTGATAACACAGCTCCAGGTAAATTTGAGACAGGAACTCAGTTGCATGAAGGTCAGGCTGGTACATTGGGTGTACTGGAATATCTGGAATGGTTAGGAGAAACTATGTGTTCGGAATACCAGATTAATTATCCTGAGTTTAGTGGACGCCGAAAAAAATTACATGCCGCAATGCAAGCCATTCAGGACTACGAACAAACACTCAGCAGCAAGTTAATTCAAGGTCTGCAAAATTTAGCAGGAGTAGATGTTAAGGGTATCAGCAACGGTAATGATTTAGCACGCCGTGTCCCAACCGTTTCATTTACAGTTAAAAATCAAAATCCGGAAGAGATCGCAATTAAATTGGCTGCACAAAATATTTTTGTCTGGCATGGTCATAACTACGCTTTAGAGGCAGTTCGCTTAATGGGACTGGAAGAATCAGGAGGAGTTGTGCGTATCGGACCAGTGCATTATAATACGATTGAGGAAATAGACTGTACTCTCGAAGTCTTGAAAACTTGCTGGTAATTCTTGGTGTTGCCGAAACTTCATTTAAAATTCTGCATTGAAATTAATAAATACTTCAAAATTAAGTGAATTATACCGAATAGCAAAGTAAATTATTAATCTACATACTGTATACTATCCTTCCTTTGAATTCATTTTTTGAAGTAAAAGCATATAGAAAATAGTGATAATACTGTTGCTTTGAAGAATCTATACAGGCATAAGTAATAGCTCATTTATTAATCTGTGAAACAGATTATAATAAATTGGTATTACATTGTATAATATCTAGTTGTAAGATATATTCCTTCATTTTTAGTTGAATTATTAATCATCCAAAATGCCGCATTATTCGTCTACTTCTGTTGTATCTGCCTCCCCAATGTGGAATCTTTTCCGTTATTTGAAACCTCACTGGCAGTATTTCAGCTGGTCATGTTTTGCCAGTACTGCGAATAAGGTTCTTGATCTGATGCCACCAGTATTAGTTGGATGGGTTATTGATTCAGTCAGGCGTGAACCTCCGGATTGGATTGCAGATCTACTCGGAACATTTGATCCCTGGAATTTAGCCGTTTTCCTTGCTGTGCTGGGTGTAGTTATTTTTTTCTTTGAGAGCATTTTTCAGTGGGCGTATCAGTATGGATTTATGAATCTTGCTCAGAGTGTACAGCATCAATTAAGAACAGACGCTTATAACCACTTGCAGACACGTGAGATTGAATTTTTTGAAAACCACCGTATGGGAGAGACGATGGCAATGCTAAACGATGATGTAAACCAAATTGAGCGTTTTCTCAACATCGGCTTTAACGAAATTCTACAATTGCTTGTACTTTTTATTTTTGCAGGAAGCATGATGTTTAGTGTTTCTTGGGAGTTGGCAGTTGTAGGACTTTTGCCACTGCCCATAATACTCTGGGGTAGCCTAATTTATCAAAATTTAATTTCACCACGATACCGTAAGGTAAGAGAAGCAGTTGGCGCACTTAGTAGCCGACTCGAAAATAATATCGCAGGAATTCTGGTAATTAAGAGTTTTACCGCAGAAAAATTTGAATCCAGCCGTGTGTCGGACTCTTCGCGGCAATACCAAAAAGCAAATTTTCAGGCAATTAAACTTAGTTCCGTGTACGTTCCACTCATTCGTATGGCGATTGCAGTCGGTTTTGGAGGAGTACTTCTAGTAGGAAGTTACTGGGTGCTTGAAGGAAATGGGATGCTGACCGTTGGTGAGCTGGTATTTTTTTCAATGATGATTCAGCGTATACTATGGCCTTTGACAAGAATGGGAGTGACACTTGATGAATATGAACGAGCAAAAGCCAGTGCACGTCGTACATTTGGATTGCTCCATACTCCAAGTAAAATTGTTAATCCAGTTAAGTGCAAAAAACTTGTACTACCAGTTCAGGGCAGTATAGAGCTACGTAACGTTGGTTTTACTTATCAACGCGGTGGGGTAGTTTTGAAGGAATTAAATTTTAAGGTAGATTCAGGTGAGATGGTTGGTATTGCAGGTGTTACTGGTGCGGGAAAATCTACACTGATAAAAATGTTGTTGCGTCTATACGATCCCACACAAGGACAGGTTTTGTTAGACGGCATTGATATTAGGCAATTGGAACTGAGTGAGTTACGTGCACAAATTGCCCTTGTTAGTCAGGAGGTATATCTATTTCATGGAACTATTGCCGAAAATATAGCCTATGGTTCAGAAAAAATGGATTTTAAGCTAGTTGAAGAAGCATCACGTTCAGCTCAGATGCATGACTTTGTTCAGTCACTACCTGAATCATATCAGACCATTGTAGGTGAAAGGGGTATTCGTCTTTCAGGAGGACAACGACAAAGATTAAGTATTGCCCGTGCTGTGCTCAAAAACTCGCCTGTGATGATTTTTGATGAAGCTACTAGTTCGGTTGATACAGAAACAGAACGTGCGATACAGGCCAATCTGTCAGGTATAACAAAGGGTAAAACGGCACTTGTGATCGCCCACAGACTTTCCACGATAAGATATGCTGACAGAATACTTGTTCTGCGTGACGGACAGGTTGCAGAAGAAGGGCATCACGATGAACTAGTTGCAAAAAACGGAACATATGCTGATCTCTGGCATATTCAGTCCGGAGATTTTGGCAGCCACTAATACTCTCAGCTATTATGTATATGCTCGATTCGATAGCTTGAACTAATATCAACCATAAGTCATTTACATAATGCAATTCCTTGATGTTTTAAGATTCATCTGAAACTGACACAAAAATTATCCTAATGATTTTTTGATGGATTTTCGTTCTATCCTAATGGGTGTAACTTTTTCTTTTATATGGTCAAGTGCATTCACTTCAGCCAAGATCATTGTGAGCGCAGCTTCTCCCCTGATGGTACTCTCAATTCGTTTTTTGATTTCAGGTATACTTGGAATAGTATTAGCCCGCATGATGGGGCAGAAAATTGAACTGGACAGAGTAGGGTGGTCGGTGGTAGTGATCATAGGAATTTCACAGAATGCACTTTATCTAGCATTTAATTTTATTGCAATGCAGTGGATTGAAGCTGGTTTGGCTGCCATCATTGCCAGTCTCTTACCGTTATTGGTTGCTACCGTCTGCTGGTTGTTTCTAGGTGAGAAAACAGGGTTTAAAGGTATTTTTGGACTTACGGTTGGTTTTGGAGGCGTTCTAGTTATTATGTTGGACAAACTTGGCGGTAGTAGTGCTTACCTTGGGATAATACTCTGCTTGATCGGAGTTGCCGCACTTTCTTCGGCTACTTTGTACGTCAGTCGGATGATGAGCAATAACAAAAATGTGTTTATGATAGTCGGCCTTCAGATGCTTGTTGGAAGTGTTGTTCTGTTTCCTTTTTCACTGATATTTGAAACTTGGCAAATAGAATGGAGTACAAGTCTTATACTTGCTTTAATATATACAACACTTGTCCCAGGATTGTTGGGAACTCTCATTTGGTTTTTGTTGGTGAAAAGAATAGGACCGGTCAAGGCGTCAACCTTCCATTTTCTAAATCCATTTTTTGGAGTACTGGTTGCTGCACTTATTCTATCTGAACCACTGTCCATTAGAGACGTTATTGGTGTAAGTATAATCATGGTAGGGATTCTTTTGGTACAATCCAGTAGAAAAAATGTAGCAAAGATGGATTAACTTTAGTTATAGTTCATGTAAAAAGTTTGTTCATCTCAATATGGTGGGTGAGAATTCTAGATGATTAATATTAGCAAAAATTGTTATTTGATATCTCGAGCAAGAAAATCTACAGACTCTAATTTTAGTTTTGACAAGTTGACATACAGGAATGACTGTAAAGGAGATTATGAACAACTTTGACCTGGTGGGGGAAGTAGAATGTGTCTGGAAAATTCAGGCGATTTGCGGAGAAGGTCCGCTTTGGATTGATAGTGATTTTTACGCAGAACAATCTGTTTTTTTCTTAGATATTGATGGGCAGATGCTACATTCTTACAAAGAGTCAACTTGTGACAAGCATAGTTGGAAATTAGAAGAAAAAACTGGATGGGTTTTGCCAAGACGTAATAATGAAGGATTTGTTATGGGTTGCAGTTCCGGGGTTTATTTTCTGGATCTTAGTTCTGGAAAGCGTACTTTTGCGTTGCTTCCCGACCCGCAAGAATCTGAAAATCGCTTCAATGATGCCAAATGTGACAGTGAAGGAAGAATATGGGCGGGACGTTCTCATGATCCGGAAAAAAAAACAACTGGTTGTCTATTCAGGATTGATCCAGATCTAAGTTACTCAAGTTGGGACGGTCCATACATCTGTCCTAATGGACCGGCAATTAGTTCTGATGACTGCACACTTTATCATGTTGATACCTTTGGCAGAACTGTTTGGGTCTTTGATAAACATCCTGATGGTTCAATTAACAACCGCCGTGAATTTATCAGGCTGAATAGTGAAACAGATGGGTTTCCCGACGGAATCACTGTAGATATAGAAAACCGTGTATGGTTGGCGCATTGGGGTGGTGCTCGTGTAAGTTGTTTCAGTCCTCAGGCCGAACTCTTAGGGACAGTGAAACTGCCTGTTACACAAATAACTAGTTGTGCTTTTGGAGGACGTGATTTAAGCACACTCTATATTACAACTGCTGCACGTAATCTCAATCTTGATGAGAATCCACTTGCAGGAGGGCTCTTCAAGGTTGAAACGAAAACCAAAGGTTTTGTTTCACCTGCCTTTGCAGGCTAGGTCTAACGAACTTTGAGCTTTTATCAGTGTGAGTGTCTCGGAATAGTTTTTTTGACTTTTCGATATTTAGCAGCAAGTTCTATGATACCGCCTCGAGAAAGCTGTCCTACTGTATCTCTATAAATTTCTTGCCATGGGGTCTGATGCTCAATTATAACTGATTTTAAGTTTTTTCTGCGCTTTTTGAGTTCTGATTCATCAAGTAGAACATTCATAGATCCATGGTTTAGGTCAATCCGTAAAATGTCACCTGTTTTCAACAAGGCCAATCCTCCCCCCACAGCTGATTCTGGGGAAACGTTAAGTATGGATGGACTGCCGGATGTTCCACTTTGCCGTCCATCGCCAAGCGTAGGTAGCTCAAGTATACCTTTCCGGATCAATCTGTCTGGAGGTTGCATATTTACTACCTCTGCTGAGCCAGGATAACCTACTGGACCGCAGCCGCGGATCACAAGAATACAGTCAACGTCGATGTTCAGTTGTGGATCGTTTATACGCGAGTGATAGTCTTCCGGACCTTCAAAAACTATTGCACGTACCTCAAAAACGTTTTTACTATCTGGATTGGAAAGATACTGAGAACGAAAAGTGTTACTGATAACAGATGTTTTCATCACAGCCGAATCGAATATATTCCCTTTGAGAATAATGAATCCAGCGTTTTCAATCATTGGTTTCATGAAAGTACTGATTACATCAATATCCTTTGTAGCGGTAGCATCATAATTATCTGCAACAGTTTTTCCATTGACAGTAAGTGCGTTGTTGTGAAGTTTACCTGCCTTTAGCAGGGCGTTCATTACAGCTGGAACTCCACCGGCACGATGGAAATCCTCACCAAGGTACTTTCCTGCCGGTTGTAGATTTACCAACATTGGAATTTTAAATCCAACCTTTTCCCAGTCCTCTATCTCGAGTTCTAAACCGACATGCCGAGCAATTGCATTGATATGAATTGGGGCATTGGTGGAACCTCCGATAGCTGAATTCAAAACAATTGAATTTTCAAAAGCTTCTCTTGTAAGAATTTTAGATGGTGTTAGGTCTTCTTTCACCATATCTACAATCCGTAGCCCCGTCAGATATGACATTTCTCCCCTTTCACTGAGGGGTGCAGGGATAGCAGCGCATCCTGGCATGGACATACCAAGTCCTTCCGCCAGAGAATTCATCGTGGTTGCTGTACCCATAGTATTACAGTATCCCGGAGAAGTTGTAGCATCAACAACAAGCTTTATGAATTCTTCTTCGTCAATCTCACCAGCTGCAAGTAATTTTCTTGCTTTCCATTTTATGGTGCCTGATCCGGCTCTTTCGCCCTTCCAGTACCCGTTCATCATCGGACCAGATGAAAGGCATATTGCAGGAATATCAACGGTTGCAGCAGCCATTAATAGGGCAGGTGTTGTTTTGTCACAGCCGATTGTAAGCACCACACCGTCGATAGGATAGCCGAAAAGGACCTCGACCAGCCCAAGGTATTGGAGATTACGGTCTAATGCAGCTGTGGGCCTTTTGCCGGTTTCCTGGATAGGATGAACAGGGAACTCCATGGGTATTCCGCCGGATTCACGAATGCCGTCACGAACACGGTGAACTAGACTCATGTGGACTCTATTACAAGGAACTAGGTCACTGCCAGTTTGTGCAATGCCGATAATTGGTTTACCAGAACGGAGTTCTGCCGCGCTGATTCCATAATTTGTATAGCGTTCAACGTATCCAGCGGTTTCACTTGGATCACCTGTAATGTCAAACCACTCTCGGCTTCTAAGTTTGTGTTTTTTTTTCTTTGTCACTTATTTTATACTTTGATTGGATTTTATCAATTGTGATAATAAACTTGATACACTTTTGTATGGATCAAAGTCACGCGCCAATTCCTGCGTCCATGAAATAATTCCGGCGTGTACACATGCGTCCTGCGTCAGAAGCGAGAAACAATGCTAATTGAGCAATGTCTTCTGGAAGAATACGGTCGGGCAGACATTGTTTTTCCGTCATGAACTTTTCGTATTCTGGAGTCATTATTTCCTTAATCTGTCTTGAAGTCCAAACTTGACCGGGAACAATACAATTGACGCGGATACGATACTTACCGTAGCCGCGTGCAAGACTCTGAGTTAGGCCTTCGATAGCAGCTTTTGATGATGTGTATCCCGGCATGAATTCCATAGCCATATGCCAGCTGATTGAACCCATGTTAATAATTGCACCGCCACCAGCCTTGGCCATTTCAGTTTTTACAGCCTGTGCAGCAAAAAAATGGTGACTTAAATTTAAGCGTAAACGTTTTTCCCAGTATTCCGGAGTGACATCATCTGGTTCATGCCTTTCATCGCTGGCAGCGTTGTTGATTAGTACACGTATCGCTCCAAACTTGTTTTCTACCTCTGAAACTGCATTTTTTAGGGCTTCTATGTCAGTTAAATCGCATTTCAAAAAAAGTGCTTCAGTGCCTTTGGAATTTAGTTTTTTGACAAGTTTCTTAGAAACTTGCTCCTGAATGTCAAGAAAAGCCACTTTAGAC
Source organism: Pseudomonadota bacterium (assembly GCA_004213175.1). Lineage (GTDB taxonomy): Bacteria > SAR324 > SAR324 > SAR324 > NAC60-12 > Arctic96AD-7. Next base: position 31,282 of record SHAT01000015.1, on the reverse strand, counting down.
CCCTGAAGAGCAAATGCCTCTACGAAAGATACACCAATTCCGGAGCCACCACCGGTTATGAGAATAGCTTTGTTTTTCAAATCAGGATAATGTGGGTAGTTGAAGCTATTCATGTGATCAAAAATTAGTTAATTGCATAGGAGATGAAGTATGCAATATCCAACTAAATGCAAACTTTTAGTACTTGGATGGTTAGAACGTATAAACTATATTTTAAAAACTTTGTAGTGTGTGTGAGTCAAATGCGTAATGTGCTCTCACAGTCAAAGATAGATATTTCTGATAGGTCGAGGCTAAGAGAGATGGGGCTTCCGAGTTCAGTATCCATATGACGAGGAAGCCTTCCAGTGATTTCGTTCCCATAAAATTCAAAGCTAACTTCCTTCTCATACCCAGTAAGTTCTATCAGTGTAGGCTTCAGATCAACCGGTAATTGACTCTTTAGTGAAGCATCTCTAAGACTAATGTGTTCTGGTCGAAATCCAAAAATTATTTTCTGACCTTCTTTTGGTTCTGAATTAAAAGAATAATCATTGAGGTTAATTTTAACATTTTCCTTTTGCTGTTCTGGAATGAAACATGGGGATGATTGATCTGTAGAAAATGTACCATGAATTAGGTTTATTGCAGGAGAACCTATAAAGTCTGCAACAAAAACGCTGTTAGGCTTGTCGTAAATTTCCTGTGGAGTTCCAATCTGTTGAATAATACCTTCGTTCATCACTGCTATTCGAGTAGCCAGGCTCATGGCTTCGACTTGATCATGTGTAACATAAATCATCGTAGTTCCAAGTTTTTCATGCAGTTTATTTATTTCATGACGCATTTCTACACGAAGTTTAGCATCTAGATTTGACAGAGGTTCATCGAAGAGGAAAATTTGAGGTTCACGTACCAGTGCTCTTCCCATTGCTACACGCTGTCTCTGACCTCCGGAAAGTTGTGCAGGTTTGCGGTCTAACAGTTGGTCAATTTGCAGCATTTTTGAAAAATGATTAAGAGATTTTTCTATATGCTCCTTAGAGACTTTACGTTGTTTAAGTCCGAAAATTACGTTGTCTCTGACTGTCATGGCTGGATATAATGCATACGATTGGAATACCATCGCAATGTTACGATCTTTCGGTTCAACACGGTTAACTACATATTCATCAATCATTATTTCGCCTTCGTCAACACTTTCTAGTCCTGCAATTATATTGAGAAGAGTTGATTTTCCACAGCCTGAAGGTCCGAGCAAGACTATAAATTCACCATCACTTACCTCAAGATTAATTTGCTTGAGAACCTGAGTTTTACCGAAATTCTTGGTAAGATTATTGACTTTTAAAGTTGCCATATTTTCCTTAAATTTTGATAAGCCCGCTTATTTTAATGATTGTGACTCTTACCCTTTAACTGAACCTGCAGTAAGTCCACGAATGAAGTATTTACCAGCCAATACATAAACGAGCAGGGTTGGGATTCCAGCAATGAATGCGGCAGCCATGTCCACGTTATATTCTTTTACACTTGTACTGGTAAGCACCATATTATTGAGTGCGACTTGGATCGGGGCTGCTTCTCCAAAGGAGAAAGAAGAGCCGAAAAGAAAATCGTTCCAAATATTTGTAAACTGCCATATCACTGTGACAACAATGATTGGCGCAGAAATTGGTAGCAAAACCTTGAAAAAAATTTTGAAAAAACTTGCACCATCAATCCTAGCTGCTTTTATCATTTCGTCAGGAATTGAAACATAGTAATTACGGAAGAAAAGTGTGGTGAAACTCAAACCATAAATAGAATGTACTACTACCAGTCCGGTGATAGAATTTGAGATACCTAAAACACCAAGGGTTCTGGCCATTGGCAAAAGTATCGCCTGATATGGAATGAAACAGCCAAACAGAAACATCAGGAATACCACGTTATCTCCTCTGAAACGCCATTTGGTAAGAGCGTAACCATTCAGAGCACCAAAGAAAGTCGAGATCATGACTGCAGGTACTACCATTTTTATTGAGTTCCAGAAGAAGGGTCGAAGAAATACATTGCCGGCATCAATTCCACCCCGACCACTCCACGCAGTCTTCCATGAATCGAATATTATATTTCCTGGTAAGCTCATTAAGTTACCTTGCCTTATTTCTTCCATGGTTTTTAGAGAAGTTACAATCATCACATAAAGTGGTGCAAGATAGTAAAAAGCGAAGAGTCCGAGCACCAGAAACAGTAACCAGCGAAAAAAAGTACGTTTACGGTAAGTGGAACGTTCAATTTTTTCCATCTCTTGAAAATCAAGCGTTTGCATCCTGCCTCCTCAGTTCTGAATAAAGGTAGGGTACAATAATAGCTAGTATGGTAAGGAACATCATTACTGCACTTGCTGAAGCCAGTCCAATTTCACTTCGATGAAAAGCCATTGCAGTCATGAAAACCGCAGGCATGTCTGAAGATATTCCAGGTCCACCTCCAGTCAGAGCGATCACTAGATCATAACTCTTTATTGAGATATGAAGCAGAATTACAATGGAACTCATGAAAACGGGACGCATCATAGGAAGTATGATGGTAACGTAGATACTGTAGATACTGGCTCCATCGATTTTCGCTGCCTTGACTATTTCATCGTCTATTGAACGAAGTCCAGCCAGAAAGAGTGCCATTACGAACCCTGAGGACTGCCAGACAGCCGCAATAACTATGGTGTAAATCGACATTTCTCGGTTTACTAGCCAGTCAAAAGTAAAGTCTGTGAATCCCCAGTCTGTGAAGAGCTTTTCAATACCCATACTAGGGTTAAGCATCCACTTCCATGCAGTTCCTGTTACAATAAATGAGAGCGCCATTGGATATAGGTATATTGTCCTTAAAAAACCTTCTGCACGGATTTTCTGATCCAATAATATTGAAAGTAGAATGCCTATCAGTAAACAAATGATAACGAAGAGGACAGTAAAAATTAGCAGGTTTTCTACTGCAATATACCAACGCGGATTAGACCAGAGACGGAAATGCTGGTCAATCCCCCAAAAATCGTAACGAGGTAACATCTTTGATTTTGTAAGTGAAACATAAAAAGTCCAAAGTACAAAACCATATACAAACCACAAAATAACAGCAAATGAGGGGGCAATTACAATTTTTGGAAGGTTTTTCTGAAGCCAGTAAAACATTTATAAAATATTTTGTTGATTTGCTGTCAGGCGAAGAAATAGAAACGCACCCGCCTTAAAGATCAAACCCGAAGGTTTCGGAGGGTGCGATTAAAAGATTCTCTTAAAAGCAATTATTAGGAATCCAAATTTACATTGATGCCTGCACTGCATCTGCTAGCCTTCTGGCAGCTTCATGAGAAGACATGTTGGAGTTGAAATGCTCTGTTACAACATCCTGTATTGCTCCCTTTTGGGCATTACGGAGTGCCATTCCATGAGCAAAGCTTGGTAGTAAGCCTCCTGTCATAGCAGAATACTTCAGATCAGAAGCCGATCCCTTAGCACACATGTCAAATTCGTCCATTGGGACGTCTAAACGAGCAGGAATAGAGCCTTTATAGATATTAAAAATTTTCTGAAAGTTCTTTCCCATTATAGAACTAGCAAGCATTTTTTGACCATTGACTTTGCTTTTGCCTTTCATTCCGTAGAAAATGAAGCTGTCAACATTATAGAGATATCCATGGTTTGAAGGAGTAGGAAGACAGTAGAAATCGATTCCTGGTTTCATACCAGCATTGGAGAATTCCCCCTTAGCCCAGTCACCCATAATTTGGAATGCAGCTTCACCTTTCATAACCATTGCAGTCGCGACGTTCCAGTCACGTCCAGGCATACCTTTATCAGTGAATCCTTGAAGTTTTCGCATTTGGTCGAAAACCTTTACCATTGTCGAACCACTTAAAGCATTCATATCTAATTCCACTATGGCTTTTTGATAAAATTCATTCCCACCTATTCCAAGCATTACGGCCTCAAACACTGTAGCATCCTGCCAGGGCTGACCCCCATGGGCAAATGGAATTATTCCAGCGGACTGCAACTTGCTAGCAGCAGCATTAAATTCATCCCAGGATGTTGGCATTTTGAGTCCATGGGAGTCTAGAACTTTTTTGTTAGCCCAGAACCAGTCAATACGGTGTATGTTTACTGGAGCAGCGCAATACTTTGTAAATCCATCACACTTCATGTGATTTGCTACCTGAGAACTCAATAATGAATCCCAGTTTTCAGCTGTAGCCACATCATGGATATGGTAAGGAGCTACTACTCCAGCTTCATCATTTTCTTGGATAGTAGGCCCTTTTATTTGTGATGCTGTAGGAGGATCTCCTGCAACTATTCTTGCCTTAAGTGTTACATTTGCAGCATCTCCACCACCACCTGCAACAGGCATGTCTTTCCAAATACCACCTTTTTTAGCAAAATCGTCCTTAAGGACTTGTAATGCTTTTGCTTCTCCTCCTGAAGTCCACCAATGTAGCACTTCAGCTTCACCTCCAGCCAAAGCTGGACTTACAGTCATACCTGCAGAAAACAAAAATCCTACAGTATATTTTAAAAATTCTTTGTACATGTTTACCCCTTTAATTAAAGTAAAAATTGTTTACGCTACCCTCTGGTAACGATACTCATGATGTTTAATACCTAGCATAGCATCATGTCTTTTCGGATTGATTAACCATTCGTGTTTATCATAGTAGCATATAAAAAATGAATGCAAGTCATAATGTTATCTATCCCCAGTCTTGGCTAAATATTATGACTGGGGATTTCTTTAGAAAGAATTTATTAGCGGAAGCGGACTGTGGAAAAAACCTTACCTTTAACTTCAAATTCTTTGTAAGAACCTGCAGCTTCGCCTACACCTGTCAATTCAACATTGGTAGCTCCGACATAATCCACAGCTCCTCCATTTGCGAGGATTCGCAGTGCTTTGCCCAATTCACCTGGCATAATTTTTTCACCTGGAGTGTTTGCAACTGCCAACACATTGGAAGCAAGTGCTGCACGATCTGTAGAACCGCCGGACTGCATAGCGAGCATAAGCAGTGCTGCTGCGTCATAAGATTCACCAGTGAAAGGTCCACCACCTTTGATTCCAGCACTAGTTGCCATTTTAGCAAAACTTGCAGCACCTTTAGAATCAGTTCCGGGAACAGTTCCGAATGTTCCTGATAAGTCACCGTCTATATTTTTCAACAAAGATTCACCAAACATTCCGTCTGCCAAAATGAACTTGTCGAAAGCACCTGAATCTATGGATCCCTGGATAATGTGATTGCCACCCTGGTCAACATAACCGAAAACTGCGAGTATACTTGCTCCCGAGGCATTGAGTGCTGCAACTTCAGCAGAAAAATCTGCTTTGTCAGCTTCGTGAGGAACAACTGCACTTACTTTTCCACCCAGTCCCTTGTACGCATTAATGAATGAATCAGATAAGCCTTTGCCGTAATCATTGTTAATGAAAGTAACTGCAACATCGTTGAAACCACGTTCCACAGTGATTTGTGCTAGTACTTGTCCCTGTCGTGCGTCAGAAGGGGCAGTACGGAAGAAATAACCATTATCCGCAATGGTGGTTAGTGCCGGTGAAGTAGCTGAAGGAGAAACCATTGTTACTCCATTTGGAATAGCTACATTATTGGCAATTGCTGTTGTAACACCGGAACAGTCTGCTCCCATGATGCCAACCACTTTATCAGATGTGATCAGTCTTTCGGCTGCTGCAGTAGCTGCTGCTGCGTCAATACATGTTGAATCTGCTCGGACCACTCTTACCTTTTGTCCTCCTAGTAGCTGACCGGAATCAGAAACTTCTTTGAAAGCCAACTCAGCAGAATTTCCCATGTCCGGGGTCAGTGATTCGATTGGACCAGTAAAGCCCAAAATAATTCCCATTTTGATATCAGCAGCTGCAAAAGTCGGAATGATCAATGCTCCAACTAAAAACAGTGCTAGTCTCTTTAGGATGCTATTTGTATTCATAATTCTCCTCATAAATAAGAAATATGTTGTTTTTTGATTGAAGGCTACAGAAGTCCATTCTCCGGAAACCCTTAAGAAAGAGCCATTTTGAAGTTGATCTTTATTATATTTCAAATTTGACTGCGTTTCTGACCAATACAAGTGTTTGTAAAAATATCATGTTTGTTGAGAATTACAAGTAAAATGCTAAAAAATTTAAAATATTTCGTTGAATAAAACAACCAGCTTATTGTTTGTAATACATTATTTTATAGGGTAGGATTAAAATTATTATGTCTATTTATTTTTTAAATCATTTTTAATAAAAATAACTTATGCCTCATACCTATTCCAGTGATCACAAAAGTGAATCCAAAAAAGTTTTAACTAAAATTCTTTTTATCTGCATGGGAAATATTTGTCGCTCTCCTTGTGCAGAAGCCGTAATGCAGTCACTGGTTAAACAGCAAGGTATGGAAAAAGAAATAGATTGCGACTCTGCTGGAACTATTGATTATCACCGTGGTAACCCAGCTGATTCTAGGATGCAAAAACATGCTAGTTTTCGTGGTTATGAACTTAATAGTATTTCACGACCTTTTGAAAACAGTGATTTTGAATTGTTCGATTGGATTATTACAATGGATGAAGATAATTATCAGCAAATAAAGTGGTTAGACCAAAATAATAATTATTCTGGTAAAATACGACGCATGACAGATTTTTGTAAAACTGCTCGAGTACAAGAAGTGCCTGACCCATATTATGGGGGAAATCAGGGTTTTGAAAATGTTTTGGATCTTCTTGAAGATGCCTGTAAAGGTTTGCTTGAATTTGTCTCATCCAAAAATCATGAATCCTGACTTAAATTCGCGTCTAGAAGAAATCCTCTCAGAACCTGTGAAATCAAAGATTACTGTTTCAGGAGGTTGTATTGCAGATTCATACAAATTAGTACTAAATTCCGGAAAAATATTCTTTCTTAAACTAGCACAGGGTACCAATTACGGGATTATTAATTCAGAAGCACAGGGACTAGAAGAGTTGAGGAAAGTTGCTGCAATTAATGTCCCGAAAATTGTGTCTAAAGATACGGATTTCTTGTTGCTGGAATGGATTGAAGAAGGGAATGATAGTACTGAGTCCAGCATGGAAAAACTGGGTTCACAATTTGCGGAACTGCACCGTTTTCATGGTGATAGATTCGGATTTAAGCAAGATAATTTTATAGGAAACACTCTACAAAAAAATATACCAAGCGCAATAGGAAGCGACAATTGGGCTACTTTTTATGCGGAGAACCGTATAAAATTCCAAGCAGAATTAGCTGAGAAAAACGGTTATGCAACTCCTGAAATTCTTACCCTACTGGAACGTTTAATCATGAAAATTCCTGAACTATTATCAGATACAGAAGAAAAACCTTCTTTACTGCATGGAGATTTATGGAGTGGAAATTATTTAATAGATGTTGCAGGAAACCCGTGGCTGATTGATCCTGCGGTTTATTACGGTCATCGTGAAGCTGATTTAGCGATGACTTCACTTTTTGGGGGGTTCTCAGATACTTTTTATTCAGCATATAAATCAGCTTTCCCACTTGTTCCTGATTATGCTGAACGTGAACCTCTGTACCAACTGTATCACCTGATGAATCATCTTAACTTGTTTGGAAAAGCATACTACGGACAAGTACTTTCGGTCCTCAAACGTTATGCCTTTTAATATATAATTCAATAATATATATCAAATTTGTGTTTTAAAATAATTCTAAAAATTTCATATTCTAAATATCAATCTCTTTTTGATTCTTTAAAACTATTATTCAATTTTACATAATTTATTTAAAGTAAACTTAATATAGAATCAAAACAATGTTACTTAATATTAAAATGTTATTTAAAATTAATATATTAAAGGTTTGACATTTGTTTTTTGAAACATATAATACCTAATGGTCAAAAATTCAGATTCAAAAATTTAAAAAAATATTCTTGAAAAGTATGGAAAAAAGCGAAGCTTACGTTAGTTTTAAAAATGTACAAAAAAGTTATGACGGAGAAACGCTTGTAGTAAAAGATTTAAATTTGGATACTGAAAGAGGTGAATTTCTTACTATGCTTGGACCCTCCGGATCAGGCAAAACTACTTGTTTGATGATGCTTGCGGGTTTTGAAACAGTAACCCATGGAGAGATCATTCTCGATGGAACATCCATTAATAATGTCCCCCCTCACAAACGAAATATTGGTATGGTTTTTCAGAACTATGCTTTGTTTCCTCACATGACCGTCAATGAGAATCTCGCGTTTCCATTGCAAGTCAGAAAAATGTCAAAAAGTGATATTGAGGACCGTGTCAAAAAAATTTTAGACATGGTACAACTGGGTGCTTTTGGTTCTCGCAGACCGATGCAACTTTCTGGAGGACAGCAGCAAAGAATTGCAGTTGCGAGGGCATTAGTCTTTGAACCTAAACTTGTTCTAATGGACGAGCCGTTGGGGGCGCTTGATAAACAACTACGCGAACAAATGCAGTATGAAATAAAAGATATTCACGAAAATCTAGGTGTGACAGTAGTATATGTAACTCATGACCAAAGTGAAGCTTTGACAATGTCTAATAGAATTGCTGTTTTTGATGATGGTGTTATCCAGCAGTTGGCAGTACCGGACGTTCTGTATGAAAAACCAGAGAATGCCTTTGTAGCTCAATTTATTGGCGAGAATAATACACTAAATGGAAAAGTTAAGGAGCTTGATGGAGAGATTTGTATAGTTGAAGTATCAAGTGGAGAAACTGTAAAAGCACTTGCAGTCAATATTGAGGGAGTAGGTCACAGCACAATGATTTCTTTGCGTCCTGAACGTGTTACAGTTAATCCGGAAAGTGGACAATGTTCCAGTACCGTAAGTGGAATAGTTGAAGAATTGATTTATTTGGGAGATCATATTCGCTCCCGTATGAACGTTTGCGGTCATAACGACTTTATCGTTAAGATCCCAAACTCTGCAAACCATGCTGAGCTTAAACCTGGAGATAAGGTGCAAGTAGGCTGGAAAGCAGAAGATGCAAGGGCCCTAGACGTGCCAGTGCAAACCTGAGTAAGATTGTCTTAATGTTTGAAAATTAAATATCTTTATCAGGTATATTAATAATGATCCCAATTAGGGATATATTAACTGCCCTCGTTGGGCTTAATTATCAGTAATAGTAAAGGAGAATGTATGAATTATTTCATGCGAACTATAATGTCAATTACTGCTTTCGTAGTAGTTGGTATGGTAAGTCAGGCAATGGCAACTGAATTAGTCGTTGTTTCGTGGGGAGGTGCTTATACTGCAAGTCAACAGAATGCTTACCATCAACCATACATGGATAGGACACCTGGTGTTAAAATCGTCAATGATGATTCTGCTGGGAGTGCCGTGGCAAAGTTGAGAGCTATGAAACAAGCTGGAAATACCACATGGGATTTGGTTGATGCAGTTGCTTCTGACGCAATGATGCTTTGTGATGAAGGGTTAGTTGATGAAATTGATCACAACAGTGTATTAGCTAATGGAGCTGATGGAAGTTCTGCCACAGAAGATTTTGGTGATTTTATTGTCTCACCATGTTTTATACCTCAGATAGTTTATTCTACAACTTTTGGTTATAGAAAAGACAAAGTTTCAAGACCAATGAAAAGTGTCTGTGATGTTTTTGACCTTAAATCATTTCCTGGTAAACGATCTTTGGAAAAAAAGCCGATAAACAATTTGGAGTGGGCTCTTATTTGTGATGGAGTTTCACCATCAAAGGTATATGATGTTCTTGGAACAGATGCTGGCGTGCGTAGAGCTTTAGCTAAGTTGGATACCATCAAGAGTAGTGTTGTTTGGTGGACTGCAGGAGCACAAACACCTCAGCTGCTTGCTGATGGAGAGGTTGTTGTAGGTTCAACGTATAATGGTCGTTTGTTTGCTCTGATTGAGGAGCAAAAACAGCCAGTTGCAATGCTTTGGGATTGGCAGGTTTTTGACCTTGATGGATGGGTTGTTCCTAGTGAGGGTAAGAACAAAGCTGAAGTTATGAAATATCTTCGCTTTGCTACTGATACTCAGCGTCTTGCGGATCAGGCAAAATTCATTTCATATGGTCCAACCCGCGCATCATCCGCGCCGATGGTTGGAAATCATGCTAAATTAGGAATTGCAATGGCACCTCATATGCCAACTGATCCTAATAATGCGAAAACCACCCTACTTTTTAACTATGAATTCTGGGCGGATAATCGTGACGATCTTGATGCTAAGTTCAATGCTTGGTTGTTGAAATAGTCATTATGCTTTAATTTAGTCGGGAAAACATTATTTTCCCGACTATTTAATTTCAACCGAATTTTCAGTTGATGGAAAAAAACCAAGAAAATATATCTTTAGTTACAGCTGATGGGACACCGCTAAAGATAAGTTTGGCAAGAGCTCAACGGCGAAGCAAAATTATAGCTTTCTTGATGGTATTTCCTCTATTACTTTTTATCACGATTGCGTTTATTGGACCAATTGCTGATATGCTAATGCTGTCAGTAGACAATTCAATTGTAAAAAAGATCCTTCCTAAATCCGCTGAAGCTCTCCAAAAATGGGATGAATATTCTGGTCAATTGCCCGATGAAGAAGTTTTCGCTGCAATCGTAGAAGAAATAAAACAAGCTAAGGCCTCAAAGCAACATACTAAAATAGGATCACGTTTCAACTATGAAAGTTCAGGTTTTTCGAGCTTATTTAGAAAAACTGGAAGAAAAGTTAAAAAAATAAAATCACCACCTTTTAAAGATGGACTAATAAAAGCGGATAAACGATGGGGTGAAATTTATACATGGCAGGTTATTAAACAAAATTCATCTAATTATACAGATGGGTATTACCTTGCAGCACTTGATTTTAAGAGGGAATTTTCAAGTGGAAATATCAAGTCACTGGAATCAAAAGATAGTATATATCTTAAATTATTTTTTAGAACGATTTTGCTAAGTACACTAATTACATTTCTTACTTTTGTTATTGGTTTTCCTTTGTCTTACATGCTTTCTTCAGTTTCTACCCGTATTAGTAATATCCTTATTATTTTTGTACTTTTACCATTCTGGACATCGCTTCTTGTTAGAACAACTTCTTGGATTGCTCTTTTACAACAAGAAGGAGTGATTAATGATTTTCTGTTATTAGTTGGATTTATTAATGAGGATGGTCGTTTGGCGATGATTCATAATGCTACAGGGACAGTAGTTGCGATGACCCATATTCTTCTTCCTTTTATGGTTTTACCATTGTTCAGTGTGATGAAAACAATTCCAAAATCATATGTACGTGCAGCTATTTCTCTAGGCGCACATCCTTGGAAAGCTTTTTGGAAGATATATTTCCCAAATACAGGGCCAGGTATTGGAGCAGGTTCAATTTTAGTTTTTATTTTAGCAATTGGTTACTACATCACACCTGCATTAGTTGGTGGCAGTTCAGGAACGTTTATTAGTAACAGGATTGCTTATCACATTTCAAGTTCACTGAACTGGGGTTTAGGCTCTGCCATTGGTGTTATTTTGTTGGGTATTGTACTTTTATTTTTCGTATTATATCACCGTATTGTTGGGATCAACAATATGAAATTGGGTTAATAAAGTATTATAATTTTATATGATTCTGCACGACTACGATTACGAAATATATGCTTCGCTCCGAGAAGAGGCCCAAGACAAACTGAAAATAACTTATGTTACAGACCGTTATGGTAACTATATCCCTGATATAGAAAATATAACGTCTGCGCAGGAAGAGTGGTTGCTCAAAAAGGTGGAAGAAGCACGTAAGATAAAAGTTAATGTTAGTTCTTTACCTCCATATTTAAGTATTCCTGAAAGAATTTGGCATTACACCTTTTGGATAATATGTGGTGCGGTGTTGTTTTTTTTGATTTTCCCTCTGCTTGTGATTATTCCACTTTCCTTTAATGAAGTTCCTTTTTTCACTTTCACTAAGAAGATGTTGGCCTTTGATCCGGATGGTTATTCCCTACAATGGTACAACGATTTTTTTACTAGCTTGAACTGGCAGGGAGCTGTTAGGAATTCAGTTTTCATTGCTTTCTTTGCTACAATTATTTCCACATTTTTGGGAACTTTGGCCTCTTTAGGGCTTTCAAGACCACATATGCCTTATCGAACTTTGATAATGAGTCTCTTGATTTCACCAATGATTGTTCCTCTAATTATCTCTGCGGCAGGAATGTTCTTTTTTTATAGTCGCATAGGTTTGCAGGGGACACATTTGGGTGTGATATTAGCACACGCAGCACTAGGTACACCATTTGTAGTCATTACTGTCACTGCTACCTTAACTGGATTTGACAATAATTTGATTCGTGCGTCTCAAAGTTTGGGAGCACCTCCTACTACCACTTTTTTTAAAGTCATTGTACCTTTGATTACACCAGGTGTTATTTCTGGAGCTCTATTTGCTTTTGTTACATCATTTGATGAAGTGGTGGTTGTTCTTTTTGTTGGCTCATACAAACAACGAACTATACCATGGCAGATGTTTTCTGGAATCCGTGAACAAATTAGCCCCACAATTCTCTCTGCAGCAACTTTATTGATTCTTATAACGATTGGTATGCTTACGACTCTTGAACTGCTGAGACGGCGTACAGAACGACTCAGAGGAGTTACTCCTTCCTAATATAGCAACATTTGTTTTAGCTTTTGCTTTTTTTAAGATTGAAGGATTTTAATAATATATTTTCTATATTACTTATCTTTCATTAATCGATTCATTTCCTGCAAATATTAATGTCCTTAAAAACTACTACTTGTCAGAGTAAATATTTAATATGAACACTGAAATTAATGAAACAATGACAAGTATATTTGGGAACGCTACAATCTCTCATGTTTCAGGTAACCCTCATTCTCATCAGTCCGAATTTGAAATTCTTCCAATTGTAGGATTTGAAACTGCGATCGAAGAAATTAGCCAGTGGGATGGATATTCTCCGACCCCTCTTTATAGCTTGAAATCACTTGCAGAAAGTTTAAGTCTTGGTGAAGTTCTCTACAAAGATGAAGGGAGTCGATTTAGACTGGGAAGTTTTAAGGCGCTTGGTGGGGCATATGCTGCTTTGTGCTTATTACAAAAACAAATATCTTTTACTTTGAATCATGAAGTTAATTTAAAAGATATTCGTGTCGGAAATTATGCTGAAGAAGCTTCTGAAATTACACTTGTTTCTGCAACAGACGGTAATCATGGACTTTCTCTTGCTTGGGGTTGTCAGCGTTTTGGAGCACCGTGTCGAATTTATATTCATTCAAAAGTCAGCGAAGTGCGGGCCGATGCCATGCGTCATTTAGGAGCAGATGTAATTAGGATTAAAGGGGACTACGACGATTCTGTTGAGTTGGCACGTAATGAGGCTGAAAGAAACAACTGGTTTGTTGTATCTGATACTACATGGCCTGGATATAGTTAAGTCACCCGCGATGTTATGCTGGGGTATGGCGTGATGACGAAAGAAATTAACGATGAATTAATCAATCCACCTACACATATCCTTCTGCAGAGTGCTTGTGGTGGTTTTGCAGCTTCAGTTGCTTCTTTTTTGCGTCAGTACTGGGGAGATCAAACACCGCGTGTGGTAATTGTCGAGTCAGAATTGGCTTCTTGTCTTTATGAAAGTGCTAAAGCAAATGAAGTGAAGAGAGTGAAAATCAAAGAAGAAACCATTATGACTGGATTGTCTTGTGGGGAAGTATCTGAAATTGCGTGGCAAATTTTAACAGAAGAAGCGAATGATTTTGTAACAATTCCTGACAAAATTGTGCCCCCAACCGTGCAACTTTTAGCACATCCAAACGGAGATGATCCTTTAATAGAAGCCGGAGAAAGTGCAGTGGCGGGTCTTGCTGTAATTATCAGTGCAGGTAAACAACCTGACTTAAAAACAAAACTTGGTTTGGATGAAAATTCCCGAGTCTTGCTGATTGGTTCCGAAGGTGTAACTGATAGAGAAATATTCAACAAAATTATGAAAGGAGATAAAAATGTTGGACAAACCTGTTCGAGGTTTTCCTCTTAGAGAATTTGAGGAGCGTTTAGAAAGAGCTCAAAAACTAATGTCAACAAATGATTTGGCTGGAATTTTATTGATGAGTGAGCCTGAAGTACGATATTTCAGTGGTTTTAATACTCAGTTTTGGCAAAGTCCGACTCGTCCTTGGTTTCTTTTCGTTCCTGCTGAGAAAAAACCTATAGCTGTAATTCCAGAAATTGGCGCTATTCTAATGCGTTCAACTTGGATTGACGATATTAGAACATGGAGTGCCCCCTGCCCAAAAGATGACGGGATCAGTCTGCTTCAGGACTTGCTTGACCCATTTTCGAAATCTAAAGCACGTTTGGGCATCATGAAAGGTCATGAAACTGGTCTACGCATGCCTCTTATGGATTATGAACGTTTGATGTCTAGTTTGCCAGGGGTCGAGTTAGTAGATGCGACTAATATGATACGTCATTTGCGGATGATTAAATCAGTAGCGGAAATTGAAAAAATTGAACATATTTGTAAGATTGCTTCACAGACCTTTGAAAAGGCGGGTAAAATATTTTATAAAGGCCAGCCTCTTGCCGAAGCTTTTCGAGCTTTTCGTATAGAATGCTTGACACAAGGGGCTGATGATGTGCCATATTTAGCAGGGGGAGCTGACCAAGGAGGATATCGTGATATTATTTCACCTCCGTCTAATCGGCCTTTACAGTCAGGAGATATATTGATGTTTGATACGGGAGCAACTTTTGATGGTTATTTTTGCGATTTTGATCGTAATTATGCCGTAGAAAATGTAGATGATATTTCACGTCGCGCTTATGACACTTTATGGCGTGCAACAGAAGCAGGAATATCAGCTGCACGGCCTGGAATAAGTTGTCAAGATTTATTTCAATCAATGCAAAATGTTATTTCAGAGATGGATGATCAGGGTGGTGAGGTTGGACGATATGGTCATGGATTAGGTATGCAGTTAACGGAATGGCCTTCTCATGCTACCTTTGACGAAACAGTTTTAGAGGAGAATATGGTTATCACTTTAGAACCCTCACTCAACTATGGGGAAGGTCGAATCATGGTACATGAGGAAAATCTAGTAGTGCAAAATGGTGCTCCTAGGCTTTTATCTGTACGCGCAGAACCTGAAATTCCAATTATCGGTTTTAGTTAAAATATGAGAAAATATTAACCATGAAAACTTTAAACTTAGTAAAATTATTTTGGATTATTCACTTTTAGATCAAGGAAATTTGCTTTCAAAATAAAATAAAACAATAATTATCTGAAAAATATGTAGATTTTTACTAAAAATTGTGTAAATAGATATAGTTGAGGTATGAGTTTATAAAGATATTAAAATGCTACGGATGTTTGTTCGTATTTTAGTTAAAATTTGCTGATGAAAAGAATCAATAATTTCTCTATAATGTTATAAAAATAAAATCTAAATATTTATATCAAAAAACTAATAAAAGTATGAAAACTTTCAAAACTCCCATAATAATCGACGGTCTCCAGTACAATAACTGGTCAGAGGATATTTTTAGGCAGATGAATGAAGGTGGAGTTTCGGCAGTCCATGTGACAATATGCTACCATGAAGATTTTCAGGAAATGGTAGAAAATGTGATTGCCTGGAATAGACTTTTTGAAGAATATTCAGATTTGATTTTTCAGGGAAGAAGTTCAGATGATGTTTTGAAAGGTGCTGATGAAGGGCGAACAGCAATTATATTTGGTTTTCAAAATTGCTCTCCAATTGAGGATAATATTGGTTTAGTTGAAATATGTCATCAACTTGGAGTGAGATTCATGCAACTTTCCTACAACAATCAAAGTCTGTTGGCAACAGGTTGTTATGAGGAGGATGATCCGGGAATAACAAGGATGGGGCGTCAAGTGATTAGTGAAATGAACAGAGTTGGTTTGGTTGTTGATATGAGTCATTCTGCAGCTAGATCAACTCTTGAAGCCATTGAAATTTCCTCACGACCAATTGCCATCACTCATGCAAATCCGTTATTCTGGTTTGATGCATTGAGAAACAAGTCGGATGATGTTTTAAAGGCACTTGCTGAAAGCGGTGGGATACTCGGTTTTTCAATGTATCCGCATCATTTGAAAAATAAATCTGCTTGTTTGTTGGAGGAATTTTGCGAAATGATAGCTAGGACTGCGGAAATGATTGGTGTTGAGCGGATCGGCATGGGGAGTGATTTATGTCAAAACCAGCCTGACCGCGTAGTAGAATGGATGCGAAACGGAACTTGGTCGACAGATAGAGATTTTGGCGAAGGCTCCGCAAAATCAGCGGGTTTCCCAGAACAACCAGAGTGGTTTCGAGACAATCGTGATTTTATAAATATATTCAGTTGTTTGAGGAGAAAGGGTTTCTCAGAAAATGAAGTAAAAAGAATTGCAGGTCTTAATTGGTTAGAATTTTTTGAAAACTCTTTTGCTCCACAAAATAACTCTAAAAGCGAAAATGCCTGAATCTATTCAATTTATCTCATCAGGAATGCGTTCACCGGAAAAGGTGATGCGGTTGTCCAGAATGGGTTCATCTTTTCAAACCCGCCTAAGTTTTATGCGCAGTCTTACCCGCAGAATATCAAGAGAAAAATGGAAATTTGAGGAGATACGTTTTGATGTTGATAAATATGGTTACGGAGTTTCTGTTTTTGCTGTGCATACTCCCGAACATATATATTCACTAGTTGTGTTTACAAATGAAATAGCACCGGAAATGCGCTCTGACAGAGTCGTAGCAGAGGTATGGGACGCGACATTCAATCTTTTTGATGGAGTTCCGACTGAAGAAGACATAAAAAGACTCTCAGTAAACACGCCAAAGCAGGAAGCAGGTCGATTCAGTCCAAATGAACTTGTTCTGGCACGTGCGAATAAAAGCCTGCGTTTGTTTGAACATGTAATATTAAGATTATCAGAAGGAAAACAGCCTGATATTGAACTTTTAGCTTCTGTTGGATATCTGATGCGTACAACCGCGGTTTACGGTAGTGGTAAATTCGGATGCGCAGACAGGGAAAAAATATCCAAGCGTCCGGAAACTAGAGGAGCTTTTCAGGTAGAATTAATTGCGGTTTATCTTTTTCGCTGGTTTACCATCAAACTTGTTGAACACGTCGCAAAACAGATTGGCGGTGAAAAGGCAGTCACTTTAAATTCGGGAATCAGTAAATATCTTGGAATCGGCAATGCGACTGGTCTGGGGATGGCTCCATTTCTGATCAAACATCCAGTATTGATTCATAACTGGGTATTGGCCCGCGAAACTGCTCTATCCAGAGTTGTCGCAATTGAGAAGCATACTACAGAAACCTTGTCCTTATTCAGCAAATATCTCCATCGTGCAATTCAACACATTGCAGAATGGAGTGTAGAGGATGAAATACAAACCGCTAGAATATTAAAGACACGCGAAGACCTTAAACTGCTAGCAAATTGGTTTAAGGTTGAAAAACAAAGAGAACAGCCCTTTATTTGGGGCAGAATTTTACATTTTTCAGAAAAAAATTTCTCGCTCGAAGGCCAGGAACTGACAGTATCTCTTCTGATTGAACCTCACGGAGATCTAGTAGATGATTTGGAGGATGATATGCAGACTTCTACAGGAATAGAAATAGACCCTTCAATGAGTCTCACTCAGTTGAGTGATCTGTTACAAGAATCATTTTCATGGGCATTGGAAATTGATTTTGAAGATCCGGAAAAACAACGTCGTTTCTGGTACTATTCAGAAGAGAAGTTGGAACCGCGTTTTGGTGACAGATATGCTGAACATGGAGCAGAAAAAGAAATGCCTCTTGCGGTCGGACGTGATGTCTATCTCTTGAGTAAAAAAATAAAGAGTGTTTCAGCTGAAATTACTGTAGGTGAGTTTGTGCGAGTTTATCCTCAATTTCGTCATATTGTTCGCAGGGTACAGACACTAGTAAGTTTTCCGTATGCAGAAATACGTGATAATATTTTGGACGCTGATATGCGACCCATAGATCTTCTGCGTTTCAAACTGGCTTTTTTTGGTGCTTCTAAGTTTGACCCAAAATCAGAACTATGGACAAGGGTCACCTTGTTTCAGGGGGCACCTCATCCTGAAGAAATTTCTGAAAAAGAAGCAGAAGAATGGGCATTCCCGGTTATACCTGCTTAGGAGGTTAAATGAATTCTCCTGAAATTACATTATCATTTAACGAGATAATGTTTTTTTTTAGCAGAGCAGCTATGGGTGTCGGACTTCCTTATGGATTAGCAGAGGATTTTGGCCGTATTTCTGTTTGGATTGCAGCTAGTGGTCTTGATCCAGCCGCAATTACTTCAAATGCTTTAAAGTCAATTGACGAAGCTCAAAGCAGTCTTTGCTCAAGTCAAACTGAAAATGATACTGAGACTATACTTAAACCTTCGGAAGAAAAACAACTTTCCGCACTTATGGCTGGACCTACAGTTTGTGACTGGATTTCAACAAAAGATACAGAAATTACAGAATATAAGAATTATTGCACAAAAAACATTGACTATCCTTTTTTAATAGCGGCCGCAGTTGGCGCTTTAAATAATGGCAATTGGGAGATTAGCTGGCAGGATTACAAAGGGTTTCCCTGTTCTGTTTTGACTGACCAACATGGTAACTGGAAAAAATCATGGGACTCAGCTTTCGATATTTCATCAATGTCCGCTTCGACAAATGTGATAATTAAATCAGTGGATAGTAGTTTTTTCAATTCAGAGAAATGGAAGGGTAAAACTAATTACTATAAAAAAAACAGAGAAAGAATACTGGAAACAGGAGTTAAATTATATGATACTTGGCCGATTATTCATTCTTATTTTTGCCGTTGTCTAGTTCCTTCTACTGAAGAGACTCGTATATCAGGAGCCGGTGCAGGTCTTGTAGACACAGACTAAACATTAATTGCAAAAAAAATACTGCTTTAAATTATGATTTCTTTACTCTAGCACATGCATTGGTTATTATTATTGGTGAGCCACAAAAAAAGCATGTATACGTAGCATTTTGGAATAAACAAAATTATTTCAAAAAATAAAGTTTTTATATCATGCTGAATTATAGTTTCCATAGAAATTTTCAAGCACAATAATAGTCTCTTTAAAATTTAATTTCCATATTGACGATCTTGGTTTTGAGTGGTACTAGGCATTTTATGGTATCTTTACGTTATTATGTGATGAGTGGCATTCTTTTTTATTATACCACTTTTTAAACTTCACTATAATTATTGTAATATAAAATGAGTAAAAAATATTATTATTCTTGGAAGGAATGTCTGATAGATATTCAAAAAATTGCACGTCAAGTATCTTTATCAGATTTTAAACCGGATGTTATCGTTGGAGTATCAAGAGGTGGACTTGTTCCTGCGGTCGCTTTGAGTCATTGGTTTAAGTTGCCGATGGTACCTATAAGAACATCACTACGTGATTTTCCAGCCTGGGAGACCTATACACCAGAGAAAAAACATAAAAATGTTTTGATTGTGGATGATGTTTGTGATGGCGGAGAAACATTTCACAAGATCAATGACGAAATTAAAGAATTTTGCGATCTTGCTAAATTTGCATCTCTATGGTGGAACAACGAATGTAATTTTACTCCACATGTTTTTGCGAGAGAAGTTGCAAAAGATAGTGAAAATTTATGGATTCACTTTCCATGGGAATTTGAAAATACTCAAGAATACATAACGGATTAACAATGCATATAGAAAATGAAGTAAAATATGATTTTTCAGATGTCCTTATTAAGCCCAAAAGAAGTTATTATACTTCCAGAAAAGAAGTTGATTTAGAAAGAAAATTTAAGTTTAAATGGTCTGATCTAGTTTGGAAAGGAATACCTGTTGTCGCTTCAAACATGGATACTGTCGGTACGATTGATTCGGCAAAAATATTAAGTGCTCATAACACACTTACATGCCTGCATAAATTCCATGATTCTGAGGAGTTGCTCAAAATCCCAAATAATATCAAGAAAAATGTAGCTATTACAATTGGAATCGCGGAAGGTTTGAATTTATTGCACGACTTAGGTGATGAGATAAAACATTTTAGTTTTATCTGTATTGACGTCGCCAATGGTTACACCGAACAGTTTTCAGATTTTATAAAGAAAGTTCGAAGAGAATTTGAAAATAAGATTATTATTGCAGGAAATGTTTGTACACCGGAAATGACGGAACAACTTATTTTGTCCGGTGCTGATATTGTTAAAGTAGGAATTGGAGGAGGATCTGCGTGTCTTACCAGAAATGTCGCAGGTGTTGGAATTCCTCAATTGAGTGCTGTCATAGAGTGTTCTGATGCCGCTCATGGTATTGGCGGAATGGTAATGTCAGATGGAGGATGTACCTGTTCTGGTGATATTAGTAAAGCCTTTGGAGCAAATGCCGATTTCGTGATGCTGGGTGGATTATTAGCTGGTCATGATGAGAATAGTGGGAATATTAATGAAAATAAAATTACGGGTGAAAAAACTGTGGAATTTTATGGAATGGCTAGCAGTACTGCACTTGATAAATATTATAGTGATAAAAAGGGGAAAGATTATAAAGCTAGTGAAGGAAAACTTGTTAAAATCCCTTATAAAGGTGCCTTGGAGGATACTTTACTTGACTTATTGGGCGGTGTTAGGAGTACATGCACTTATATTGGTGCAAAAAAAATAAAAGATATTTCTAAGTGTACAACCTTTGTTTGTGTTAATAACCAGTTAAATAAAATTTTTGTTTAACACTTTTATAATTAAGGATTAGGCGTGGAGCAAATTATCTCAATTAAAAATGGCAAAAAACAAACCGCAATTTTTTCTGTCACTGAAATGGAGTCTCGTCTTACTAAGTTGCGATCTTCAATGGAAAAAGAAAATGTGGATGCAGTATTTTTTACCTCTATTCATAATATCAACTATTACAATCACTTTGTATATTGTTCTTTTGGGAGACCATATGGTCTAGTAGTGACACAGGATAAGATTAAATCTATAACAGCTAATATTGACGGAGGACAACCCTGGCGGCGTGGTTTTGGTGAAAATATTATTTTTACTGATTGGGAGAGGGATAATTATTTCAGGGCTGCAAAGAATGAAATGAATGGGAGTGCCCGTATAGGTGTTGAGTATGATCAAATCAATCTGGAAAATTTAAATAAACTTCAATCAGTACTTCCTGATGCTCAGTTTATAGACATTTCAAAAATGACTATGCGTCAACGAATGATCAAATCCAGTGAAGAAATAGAATTAATTCGCAACGGTGCTCAAGTTGGAGATATTGGAGGAGCTGCATGTGTGGAAGCAATCGCTGAAGGTGTACCAGAACATGAAATCGCTCTGCATTCAACTCAGACTATGGTACGTGAAATAGCGGAACGATATCCAGAAAGTGATATTATGGATACTTGGACTTGGTTTCAATCTGGAATAAATACAGATGGTGCTCATAATCCTGTCAGTACACGTAAAATTCAAAAAGGTGATATTTTAAGTCTAAATTGTTTTCCAATGATTGGGGGCTATTACACCGCTTTGGAACGGACTTTATTTTTTGATTATGCCTCAGAACGACATTTGGAAATTTGGGAGATTAATATTGAAGTACATCGCAGAGGTTTAGAGATTGTCAAACCCGGAGTTCGTTGTTGTGATATAGCAGCTGAATTGAATGAGATTTTTAGAAAACATGATTTACTAAAATACCGTACTTTCGGTTACGGTCACTCTTTCGGAACGCTCTCTCACTATTACGGTCGTGAAGCTGGATTGGAACTGCGTGAAGATATCGAAACTGTTTTGGAACCGAATATGGTAATCTCAATTGAACCAATGGTGATGCTTCCTGAGAGCCTGCCAGGAGCGGGTGGCTATCGTGAACACGATATTTTAGTTGTGACTGAAGGAGGATCAGAAAATATTACTAAATTTCCTTTTGGTCCGGAACATAATATAATTAGTTGATATCCAAATTTTAATTACTGAAGAATATTCCACTAAAAGCAGCTTTTCAAGATTCTTAAAGAATTAGCTAAGTAGGAGTTAGCTAAGTTTCCTATAGAAAATCTGCTAAAGATTTTCCGCTAACTGTAATTGTAGAGTTTTCGTCAGTTGTTACAGCTATAGAACTATCTGAGCTATCTTTCGCCTGATGTAGATTTCTCTTTAGTGATTCCGGACGTACTTTCCAAAAAGTAAGAGTCAGATAAAAACCTGTCATTCCACCCATCATCAAAATACCTGCTACTACAACTTTTGAATCCATTCCTAGATCCGCTATCATCAACAATGCAGGAAGAAAACCTCCAACAGGATACTTTTCAGAGTTTGAGGAATTTATCATTAACATGCTGAAAACCGCAAATATGACACCTGTTCCCGTTCCAATCAGTAAAATGTTTAATGCTTCCATATAACTCAATAGAAAAGTTTCAAAAAATAATTCTTTTATGATGAAGGCAATTTTTAAATACTTAATACAAAATCATGTTTCAAATTCACATAGTTTTTGCGACGTGTCAAGAATAAATATTTAAACAAAGTTACATATTCATAATTAAATCCAATGAGTGAACTCAAATTACATAAAATTAATTCAAAATGATACTAAAAACAGAGTGTTATAATTTGATTATTGAGTTTGTATTTTGTAAACTTATGAGTGGATATTTTCATAAACTGAGAAATTTTAACAACACATATTTTAATGATTCTTAAAATTAAGGGGTTATATAAATCATTTCCACAGGACAATCACAAAAACATTGAAGTTTTGAAAAACTTAAATCTTCAAGTTGAGGAGGGAGAAACTGTTGCAGTCGTTGGACAGTCTGGAAGTGGTAAGTCTACATTGTTGTCAATGTTGGCAGGATTGGATCGACAAAGTTCAGGTTCACTTCGTATAAGGGGCCAAGAAATTTCGGAAATGAGTGAGGTCAAACTGACGCAATTTCGAGCTGAGAACATTGGTATTATTTTTCAGCAATTTTATTTAATGCCTCACCTGACCGCGATAGAAAATGTCTCTCTTCCTTTAGAAATGTTTGGGCATAAAGATAGTCAGCAACGTTCTCGTGATGCTCTGCTGCAGGTTGGACTTGCAGAACGAGAAACACATTTTCCTCACCAACTGAGTGGCGGTGAATCACAAAGAGTTGCCATCGCCAGAGCAATAGTAATCCGTCCCTCAATTTTGCTTGCTGACGAACCAACAGGAAATCTTGATAATGCTACTGGTATTCAGGTAAGTAACCTCCTTTTTGATCTTGTACAGACTACTGGCATGACTTTACTGTTGGTGACACACAATATTGAATTAGCTCAGCGCTGCTCAAGACAGTTACAACTTAATTCTGGAAGTTTCCAATGAAAAATCCTCCAGCATTTTTCTGGTTTAAACTGGCCTTTAGGAAATTGCTAAACAATCGACGTTTCAGTATCTTTTTTATTTTTAACCTTGCGCTAGGACTTGCAGGTTTCATTGCACTAGATTCATTTAAAGTATCTCTAGATAATCATCTTGGTCAAAATTCAAAAGCAATCCTAGGAGCAGATGTTGCTCTGACGAGCTATGTGCCATTTGAAGAAAATACTTTGAATGTTCTTGAAGAAAAATTACCACAAAATACTTTAAGTACTCGTAAAATAACTCTATTCACAATGGTTGCGGCTAAGAATATTTCACGATTGGTACAGATTACAGGTGTTGAGGATGAATATCCGTTTTATGGAAAAATGATTTTGAAAAAAAACGGAATCGTGGAAAGTGAAAATATTGAACAAAGCTTGAAATTTTCTGATGAAGTTTGGGTTTATCCTGAACTTTTGTTCATGCTTGGTCTTAGCGTAGGTGAAAGTATTAAAATTGGCGAGAAGATTTTCAGAATTGCAGATACTATAATTGACGATCCCAGCAGTTCATTTTCATCATTCGGACTTGCGCCACGGATTTATCTCGGATATTCACAAATGTTAGAAACTGGACTTTTAAGTAAAAAAAGTAGGGTCAGTTACCAGAGATTGTATCGTCTGCCGGAAGGCGCTGATCTTCCAGGACTTAATGTTGAACTTAAAAATAAAATAAATGATTTTGAAGGATCAGAATCAAAAATCAGAATATTGACACATAATAGAGCAGGAAACAATTTAGGAAGGCTTCTGGGTTATATAAATGATTATTTAGGTTTAGTGGCAATGATTGCTGTATTTCTGGCTGGAATAGGTGCAGCTTACCTTTTTCGTAATTATCTTGTCCATAGCTTTCGTGAAATATCAATTTTAATGAGTTTGGGGGCAACCCGTCAGCAAACTTACCGTATGGTGTTGTGGCAGTTGGGATTATTAGGCACAGGTTCTGCGTTGATTGCGATTATAATTTCATTAGGAATTTTACCGCTTTTACCTATCCTGCTTAAACAATTTTTGCCAAATGGTTTTGAAACTCAGTTAAGTCCGATAAGTCTAATGTTTGCTCTTGTTTTAGGAGGTGTTGGAAGTTTGGTCTTTTGTTTACCTGTCCTATCTAGAATACGTACTGTGGAACCATTGCACCTTTTTCATGAAAATATTGAACAAAAGATTGTTAATTCATCATTCTGGAAAAAACAGGTCTTAAGTTATATTCCCTTGCTTATTTTATCATGGTCTTTGTCAGTCTGGCAGTCTCACTCTTTGATTGTGGGAAGTGTATTTGTTGGAATGTTGCTGGTTTCTATTCTTTTTTTAGGTTGCATAGCCTGGCTTGTTTTAGCTATGGCTGGAAATCTTAGTCAAA
Organism: Pseudomonadota bacterium; assembly: GCA_004213175.1. Classification (GTDB taxonomy): domain Bacteria; phylum SAR324; class SAR324; order SAR324; family NAC60-12; genus Arctic96AD-7. The sequence goes on along the minus strand of SHAT01000015.1, from coordinate 6,438 downwards.
TTTCAGGAAGTACAATGAAACGTCTTGCTTTTAGAAATCTTCAGCGTAACAGAACAGGAGCAATATCTTGTTTCCTTGCACTTGCACTTGGTACTTTATTGATAAATTTGATTCCGCAAATTTATCAGGGTTTGCAGGAAGAAGTATCAAGGCCTGATGATTTTCGTATTCCAAGTTTGTTTTTGTTTGATATTCAGCAGGAACAAATGGAAACACTTCAAAAAACATTGATCTCTGAAAAAGTTAACTTAAATTATCTTTCACCAATGGTGAGAGCTCGCCTAGAAAAAGTGAACGGTAAGAACTTTGTGTATAGTGATAAAGTTGCCCTGACCAGAGAACAGGAAAGACAGCAGAGTTTCCGGAGACGTAACCTAAATCTGTCATATCGAACAGAACTTTCTGATTCAGAACATATTGTAGAGGGGCGAATGTTGGCAACTAATTATGATTGGGATTCTGGAAAACCAGCAGAAGTTTCATTGGAGGTGCGATATGCTGAAAGAATGGGTTTAAAATTGGGTGATTTTTTGACCTTTAATGTACAGGAAGTTTTGGTTGAGGCTATTGTAACAAATTTGCGCCGTGTACAGTGGAATAGTTTTCAACCGAATTTTTTCATCATTTTTCAACCCGGAGTCTTAGAAGATGCTCCGAGTACGTTTTTGGGTTCAATAGGTGGGTTGGATGCATCAGGTAAGTTGAAGATTCAAAACAGAATTGTCAGCGATTATCCGAATGTTTCAGTAATTGATGTTTCACGCATGGTGGAGAGAGCCTTGAAAATATCTGATCAGATGGTTTTGGCACTCAGATTGATGGCTTATCTATCAATTTTGGCAGGTCTGGTTGTTGTCTTTTCAATTGCTCGTCACGAAGTTGACGGTAGGCTTTGGGAATTGAATATGCTTAAAGTACTCGGTGCCAAATTTTCAGACATCCAGAAGATGATACAAATTGAATTTGCTGTGTTAGGGATATTTGCGGGTTTGTTCGGAGTTGTTTTAAGTTTAATAATGTCTTACGGAATTTCCTGGTGGTTTTTTGAAAATCTCTGGAAATGGACATGGCCAACCAGTTTGGCAAGCATTATCGGAGTTACATCTTTAAGCGTTGGAGTAGCATCTCTTGCCACTAGTCGTACTCTTAGAAGTTCACCACTTACTTTGTTAAGAGCCTCATGAATATTTCTTCTAAGATATAAGTATTTTATTATTCATTTGGTGAAGAGACAACTTCAACTCTACGATTTTTTTCCAATTCTTTATTGTCTCTACCAATAGCTACAGGATCCATAGAACCCTTGCTGACAACGATGAAGCGCCCTGAATTGAATTCCATCGCAATTAAAGATTTCATGAGTGCCTCAGCACGTTTTAAGCCTAATGAGACATTGCTGTATTTTGAACCCTCTCCATAATTAGGTTTAAGTGGATCGGTATGACCGGTAATCTTTATTATTTGCTTTGGATATTTTCGTAGACATTTTGCTAGTTTGTTTAAAGCAGGTTTAGAGGAGTTACGCATTTCATTTTTCCCGCGCTTGAACAACAGTGTTGACTTACATAAACCGCTTTTTGGTGCGGGGAATCCAGGTTTTGAATTTAGATTAGTACGTTTTGCAAGGTGGAGAACAAAATGACTTCTAGATCCTACATTTCCGCGAGTAAGTTTCAAAATACTGAAATCTTCACTTTCAACCTCCCACTCCAATGCTCCCTGAATTAGTTGCGTCTGTTCTTCGTTAGCAGTGTATATCCGTTCACGATATTTCTGTAGATTTATTTTGCTATTTTTGTTTGCCGTAATCAGGATATCTGCAAAAATGTCTTTTAATGGTCTACCACTTATAGGAATGTTTGCAGCAATATCAGAATCTACCATTTGTTTTTTTGCATTTTTATTTGCTTCAACTTCAATGTTGAAGCGACTGAACATCACATCGTTTTCAAGTGTATATTTTTCGTGAGTTAAAACCCTCCTTTTTGCATAGTATTGATGATAAAGTTCTTTGGCTCTTCTGTATTCCGATTCGATCAATTCTGCATTTCCACTACCAACAAGTGAATCTCTTTTGGTAGTGATATCATCAACTTTCAAACGTAGCTCAGAGATACTTTGTTCTAGTCCCTTTCTGAACATATTGAAATCCTCTAATTTGCCGGTTATAGTGTTCAGAAGATGTTCATTGTTCAGTTTTTGATTATTGTATTCTTTATTCAGCCAGTCGAATAAGCGTTTATCACCAACTTCTTTTTCTTGGAGGTAAGTTTGAATTTGCTTAATGTTAGAAAGAATTTCTACTTCTATTTCTTTATTTTTAATATTTGAATCTTTTGAAGTGACTGTTGAAAAGGGGTAGGATTCAACGCGTAAGAAAAGATAGACATGTTCATTTGCATCAGAATCAAAATGAGTGATATTTTCTGGATACATGTAGGTAATACGTATATGCCCAGTTTGTAATGGAATATCAATTTTCTTTTCGTAAGTAGATTCTATATGCCCGAGAACCGGTTCTTCCATGCTTTTAAAAAAAGTGCTATTTAATATATCAAGTTTTTTCTTGTTGCTCATTAAGTCAGGGGTATAAAGTGATTTGACTGCAACCAGAGCAGTGATTGGTGTTTTACTAAGACTACTAATAAAAACCTGCTGATCAACGTTAATTTGAACTATCTGTCTGCGAATTTCGGCAATTTCTTTTTCTAGTTTAGAAATATTTTGTGTGTAATTTTCTATTCGCACTGATCTATCATTCTGGCCTGATCTTAGTTGTGCACGTCTTTGAAATGTTTTACGGTATGTCTTTTCGAGTATTTGCAACTTTTCATGCCAATCAATTTCAGAATTAATTATTGAATCAAGCCATTTGGTCTCAACAAAAGGTACAGTATAAAAATCTTGTATCCCTTTGTTAATGACGATATGTTCTGTTACAGCAGTGTTAAATACTTCTTTATTTTTTCCATCAGGCACCTTGTAAAAAATGTTTTCTCTATCCTCGTCAACTGATTCTGTTCTATTTTGTTTCGTACCTTCGGCAGAAGATTCCTGAGAAATAGATGGGTTAGAAAACAAAATAATACATATGAATATTGCTAAAATAAATCTTATAAACTTCATGTTTTTACTCGGAAGAAGTGCTTTGATTAAAACCGTAAGGAAATAACAATGTTGGTAATTGTCGGAAAGTTTGATTCTATGGTAATCTAGTATTAAAATACAAGATAATATTTAGCATATACTCATGCAATATTAACTATTTCATGGTAATTACCGACAATAATTCATAAGTTCTAACATTTATTTTGTTTATTTTTTATTTTTAATCATTTTTTCAACATAATTTTTTTGATTAAAATTTCTTTCAACAGTTGTTTAAAATAAAAGTTCATTCGATTTCAAATATAATACTGTATAGCACTAAAAATAATTGATATAAGTCATAAAAAATGGTATAATAATATTAAATAATTTCAATATATTATATGTTAAATCACGATCAAAGCATGCTTTTTAAGCTATGCAAAAGCGAGTTTGCTAGTCTTTATAGATTTTGAGATACATTCTCTATTTAACTGACAAGAATAAGTAGTTCATGAAACAAAACTTGTAATTATTAATTTTGTATTCTGTATTGAATTTTAAGTCTTGTCGAAACTACTTTTCTACCAAAAAGTCAGTTCAACTGAGAAATTATTAAAATACTTTACAAACTCTAAAGTTAACGACGAGAAGTGGTAAAAAAAATAATTTATCAACTTATTCATTAAATTCATGAAGTGTAATCTGTTGTCTATTAAAAACTCTTTCCTACAGCTTTAGTAAGCTTTTCAATTTTAATTTCTTACATTTATTTAATCTGTAAATTATGGATGCCAGTATTCGTCCAAAGGGGATTCTCGATTTTTTGTCTCAACAAGAAATTCGTCAATTCAGTGATAATAATAACCGTGAGCTGAATGATCAGTTCAGACGTTGTGCCCTCGCAGTTCTCAATACTGATAGTCATACTGATAGCGGAAAAGAAATGTTAGAAAGTTTTCCAGATTTCAAAATTGAAGTTGTACAGCAGACACGCAGCATTAAGCTTGAAATAAGGAATGCACCACCAAAGGCATTTGTTGATGGAAAGTTGATTCAGGGCATCAATGAACAACTATTTTCTGTACTGCGTGATATTTATTTTGTTGACACAGAAATCTTTAATAAAAGAAGTTTTGATCTAAATCAATCTTCTTCAATTACAGATTTTGTTTTTCATATATTACGTAATGCTGGTTTACTAGGAGATTTAATCAATTCAAATTTAGTAGTTTGTTGGGGTGGACATTCAATAGGTGAAAAAGAATATAAATATACTAAAAAAGTAGGATACCATCTTGGTTTACGTGAATTTAATATTTGCACTGGTTGTGGTTCTGGGGCCATGAAAGGTCCAATGAAAGGTGCTACTATTGCCCATGCAAAGCAACGATACAATAATGGTCGTTATATTGGTATAACTGAACCAGGAATTATTGCTTCGGAATCACCGAATCCAATAGTCAACACTTTAGTAATGATGCCAGATATTGAAAAAAGACTTGAGGCTTTTGTACGTTCCGGACATGGTTTTATAGTTTTTCCAGGAGCAGTTGGTACCACTGAAGAAATTCTTTTTTTGCTAGGGATTTTGATGCATCCAAAAAATGCTGAACAACCTTTTCCTTTAATTTTGACAGGCCCTGTTGACAGCGAAGCTTATTTTGAAAAAATTGACAATTTTATTACTTCTTGCTTAGGAGAAAATATTAGGAGATATTATGAGATTATAATTGATGATCCTGAAAAAGTCGCAAATAAAATTCATTTAGGGATTAAGAAAGTTCGTGAATACCGTAGAATGAACGGCGATGCGTTTTATTACAACTGGATGTTACATATTGATCAGGAGTATCAACGTCCGTTCGTTCCAACGCATGACGCAATGGCAGGATTAAATTTGCATTTTGATCAACCAAAACATGAACTTGCGTGTAATTTGCGTAAAGTATTTTCCGGAATTGTTTATGGAAATATTAAGGAAGACGGTGTACTTTCAATTGAGAAAAATGGACCTTTTATAATTAGTGGAGATTATAAAATGATGGAAAAACTTGATGCTTTGCTTACTAGTTTTTGCAAGGAGAAAAGAATGAAAATTTCCAGAGATGTTGAATATAACCCGTGTTACAAAATTGACCCATGAAAAAATCTTTGGAAAATATTATACAAAACGATAATTCATTCGAGTGGGGATCTGGTAAAGATGCTGATTCAATTCGTACCATGTCTTCTAGTGATTTATCAGACTCTTTTCAAGGATTGTTAAAGGGGCAGAATTTGGAAAATGGTATCTGGATATTTGGTTATGGTTCATTGATGTGGAATCCAGATTTTAAATTTTCTGAAAAAATTACTGGGGCAGTATCAGGATATCACAGACGTTTATGCTTGAAATCAACAGTATATAGAGGTACTCCAGATTTCCCTGGTTTGGTTTTTGGTTTGGATAAGGGCGGAGAGTGCCACGGAGTTGCCTTCCATATTTCTAAAGAACATTGTGAAAGTGAACTTCAAATTGTTTGGGAGCGAGAAATGTTTGCTGAAACATATATTCCTACTTGGGTTAGTATACAGACAAAACAAAGGTGTATTTCGGCGATAACATTTGTTATTAATTCAGAACACGAACATTATGTGCCAGACATATCACTTGAAGAGGTAGCTAAGCGTGTAATTCGAGCTGAAGGAAATTGTGGTTCATGCCACGATTATGTGAGAAATACTGTTAAATGTCTGCATCAATTAGGTTTACGCGACTCGATTTTAGAGCAGTTACTGACTTTAATTGAATATCCCTCAAGTTATGAATACTATAAATAATTTGCTTTTATGTTGAATTTTAAAAATAGTTTTTTTGGTTGGTTGAAGCTAATAATGCTATTTGCGTTGTTGACATTCAGTAGCATTGCTGGGTACAAATTTTACGAAAAAGGTTGGCATGTTGGATGTTTCCAACTTGAAAGTTATATAGTTAGGCCTGATATTGCTCCATTTCGTGAAGATCGTCTTCAGCTGATAGCATTAGGAGACACAGTTACAGGGAACAATGATCAGCTTGAAGTTTCACAGGGAATGGCAAAAGTATGTGAAGAATCAGGTTGTGATCTGGTTTTGCTTTTAGGTGATAATTTTTATCCTTCAGGTGTTGTATCTGTAGATGATCTACAGTTTAAAACAAAATTCGAGGAGGTATATGGAAATATAAAAATACCTTTCTTTGTAGTACTTGGAAATCATGATGTGAAACAGGATGCTCTTTCACAGGTCATCTATAGCTTAATGAGTTCTACTTGGCGTATGCCAAATTATGAGTATTCATTTAAAACTGAAGACGTACGCTTTTTTGGT
>SHAT01000014.1 GCA_004213175.1 Pseudomonadota bacterium | reverse complement strand
GGAGGAATACGTTCCACAGGGTTGACTGCAGCACTCGGTCTAGCTCAGTACGTCCAAAAACTTCTTGAAAAGCGAGGGGCAAAGTTTAAAAAACTATCGAGACCTGTTGTCCCATTCGTTCCTAATCTAGCAGAACATCTCCCACGCGACTGGCAATCTTCAGGATACGGCGAAATCGTTTGTCATTGTGAGATGGTAACTCAGCGTGAAATTTACGAAGCACTTAAAAGTCAAGTGCCAGCCGCAAATTTAGGTGGATTGAAACGCAGAACCAGAGCCACCATGGGACGTTGTCAAGGTTTTTATTGTTCGGCTCGCCTGGCCGAATTGACCGAAGGTAGATTTTCCGAATCTCTTGCCATTGGAACTTCCAATGGATGAAATACTTGAAAAACAAAATATCGATGTTGCTGTTATAGGTGCGGGTCCTTCCGGCCTTTCAGCTGCAATTACTTTGAAAAAATCTGGAATTCAAAGGGTAGTTGTTTTGGAGAGAGAAGCTGTTGCAGGAGGAATTCCAAGACATTGCGGACATCCGCCGTTTGGTATTCGCGAATTTCAGAGAATCTTGACCGGTCCGACATACTCAAAAAAACTGGTCGAAGAGGCACAAAATGTCGGAGTGATAATTAAGTTGAAAACTACCGTAACGATGTTATTTTCAGGTGGGAAACTAAGTATCACCTCGCCAGACGGAGGGAAGCAATTAACAGCAAAACGTGTTTTGCTGGCTACCGGAATACGTGAGACTCCATGCTCCGCCAGAATGGTTTCAGCTAGTAGGTCTTTGGGTATTTTTAACACTGGCGCGCTTCAATCAATGATTTATCTAAAAAACCTGATCCCCTTTCGCCGACCGATTATTGTTGGAACTGAAATTGTCAGCTATTCTGCACTGCTCACTTGCCGCAATGCAGGTATCCAACCAGTTTCAATGTTGGAAGAAAAGGCTCACTCGACTGTAAGATGGCCAATTTATATGCTAGGACGTTGGTTGGGGGTACCTTTATTATTGCAAACGAGCATCGTTAAGATTCTCGGCAAGGAGCGTGTTGAGGCAGTTGAAATTTCAGATGGAAACGGTCAGATGAAAAAAATTGTTTGTGATGGTGTCCTTTTTACTGGGCAGTACTTACCAGAATCAAGCTTAGCGCGTATCAGCCACCTTGAGTTTGATCCAAAAACCAATAGTCCTAAAGTTGATGAATTTGGAAGATGTTCTGATCCGGTGTACTATGCGGCGGGAAATGTGGTACAACCAACCCAGGATCAAGCTAAAGTTCCCATTTATTATACTGCTGAAAATCTTCCTAATCCTGTCTATGCTGCGTGGCAATGTTGGAAACAAGGCCGAGCCACTGCAAAAAACATTTTCAAAGATCTAGCAGGGACACTTCCATCTTTTTCCCATTAATCAAAAGGTTTAAATGAAACTCGGTGCCATTGATCAAGGAACCACCAGTTCTCGTGCTTTGATGTTGTCTGATGGTAAGGCTGAGGTTTTTGCCACGTTAACGCACAAGCAATTTTATCCAGTATCCGGTTGGGTGGAGCACGACCCACGAGAATTGTTGAAAAATATTTTGACTTGCTGTGATGCATTGGAAAGTGCAGATGCTCTGGGTCTTGACAATCAAGGTGAAAGTTGTCTTGCATGGGATAAAAAGACTGGAGAACCTATTAGTCCTGTCATCGTTTGGCAAGACAATAGAACCACAAACATAACAAATAAATTAAAAAAAGACGGACATGAAGAACAAGTGAAAGCTTTGACTGGACTACCCTTGGATCCATATTTTTCAGCTTCAAAGTTGGCGTGGATTTTAGAAAATGTTCCAGAAGCAAAAGAACTATTGGGTAAAAAAAGGTTGGCACTTGGTACAACCGATGCGTTTTTTTTGCAGAATCTGGTTGGCCGATTTGTTACTGATGTTACAACCGCATCTCGTACCTCTTTAATGAATCTTAAAACAATGCAATGGGATGATAAACTGTGCAATTTATTTGGTGTGCCGAAAGATACATTACCTGAAATATTGTCCACACAAGATGAATATGGTGAGTTGAAAGTAAAAGGTAGGAATATACCTCTTCGAGCCAGTGTTGTTGATCAACAGGCATCACTATATGGGCATGGTTGTCGAAATGTTGGTGATGTTAAAATCACACTTGGTACAGGAGCATTTGCTCTGGTCATTAATGGAAATTCTCCAGAAATGAATGATCCAAATGGATTGTTGCCGACAGTTGCCTGGCGTTTAGGGAGTGAAAGACCTATTTATGCATTGGACGGAGGTGTTTACAATGCGGCATCTGCGGTGAATTGGGCGCGAGGGTTAGGATTATTTTCCGAGTATAAGGAAATCAATGCTTTTGATACTCCAGCGGCAATAGATCGAGGGTTGATTTTTGTTCCTGCACTATCCGGATTGGCTTGTCCTCATTGGCAGCGAGATTCGAGAGCCTGTTTTGAAGGTATGACACTTGATACTGGTCCATTGGATATGGTGCAGGCAGTATTGGAAGGCGTGGCTCTGCGCATTGCTGAGGTTATATTTGCCATGGACAAAAGAGTATCTATTGGACAAGAAATTACTATTGATGGAGGTTTATCTAATAACTCCTACATATGTCAGTTTCTGTCTGATGTATTAGGACGCAGTATCCAAGTTATGAGTCACCCCGAATTGACAGCTATTGGTTGTGCACAACTAGCTGGCTCAGGATTGAAAGAAGTATCAGTGACTGAGAAAAAAGGGCGGATTTATGTGCCTAAAGTGAATTTGAGTACGGAATGGATGAAATTATTTTCTTCCGCAATAACTCGTCGATCTAACTCTGGATGAAATCGTACAATTATACAGCTTTTCACATTGAGAATGATTGACTCACAATGATCATTGAATTTGCTTGCAGGGCTGAATAAAATTCTGTTAAAGTGAGCTAATAAATCCACTCAACATATTTTAAGATTATTATCATGCCCTCATCTACTTTTATTGATCACAGTTCATATCGTGATTCCCACATTCGTGAAATCCTTAATAATGTAAACAGCATCGCAATGGTTGGAGCGAGTGCGACTTGGAACCGCCCCAGTAATTTTGTCATGAAATATCTCCTGCAAAAAGGTTACAAGGTGATTCCAGTTAATCCTAATACAAAGGAAAAAGAAATATGTGGTGAAAAAGTGTTTGGGGATCTAGCCTCTATATCAGGAACTGTAGACATGGTGGACATGTTCCGACCTGAACATGAAGCTCATGAACTGGTTGAAGATGCAATCAAGATTGGCGCGAAAGTTTTTTGGATGCAACTGGAAATTTTTAACAATAATGCGGCTCAACTTGCAGAAAAAGCAGGTTTGCAGGTAGTGATGAATCGCTGCCCTAAAATAGAATATGCCAGACTTTTTGGTGAACTTGGGTGGGGCGGAATTAACACAGGAGTTATCAGCAACTCTAGGCGGAGGCTTAAATGAAAAAACTGCATCCACAATATGGGTTTAATACACTGGCTGTTCATGCTGGAACGGCCCCTGATCCGACAACAGGAGCGCGATGTTTCCCAATTTATCAAACTTCCTCATATGTGTTTGATGATGCAGATCATGCTGCTTCACTTTTTAACCTACAGGCACCCGGATTTATTTATTCTCGTCTAAGTAATCCAACTGTAGCAGCATTGGAAGAAAAACTTGCGACACTGGAAGGAGGTAGAGGAGGAACAGTTACTTCTTCTGGACACGCTGCTGAAACGCTAGCCCTTTTTCCCCTAATGGCACCAGGAATGGAGGTGATTGTTGCTAACAAGCTTTACGGTGGAACGATTAACTTGATGGGAAAAAGCTATCGTAAATTTGGTTGGAGTGCAGTCTTTGTGGATGCAGACAATCCGGAAGATTTTCATAGGGCAGTCACAGAAAAAACTCGGGCAATATTTGTAGAAAATCTGGCTAATCCGGGTGGAGTGGTGATTGATCTGGAAGCAATTGCTAAAGTTGCAAACGAAGCAGGTGTCCCATTAGTCGTTGACAATACAATGGCTACACCATATTTGAGTCAGCCATTTGAATGGGGGGCAGATATAGTTGTGCATTCTACGACAAAGTTTTTGTCCGGACAAGGAAATGCACTTGGAGGAGTTGTAATAGATTCAGGCAAATTCGCCTGGCTGGGAAATTCTAAATATCCAAGTTTGAGTGAGCCTTCTCCGGAATATAATGGACTCACTTTTGCGGAAACATTTGGTGACCTAGCTTATACTATGTACAGCCATGCCATTAGTCTGCGTGATTTGGGTTGTTCACAATCTCCTATGAATGCCTGGATAACGCTAAACGGTATCGAAACACTGCCTTTGCGAATTGAAAGGCACTGTTCAAATGCTTTGGCAGTTGCACAATTTCTTGAAAAACATCCAAACGTTGAATGGGTTTCTCATGCTGGACTTAGATCAAGCCCTTATTATGAACTTGGAAAAAAATATTTGCCTGCTGGCACGGGTTCTGTTTTTACTTTTGGTGTAAAAGGTGGATATGAGAGTGGTATAAAAATGCTGGAAATGGTCGAACTATTTAGTCATGTTGCAAATCTTGGTGATACCCACTCACTGATTCTCCATCCTGCTTCAACTACTCACAGACAACTATCTGAGGAACAACTTATTGAAGCGGGTGCCGGTGCTGAAGTTATTCGACTTTCGGTTGGAATTGAATGCTTGGAGGATCTTATTGCCGATCTGGATCAGGCACTGAACAGTCTATATAGAAGTAGCAATTAAAAATATTTTGAAAATTAATCTATAAATGAAACAATCTTATAATTTGTTATTTAGACCGTAAATAGAAATATAAATGGTATAAGGTTTTTCAGCTGCCAATGGTTATCGATTTCCTCGAAAAAATTTTTCAGGAGTTATAAACAGATCTCTCTATAATTTGAAAGAGGAATAATTTCTAACTCAAGCAGGCCATAAATAATAGAGGTAACCAGTATAAATTGCAAGAAACAGAAAACCCTCTTTTCGATCTAGAACAAGGCCTGTCTTTACTGTAGGAAGGAGTAGGATCGTAACAGCAAGCATCACATAAAGGTCTGAGGAGTTAATCCCTTTGGCGTCCAGAGGTGCAACGAGTGCAGCAAGCCCTAGCACAAACATAATGTTGAAAAGATTTGAACCCACCGCATTCCCGATTGCAAGATCCGAACTCTTTCTGTAAGCTGCCATCAGTGCTGTTGCTAATTCTGGAGTGCCTGTGCCGATTGAGACAATAGTAAGGCCGATTAAAGCTTCACTTAACCCCCAGATTCTGGCAAGATCTACTGCTCCTGTAACAAGAAAATTTGCACCGAATCCTAAGGTTATAATTCCTACAATTAGTAAAGCAATAACGCGCAAAATATTTTTGTCTGGCGTCTCCGGAATATCTAGCCCCTCAATTTTGTTCTCTTCCGGAGTTGTTCTCTTGACTGTCATGATATTGCCGGTAATATAACCCGCAATACACATCAGTAAAAATGCACCTTCCATGCGCGAAATATGTAAATCTTCAAGTAGAACAAATAGCATAAATGTCGCACCTGCCAAAAGCGGAACGTCAGCTTTTACTAAGTGTGAATCAACTTTTAATGGGGTGAAAAGTGCAGAGAGACCTAGAATCAGTGCTATGTTTAGTATATTAGAACCAACAACATTTCCAATCGCAATTCCGCCCTGATGATCGATTGCGGACTTTACACTGACAAGAGCTTCCGGAACACTTGTTCCCAGTGCTACAACCGTCAGTCCGACAATCAATGGACTTAACCCCAAGTTCAATGCCAGAGAAGTTGCGCCCTTTACCAACCAGTCAGCTCCAAAAAAAAGAAGAACCAGTCCTCCAAGAATATAGATGATAATCAACATCAATTCAGGCATAAATCATTTTTGATGTGGTTTTAGTTATAGAATCATGAATTTAATTTTAGTTATGATCTTCTTCAAGTCGCTTTCCCATGCTGAGTGCTTTGTCATCTTTAAATCCCAGTTTCTGATAGAAAGCCATAACTCTATCGTTACCATGGCGAATCTGCAAATTGATTTTGGGGCATCCTCTTTTTCGTAATTCTGATTCGACACTTTCCATCATTTTCTGTCCGTAACCAAGACCCTGAAAATTAGGATGTACTGCCAAATAATTAATCCAGCCCCTGTGCCCTTCATAACCTCCCATTACAGAAGCGATCAATAAACTGTCTAGCATACCGACCAAAAATAATTCAGGTTGAATTTTAAGCTTTCTGGCAATGTCCTTATGAGGATTATTCCAAGGAACAATTAGTTCGCAGATTCTCCAGAGTGCAACTACAGCAGTCTCATCCTCTTTTTGAAAAGGTCGGATATTCAATGGGTTTTTAGGCATTAGTCATTACGGATGAAGGTGGCATTTTTGGATGAAAGCAAGTAAACAGGATATTTGATGCTTTCTAAAACATAAGCCGAAATACCTTTATCTGAAGTCCACCAATTTGATTCATTGAAAATATCATTACGTGCTGCAGATATTTCCAGTCGTACCTCAGAACCAGAAAATATCTTTTGAAAAGCATGATATGCTCTACGTGTATGAAACGTATCTGTAACTAAAATCAAGTGTTTAAAACCTTTTTTTTCACTAAATACCCTGAGATCGTAAGCTTCGTCAAAAGTAGACGTCGCCCCTCCTTTGAGAGAAGGTACTGTGATGATCGGCACATTCAATTTTAGTTCATTAATCATCGCCTTCGCAATTTTCTCATTTGTTGAAAAAAGGTGTGCGAAACGTACGTTCATTTTTTTTTCATCTGTCATCACTATGCGTGGTGCATAATTATCAGCGAAAAGTTTTAGGGCGTGAGGTATTCTGGTAGCTTTCCCTCCGGAGAGAATTACTATCGCATCAGCTCCAGAACTGGCATTATTGACTGTAAAAAATTCCGCATAGCTGGTCAAAAAAGTTTGATATTGAAAAATTGTGATTGTTGCAAGTATTGGTATTAAAATAGATGCAACTATCAATTTCTTCATTTTTGGTTTCTTACATTAATTAGTTAGATTAACCCGTTCTGCAAAAGTTTCCTAGGAGAGGAGGCTCTTTAATTGTTTACTTCAAAAATTCCAGATTCTGATAATATTCCATTCATCGGTACATCGTGCTTTTCAGTAGGTACTTTGTCTATAATCTGAAAATCGAAGGCTAACGCTAAACGGAAAGCTTTCGTCTGTTCAAGGAACCTGTCGTAATATCCTTTCCCGTAACCGATTCTTCCCCCCTGTAGATCAAATGCAACTCCGGGAATTATTACAAGATTAATACTTTCTGGAGTTATACGAATTCTTTTTTCTGGAGAAGGTTCCAGAACGCCTAAAGCTCCGGGACTTAAATCATCAAATGAATTAAGTTGTGAATGAAACAGATTAAACGTGTTTGGAAGTACATAAGGTACAACTATTGTTTTTCCAGATTCCCATGCGTACAAAATAATTGGTCCGGTGTTAGGCTCGTCAATTTTTGACATGAAAATATGGATTGTTTCTGCCTGAATGAATACATCCCAATTTTTCAGAAACTTTAACATCCGTTGCTCTGCCAGATTCTTTTCTTTAGCAGGAAATGCTTTACGTTGTTGAAGGATTGTTTGGCGGGTTTCCTTTTTGTTTAAATTTAACCTGTCTGACATTTTCAATAACAGCGTACAGCATCACCATTCAGTACGGCTTTTCTAAAATTTGATGGAACTATCCCCCACGAAAAATCCTCCTGAACACGAAACAAATTTACTTGACCGATTCGATCAAACTCAATGCTTGTAATCGGTTTCCCGTTAGTTCCTTTCTTTTCTTTTTCAACCCTACGGAAAATTTTGCAAACCTGCCCTTCTGTGATCCTGTTGCGCCTGCCCAAGTTCACACTGACATAGAGACGATTAGCACGTGATTCGACAATAAAGCCACCAAGGGGGAATCGCCCTCTGACAAGACTTCCAATTTCTTCCCAGAGATCGCTTGACTCAGAAAAAACATAAGTAAACTCATGGTTCATTTCATTCTTAACCGGATCTTCAACACGGTAAATTCTGAAGTTTATATATGTACTCCATTCTGTTGATGAAACTTTTTTCGGGCTGGACTGAACTCTCATCAAAACAATGTAGCGAACACGTAGCCATTTACCTAATTCAATAGTTTGTTTTATCAATTCTTCATCAATTCTACGTAATTTGTTTTTTTTGAGTAATATTTTCAGTTGACTAAATTGGCTGCTGTTCAAAGCCCTCGCAACTCTAACTTCGTCAATAATTTTAAGGTCCCCATGCTCCTCCAGTACAGACTGTACAAAACTTACACTGAGCGTTTTATGAAAACGAGAAAGGTTTTCAGAAAATTGCACAGGAAGAAATGCAACGAATGATTTTGAAGTTTGAAGTTCTTTATTAGTTGGCTTCATAGGAGCCTGATCTTCTGGGCGCAAATCCGGAGGGGCATTCATCAGGGAAATTGGCTTTTCTCCGCACCCGCCTAGAAACAACAGAGATACAAAGCCAAATCCTAATGACAAACATTTAATGCATTTAAAGTTTAACAGCCGTAATGACAAAAAACCTCTTAATAACGATAATGATCGGGTTTGTAAGGTCCTTCAATTGGGATATCTAAATAATTTGCCTGATTTTCACTCAGTTGGGTTAACTTCACTCCCAATTTATCTAAGTGGAAACGAGCTACTTTTTCATCAAGTATTTTTGGAAGGACATAAACCTTGTTTTCATAATCTTCGCCTTTTTCCCAGAGGTCTATTTGTGCCATTACCTGATTTGTGAAACTGTTGGACATAACAAAAGCAGGGTGCCCTGTTGCACAACCAAGGTTAACCAAACGTCCTTCTGCAAGTAAAATCATTCGTTTACCATCAGGCCATTGATATTGATCAACCTGTGGCTTTATATTAATTTTCTTTAGTGAAGAATCATTGTTCAAAGAAGAAACCTGAATTTCTGTATCAAAATGTCCAATATTACATACAATTGCTTGATCTTTCATACGATCCATATGTTCACGACAAATTATATCAGAACATCCTGTTGTGGTAACAAAGATGTCAGCAATTGAGGCAGCATCATCCATTGTAACAATTTCATAACCTTCCATTGCAGCTTGTAATGCACAAATCGGGTCAATTTCTGTTACAAGCACTCTAGCACCTTGTCCTCTCAATGATTGTGCAGAACCTTTACCGACATCACCATAACCTGCGACAACCGCAATTTTTCCCGCAATCATAACATCAGTAGCGCGTTTAATCCCATCAATAAGTGATTCGCGACACCCGTACAAATTGTCAAATTTACTTTTAGTAACAGAGTCATTTACATTGAATGCCGGTAACTTCAATAACCCTTGACGTTCCATTTGTTCCAGTCGATGAACTCCAGTTGTTGTTTCTTCAGAAACTCCTTTAATTCCAGAGATTAGATCAGGACGTGTTTCATGAACGTAGCCAGTTAAATCTCCTCCGTCATCAAGGAGGAGATTAGGACCTTTTCCTCTAGGCCACTCTAAAGTCTGTTTAAGACACCACCAGTATTCTTCTTCTGATTCTCCTTTCCAGGCAAATACAGGGATTCCTGCTTCAACCATTGCCGCGGCCGCCTCATCCTGAGTTGAAAAAATGTTGCACGAAGACCATCGCACTTCCGCACCTAGTAACACCAGAGTTTCTATCAAAACGGCAGTTTCTACTGTCATATGTAATGATCCAGTTATGCGTGCTCCAACGAGGGGTTTATTTTTCTTATACTCTTCTCTAAGCATCATAAGTCCTGGCATCTCGTTCTCAGCCATTGTGATTTGTTTGCGACCCAATTCTGAGAGTGTTATGTCTGCTACTCTGTAATCTTGTTTAGCTTTTGGCGTCTGTTTGACTCTTTCTTGCATGTCGTGAAACTCTCTTTTCATATTACCTTGTTTGTTTAGGGCATAAAATAAAAACGAATGTCTGAAAAAAGACATTCTTTTTGAAATATAAAAATTATATTTGATCTGCATGTTATGTGCAAGATTAAATCATCGTATGATCATAAGATGATCTAAGTGATTAGAAATAAAAAAAAATCGTATATTTGAGGTTAAAAAGATAAATTATTGAATTTATAATTCAACTGAGAAAATTTTGGAAAATACTCAAAATTCTGAAATATAAGCTTTTTTTTGATTAAATATATAATTTATCAAAATAATTATAACTTACTGTAATAAATAGATAAAATATAAAAAACTATATATATAATCAAAAAAAAGTATATAAAATCAATTATTTTTAAAAATAATACTTGCAATACTTTGTGATTTTACATATAACAAATCAGAGAAAATTTTAGTAATAGTGCTCATCTAGTATAAAGAACATTAAATGGTCAATATTTTCCACATTTATTTGAAAAGCATTTTATGAGCCTATAATGTAAAACCACCGGTGTTTATTTACAGAATGGATAATATGATTCATGCTTTTAATAAAGTCACGAATAGAAACCAATATAAAGTTCCCAGGAAAATTAAAAGAAGAGCCGAACTTGCCTCAAAAAGAATAATTAAGCAAGATAGGCCAGAAAAAAAACTTGATGAATCCAATCTAAAAAGGTCTCATTATGGTTTACTTACAATTATTATTTTTTTGTTAACTTATTATCTCAGTTCCTTTCTACCACTATCTTCTTTAAGTGCCCCTTCTCTTCCTATAAAAACTCTGCATGAACTTAATTTGTTAGCATCAAATCTCAGTGATTTGCTAGCGAAAGAAAGTTCAAGTACAGCAAAATTAGAGAAGTTGCTTGCACAAAAATATAATGGAGTAACTCAGCTTGATTATAGTTCTAGTGAATTAAATTTCGAAAAAGAAATTACTGTTAAAAAAAATAATACGGAATATCTCGCTCAAATAGGCAATAAGTCTTCATTCCAGATCCCGGTTGATAGAGATGGAACTCAAGGGTTTTTGATTGTAACCCCGGATATTTCACCTTTTGCTAAAAAACCCTTTTGGATACGTATATTGATCAGTGGGAGTATAGCTCTTCTGATTGTTGCTTTGTTGATTTATAAACAAACCCGACTCATTACAGATCAGGTTGATGTTCTTTGTCAACACTTCGTCAAATATAGACGTGAAAATGAAATAGGTGATTTGTATAGTCCACAAACTTCCGACGCAAGTACGTTGATCGGCCAGCGAATTGGGGTCCTGGAAGAACTATGGACACGTTTCCAGTCAATGCAGGACGAGTTATCTCTAAATGTTGAAGAACTAGAAGATTCAAAAAAACAACTAGAAAAAACTGTAACAGACCTGCAACTGGCAAAAAAGAAGGAGCGCCGTCTTGTTGAATTGGGTAATACAGTTGCAGAGTTTGGTCATGATATCCGTAACGCAAATGGTTCAATTTCAAGTTTTGCGACTTTGCTTATAAAAATGTTGGACAAGGAGCGAATTCAGGCAATTGAAGTCGTTCAGGCTTTAACTTACATACGTAGGATAAAAAATTCTTCTAACAACGTTACAGGACTCACTACAGATATTCTGGATTTTGCTTCAGGTAGGATGGAGATTCGTCCTGAAATATTTCAACTGGATGAGTTTCAGGAGCAAATAGAATCTCAGTTGGGTTTTATGGAGGAATTTCCCCTGCTTTACCGAGTTCCTGCAGGACAGCCTGCTTTTTTACTTCGTTTTGACGGACGAAAGATAATTCGTGTGATAGTGAATCTTATCAAAAATGCGTGGGAAAAATTTCAAGATTTACCTGATACAAAGGATGGAAAACCAGCTCAGATAGAAGTTCGTTTTATTCCACAAAGCATGCGTGAACTAAAAATTCAGATTGTAGATAATGGAAGTCCAATTCCTGATTCGATTATTTCTAATTTATTTAAGTCTTTTCATACAGAAGGCAAGGAAATGGGGACAGGTTTGGGGCTGTCAATAGGGAAACAGCTTGTAGAAGCTCATGGGGGAACAATTCGTGGTTGTAATCTATTGGACAATCGCGGAGTTGTTTTTGAAATTATTCTTCCAGACTGTGTCATACCTGCTCCGTCACGCACGGCTCAGAAACAGAGTGATTCTTTCTCTCTGAGTGCCTGATTTTTGAAACCCTGAAAATGTTTCTTAACTAATATATAATTTTTTCAGATTATTTATTAATCTGGATTCACCCACTTTATGAGGGTATCATTCTGAATGCATGTGTAGTTATGGCTTGAGCTAGCATGTTGTTCTTCCAAAAGCATAAAATCCAAATCGTACATGAAGGAACGAACAGCCTGATCAACAGACTCTTCAAATTCTTTGGATTGAATTCTTTTCTGTAACTTTGTGTCAATGTTTTGATGATACATTTGCAATCCTTCCTAAAATATTCATACAAACTAAGCACGCACTTTTTGTAATCCCCAGAATGGTTAAAGTGTGTAGAATAAAGTTATACTTCTGCATTCTTTATCGACTGTTACAGAAAAATCTTTAGTTAAAAATCAGGATAGTTTTCAGGGCTTCTATAACCTACTCTACAATCATAGCCAGTATTTAAATTTGTCCTAGTCGTAAAATAGTTAAGGCAAGATAAAATTTATCTTTAATCAGAGTGTTTAGAAACTTGAGTATCAAGTCTAAAATTGTCATAATTAATTAGAAAAAATTTCAGTAAAAAGTTAAAAAATTAGTAAAAATATATGTTGAGAATATTATGCATTGGAGCAGCAATAATAACATGGTTTTTGATACCGTTTGGCGCTTATGTACGCTTGAAAAATGCGGGATTATCGTGCCCTGACTGGCCTCTTTGTTACGGTCAATTTTTCCCGTCTGGCGGTTTTGAAATTGCTTTGGAAATAAGCCATAGATTCACAGCATTATTTTTAGGTATTTTAATAATTGTCATCACTTTTGTTACATTTTGGGAACCTTCAAATTACAAACTCAGAAAACTTGCTGTAGCCAGTTTAATTATAGTTATTATCCAGGGAATCTTAGGCGCTTTGACAGTAACCATGGTACTCTGGCCACCAGTAGTTACACTTCATTTGTTGGGAGGAAACATACTATTTGGAATAATGGTTTATTTGACAAGGATCACTTTTAATATGTCTAATGTAAAATATAAAGCTGCTGCAGATGTCGCTGTAAGTTCTACGGAAACTAAAAATATTGGACAAAGTCCATTGATATTGATGCTGGCAGTACTGTTTATAATGATTATTTCAGGAGGTTATAACAGTACAACTTCTTCCGGACATCATTGTGAAGCTTTTCCAGGTTGTCACGAGGAAAGTACTTTATCATTTGGTTTGAGCGGAACTGACGTTTCCTATTTGTCAGGAATTGAAGGACATATTTTAGCTCCAGCTCCTACTGAATACCAGGGACGATTTTTACCAATATTTACAAATGAATGGATTCACATGCTCCATCGTCTGATTGCTATAATTGGTGGGTTGGTGCTGATTTTAATGTCGTGGTTCTGGCTAAGGAAAAGGCAACGTTATAATGTTATTGGACTCGGTATTGTGATGTTGATTCTAGTGGAAATATGTGTTGGGATCTTAAACGCTGTTTTAAGAGTACCTGCTATCGTCTCAACCTTGCATACAGCAATTGCCGCAACATTAATAGGTTTAATGTTTTTCATATTGGCAGATTTTAAACTTAAAAGGGAGCAATTGTGAATATTCAATTTTCTAACAGGACGGCTATTAGTGTGATATTATCACTCTCTGCTGGGATTTTATTGTTTTTGTTTTGGTTAATTTACTTCAGAGAACCAATTCCAAGAGATAATATTCTTGATCTTAGCTTTTTGCCTGCTGTTAACGCTTTGCTTAACTCTGCGAGCTCTATCTGTCTTATTTTGGGTTATTTATCTATAAGGAAGGGTAACCGAACTCGTCACACAAAAATGATGCTTGGTGCCCTAACTTTTTCATTTCTATTTTTAATCTGCTATCTAACCTATCATGCATTTCATGGAGACACGTTATTTCATGGAGAAGGTTGGATACGTCCTTTGTACTTTTTTATTTTAATTTCTCACATTTCACTCTCCGCAGTTGTCTTACCATTGGTTCTTACCACTGTTTATTTTGCAGCAACCGGTAATTTTAGCCGCCATCCAAAGATTGCCAGAGTGACATTGCCTATCTGGCTGTATGTTTCTGTTACGGGTGTACTGGTATACGTGATGTTATACCACTTATGAAATCTTGCAGATGAGAGTAACAACTATAGAAAAAGATTAGGAGTTAAAAAAACTGTGACTTAAAGTTTACATTGAGTTTTGATTAGACTCCTTATAAGCATATTGAAACGCAGGACTAGGAGAGAACTGTTTTAACGGGGTCCAGTTTTCACTGACGATTTTGAGACCATCTTCCTCTCTGACTAGAAAGAGTTGCTTAAAGCCAACATCATTGAGAATAGCAGATGTATAGGTTTGTACAAAACGAATGTGGTAAATATTCTTGCTCTTAAGAACTGAGAGATCATTTATAAGAATTCGACGTCGTTCGTTTTGAGAATTTACATTAAGTTTGTGTTTACGCCATGAACGGTTATTCCACTTTTCTGTGAGAAAATTATCAGAATAATATGAAAGATAATTGTCAGGATCATCCCCTTCCCAAGCACGCCTCCAAGACTCAATGGTTCCTAACAAAATCTGTTGCTCACGGTCGATTTCGTCGCTGGGAGAAAAGGAAATTTTTTCTTCAATAATCACAGGAGTATCTCCCAATTTAACTGAATGTGTTAGTTCAAGGAAGTCATTGTTGCTTACAGAAACACAGCCGCGTGTAGGGATTGGGCTTCCTTTAATTGTTCCATGTATCCAGATTCCATGTCCATCTTTACGTTCTACAACTTGGTCATAATAATTAGGGTAACTAACTTCAAAAGCACCTGTACCATAAACGTTGGCTTCATTCCCATAATACTGAGCGAGTTCCCAACCTGCCCAAGCCTGATTCAACCAATAAATTCCTGTAGGAGTCTTAAAATCCCCTTCATGGAATTTATCGCCGTCTACTTTCCCTGTTGTACAAGGGAAAACCTTGTCCATTTCCCAAGATTCATAAAATTTGTAGACCATTAGCCTGCACACAGACTTATCAATCACTATGACTGTTGAACCGTGATAATCATTAAAAATCAGTCCAGATGGACGTAATGTATCAGCGTTAATGGAGAAGTTACTTAAAAAAAGTATAACTAGAAAAAGTAGGATTCTTTGGGAACTATTAAGGTATTTCATGAGTATTGAAGGCTAGGAGACGTTTTCTTCTTTTCGGTATTGTCGATAAAGCCAATAACCAATCAATGAAAGCATAACAAGCGGAAGCAGAGTTAGTAATACTGTAGTTAGGTAAAATGCTTCAAGGCTTTCCTCTTTTCCGGAAAAGCAAACAGCACAGGCCTCTACAATTCTGGGAAAGAGACTAAAACTTAAAACAATTATGAATTGCAGAAATAGAGCCATATAACATATTTATGCAGAATTTGTGATTTTAATGAGGGGCAAAGAATCAATCTAAATAGACTAGTACATAAAGAACCGGCCAAACACAAACTACGAAATACCATAACAGTTGAACAGGAAAAATTTCTTCTGAAGTGATTGGATTAACAGGTGCGCCCAAACGATTCCACGCATATATCAAAAAAGCTAGTGTTCCTATCACGTGAAATCCGTGCGCGCCAATAATTAAATAAAATAAACCTCCGTAAACGCTTGATGAGACAGTCAATCCGAATTTTATCAACTGTGCCCATTCATATCCCTGAGATATAAAAAAGAAAGTACCGAGAAGGATAGAATATCCAAACCATTTACGCCCCTCAGAAATATTTTTTTTCTTAAACAGATTGCGGGAATAACTCATCAGAAAACCACTGACTAAGAGTACCAAAGTGTTAATTGCAGTTGTTTCGATAGGTAATCTTGGTTGTCCCCATGGAGGCCACTCATCTAGGCCGGCACGGATCACAAGATATGCGCTTATTAATGCTCCAAAAAACATCACTTCCGTGACCATAAAAAGAAGCATTCCAATAACACCGCTTGAGACAGGAGGTTCTGCTCGTTTCGGCTGCCTTGGCAGAGAGGATTCTGAAGTAGCTAACAGTACTGACTGACTGGAAGTGGTTGTCATAAGCGCTGCTCAACGCATGATTTGTCTGCAATACAATCTATCCATTGATCTCCTTCTGTCATCATCAAGTCCGGTGCAGTACCAAAAAAGAAAACACCGAGCAATATAATGGAAAGGGTTAGTAGGAACCAGATGATTGCCTTCTCAAACTTGAGGTGCATGAAATAAGCTGCAACCAAATAGGATTTAACTATTGCAATTCCGAAGGCAGTTATAATTGTTAACGCTGGAATTTCAAACATGGGGCCGACCACACTGATTGCCAATAAAACAAGTAACCAATACCAAATTTTTATATAATTGGGATGTGTGTGTGCATCACTCATAATTTGACCTGTTAAAAGAAGTTATGATTTTAAAAATTTGCGATATACAAAAGTGGAAATAAGAAAATCCAGACAAGATCAACAAAGTGCCAGTAAATACCAATCAGCTCTACTCGTTGAAAGTTGTAACCTTTACGGATATCAAAAGAAATAAGTGCCATGATGACCATTCCCCCAATAACATGTAAAGCATGTAATCCGGTCATTGTGTAGTAGAAAGACCAGAATAGATTCTCTGTGATAACGTGACCATGCACAATTTTACCTGTATATTCATAGGTTTTTATACCTAAAAATATTAGTCCTCCGCCAATCGTGTACCAAATATAGCGAAAAGTTTTTACGCGATCTCCATTTTCTATTGCCGCATGAGCCAATACAATGCTTAAGCTAGAAGTAAGAAGTACAAACGTGTTGATTGCTCCCGCAGTAACGCTTGTTAGTGCAGCATCTTCAAAGCCTGGGCTACCGTTTAGTTTGAAGAGCAAAAAGCAGGTTACTAAACCACCAAAAATAAAAATTTCTGAAGCTAGCAACCACCAGACTGCTAACCGTCCTGTAGGAATTCCTGTAGCTCTGCGGTGTGTTGCAATTGGTCCGTGCATTGACATTTATACCTTTTTTTATTAATTGATTAACAAGATCACCATTCGTACTTGTTTTAATGTGAAACTTCTATTTTTTACTTGGGAGCTTCATTTTGCGGCCAGTAATCCAATTCTCGCCCTGGTACGCTGTATTCATATGCCCCGCGGTAGACTGTGGGAAGAGTCTTGAAATTACCGTGAGGTGGAGGAGAAGGTATACTCCACTCCAACGTATTTGCATTCCAGGGATTATTTGGAGCCTTTTCTCCTTTAAACATACTTACGAAAAAATTATATATGAATACCAGTTGAAATATCAACATGACGACCAGACTTAATGTTGCAAAAATACGGATGTTCTGTAAGTCCTGGGTTGCTAAATCAGGATATAATTGAAAATTATATACTCGTCTGTTTTGGCCCGCTAAACCCAAAAAGAATAGTGGTAGAAAAATGCAGTTAAAAGGAATGAATGTTCCCCAAAAGTGAATTTTACCAAGAGTCTCATTCATCATTCGTCCAAACATTTTTGGAAACCAGAAAGTTAGTGCGGCAAACATGCCGATTATCGTTATT
This sequence comes from Pseudomonadota bacterium, assembly GCA_004213175.1. Classification (GTDB taxonomy): domain Bacteria; phylum SAR324; class SAR324; order SAR324; family NAC60-12; genus Arctic96AD-7. The sequence continues at coordinate 23,974 of SHAT01000014.1, read as the reverse complement.
GGGAAAAAAGTGTAATGGAAGTGTGCGAGAACAAAATATGAGTCATGAAAATATATGTCTAAAGCACTTGCTCCTAGGTAAATACCTGTAACACCTCCAATCAAAAAAGCAGCCAAAAAGCCTAAAGCCCAGAGCATAGGTGTTTTTAATTCAATTGAACCTCCATAGAGTGTAGCAATATAACTGAACATCATTTCTGCAAGAGGAATTGAAATCAAAACAGTTGTAACTACAAAAACATTAGCCACTCGTGGATCGATACCTGCGATAAATTGGTGATGCGCCCAAACAACGAAGGATAACCCCCCTGTAGCAAACGCAGTATAAAGTACTGTTCTATATCCAAATAATTTTTTGCGTGAGAAAACCGTGATTACATCTGCAACAATTCCCATAGTTGGAAGAAGCACTACATAAACCTCAGGGTGCCCGAAAAACCAGAACAGGTGTTGCCAGAGGAGTGGATCTCCTCCACCTGAAGGTAAGAAAAATGAGGTGCCTAGTCTCTGGTCCATGAATAGCATTACGGCACCGGCTATGAGCGGTCCTACGGATGCCATAAACAAAATTACAGCAATCACTATAAACCAAACTGCAATTGGGATATCCATCATTTTCATACCCGGCGCTCTAGCGTTCATTGTTGTTGTAATAAAATTGATTCCACCAAGCAAAAATGAAACAAATTCCAGCGCTACAGCAAGAATCCATAAAGAAGCACCCCAATCGGTAAGACTGTATTCAGCATTACTAGAAAGTGGAGGATAAGATGTCCATGCCCCTCCAAAACCTCCTCCAGTGACGAAGAAGGATGCGATCAACACAAGTGCGCTGACCAAAAAAATTTGATACGATAAACGATTCAATCTCGGGAAAACCATATCATCACATCCAATCATCAATGGGATCAGATAATTACCGAAACCGGCTATGAGCACAGGCATTGCCACCCAGAAGATCATTATGGTTCCATGATTGGTTATAAGCATATTGTATTCTCCGGGTCCAACCAGACCATAGAGAGGCACTACTTCTCCAGGAAAGGCTAGTTGCATCCGGAATGCATATGAAAAATATCCTCCAATAATCGCCATAATCAACCCGGTGAATATGTACTGCATACCGATGATTTTATGATCAACAGGAAGTATATATTTGTATAAAAAACTTAATTCTTCATGATGTTCTGCTTGAGAATCTTTCTTTACAGCAGCAGTAGCTTGGCTCATTGTTTTCCTCTTAAATTATATAATTGACTAAAAAATACTGGCTAGAAGTGTAGCAAAGGAATCCTTATCTTCGACATAGGATGTCTTAGATGGCAGACCTGTTTTAGTTCCCCTACGTTTTTGATAATGACTCTCATAGGTGCCTTTTCGTATTTGAGCCATAGTATTTTCATAACTTTCTTTAGAATGGACTGTTACAGCTGCCCCCATGATTCCATGACCATATCCACACATTTCTGCGCACTGTAAATCAAATGTGCCTGTTTTGGTAGGTTTAAACCAGCCACTGATTGTCCTACCTGGTACAGCATCCTGTCTCAATCGAAAAGCCGGAACAGAAAAGTTGTGTAGGACGTCACGAGACTGCAGTTCGAAATGGTAGGTCTCTCCAAGTTTTAAATGAAGGTCATTTGCTGTTGCCACATCATCTGGTGTGTCAAGCTCACCATCGGGCCCAGCATGTATGAAAGACCAAGTCCATTGCTGTCCTATGACTCTTACTAAATTGTCTCTTGGAGGAAGAGTTTGTTTAATTTCGACCCAAACAAGTATGTTTACAGCTATTATGACAACATCCATTGCAATCACCGCATAGTGAGGATAGTGCGTCCACTTTGTTTCGCTGTGCTTTTCTCCAGCAATGTATTTGGCCTTCACCCCATCTTTCCTGCGGAATCGTATAATAAAATATACAAGTGCGCCGAATGTCAAAAAAAACCAGAACCCGATGATTAATGTGATCACAAGGAAAAGGTTGTCTATATCACCTGCAAAAGAGGATGCGCTTTGTACAAAATATTCAATCATCTTAATTTTTTAGTGCAATTTCGTTGTTCGCTCTTAAGCGATTAGTGTGTAAAAAGTATTATAAGAAATATTTTTTTCAGGCATTAAAAGCAAAAACGTATGCACCTGCCATAAACAAAATACATCCACCGAGAATGACATAAAAAACCTTCTTCACCATTACATCAGAATCATCTTCTTCCATAGACCTCCAAAAAAAAGAAATTTTGTTTGATTAATAAAAAAATTGTTCCAGAATTATAATAGTAATCAGAACGGGTAAATAAATAATTGAAGAAAGAAAAACCTTTCGTGCATTTTCTATACTACTTTCGCTGAAAAATAAAGTAATTACTCCAATATATCCTAAACCGAGAAAAATTGCACCTGTTAGATAAAAGAGACCTCCTTGACCGATCATGAATACTGCTAGGCTTGAGGCAATCATCAAAATGGCGTTGAGGAGCATTTGTATTGCGGTTCTTTTTCCTGTTTGATCAACCAGTGAGAGCATCTTGAACCCGCTTTTTTGATAGTCATCTCGATACATCCAAGCTATGGCAAAAAAATGCGGAAGTTGCCAAAAATATAGTAAAGCAAAAATGGGCACTACCTCCCAGTCCAATTGACCGCGTGCAGCAGTCCAACCCATAACGGGAGGTAATGCACCAGTTATTCCTCCAAACCAGGTGTTAGCGATTGTTTTTTGTTTGAGAGGGGTATAAACGAGAATGTATGAAATAAGAGTTATTAAACCAAGTGCAGCTGTAAGTGCATTGAGAGCCAGCCACAAAGTTGTTATACCGGTGATGGAAATAATTACCCCAAAAAGCAGAGCTTCATTTCTAGATAGCCGTCCCATCGGTAAAGGGCGTCCCTTTGTCCGGTTCATCTTTGAGTCAGGTACCTGCTCCATCCATTGATTGAGTGCATGTGCACCTCCACCTGTCAGCCCGGTTCCTAACAACAAATAAAACAAAGGAATAACATTAATTGCACTATATTGTGGCAGGACAAAACCAAGAACGGCACTAAAGAGAACGCTGTAAAGCAATCGTGGTTTTGTTAAAGTAATATAATTTCTTATTTTACTAGATGTGATATACGGAGAATCACCGGCACTAAGAGCTTTTTCACTCATTATTCGCTGGTTAAATTATTTGTTTTTGGTTAATTTTTTTTTGAAAAAGTAACACATAACAATTTTGATGACAAGTTAATATTCAAAATTTTAAATACGGCTTGCAAGACTGATTTTGCAATCAAAAATTTTAAAAAGTCTTGACGAACTTAAATTCTACCCTTACAATTCCCATACTCAAAAAAATAACGCTATATATATGCATGTGTCAAATATGCTTTTAGCTTACAGGTATGATAGCAAAAAAGATTTATTAAAGGAGAATAAATGAAAGTACGTAGCGGGTTAATTCAAATGGCACTCAAGGGAGATACGTCGATGGCTCCTGAAGAAATTACCAAAAAAATGATAGAAGCTCATATTCCCTACATTGAAGAAGCAGGTGAAAAAGGTGTGCAGGTACTTTGCATGCAGGAGGTTTTCACCCAACCTTATTTTTGTCCCAGCCAGGATGCAAAGTGGTATGCTGCTGTCGAAAAGATACCTGAGGGTCCAACAACTAAGCTTATGCAGGAATACGCCAAGAAGTATAACATGGTGATGGTTGTTCCAATTTATGAAGAAGAAATGACTGGTGTATATTACAACACAGCGGCAGTGATTGACGCAGATGGTAAATATCTGGGAAAATATCGCAAAACTCACATACCTCAGGTTGCTGGATTTTATGAGAAATTCTTCTTCAAGCCTGGGAATTTAGGTTTTCCAGTTTTTGAAACTGCGTACTGTAAACTTGGTGTGTATATTTGTTATGATCGCCATTTTCCAGAAGGCTGGCGTGCACTTGCATTAAATGGAGCTGAATATATTGTCAATCCTTCCGCCACTGTCGCAGGTCTTTCCCAGTATTTATGGGAGCTGGAACAACCAGCCTCAGCAGCAGCTAACGGTTGTTACATTGGAGCAATTAACAGAGTTGGTTCAGAAGAGCCTTGGAGTATCGGTACCTTTTACGGATCTAGCTATATAGTAAACCCTCGCGGAAAAATTGAAGCACAGCTTGACGATCACAGTGACAGTTTGCTGGTGCATGAAATGGATATGGATGCTGTCCGGGAGATTCGAAACCTTTGGCAGTTCTACCGGGATCGCCGTCCAGAAACCTATGGAGATATAACTTTACTGCAATAATTGTTTTGGCAGGCTGTGATTTGATATAATTTTTTAGCCAAAAATACTGAGGATTAAATATGACTACTATTGACGTTCGCAACGGGCGCTTGTCGCAGGAACGATTAGATTTAAATTTTTCTGATTCTCATCCACCCCTAGAGCCGGGAAATGCTTTGGTTGAAGCAAACCGGTGTTATTTTTGTTATGATGCTCCGTGCATTGAAGCGTGTCCCACATCTATAGATATTCCGAGTTTTATCAGAAAAATATCTACAGGAAACCTGAAAGGTTCGGCGAAAGACATTCTTTCACAAAACATAATGGGTGGAATGTGTGCCCGTGTTTGTCCGACAGAAACTCTTTGTGAGGGAGCATGTGTAAGAGAAACTCAGGATCATCAGCCTGTTCGTATTGGTGAACTGCAGCGTTATGCGACTGACAGTTTTATAGAAAGCGGGGAGACATTTTTTGAAAGAGCTGAATCAAGTGGGAAAAAAATAGCTGTTGTTGGGGGTGGCCCGGCAGGTCTTTCATGTGCACACCGTCTTGCGGTACTTGGTCATCAGGCCGTTGTCTTTGAAGCGCGTGAAAAATTAAGTGGTCTAAATGAGTACGGTATTGCTCCATATAAAACAGTAAATGATTTTGCACAACTAGAGGTAGATTATATTTTAAAAATAGGCGGGATAGAAGTCCGTACAAATCAAAAATTGGGGCACGATGTGAAACTGGATAATCTTCGCAAACAATTTGACGCTGTCTTTTTAAGTGTCGGTTTAGGAGATGCAAATTCACTTGGTTTGGAAAATGAAGAAATAGCTGGTGTTTACGATGCAATAGAAACTATTGCAGAACTGCGTCAATCCGAAAATCTCGCAGAATTATCAGTCGGGCGGCGTGTAGTGGTTATCGGAGGTGGAAGTACCGCTATTGACATTGCGGTTGAGTCCAAAAAACTAGGAGCTGAAGATGTCACGATGGTATATAGGCGTGGTCCTGAACAAATGAATGCAACCTGGAAAGAGCAGGAGTTCGCGCAAACAAACGGCGTCCAAGTAAAACACTGGCTATCACCAAAAAAATTAAAGTCCGAAAATGGACACGTTAGCGGAATTGAGTTTGAATGTACGGAATTGAATCATGAAGGGAAACTAAGTGTAACAGGAGAAGTTAGAAGTATGGAAGTAGATGTAGTTTTCAAAGCCATCGGCCAAACACTGGACAATAGTTTGGATTCGGATGATGAAATGCCAAAAACAAGGGCTGGAAAATTTGCTGTTAATGCAAAATATGAGACCACTCTACCAGGGGTCTGGGCCGGGGGTGACTGTATTAATTCTGGAGAAGATTTAACTGTTCAGGCAGTGGAAGATGGTAAGCAGGCTGCAATATCGATTCACAGGAAATTATCGCAAACATGAATCGTTAAAAGCTAATTGAATTCTGAAAAACTAATATAATGAGTTTTAGTGTGCCAAGTGGCGGAAACAAAATTGAAGCTGTTTTGTAAGTGCAACTGTGACAATTTTTTTGAAATAAATAATTATAATTCTAAATTATTATGGCTGATTTAAGTTGTAATGTTGGAGGTATTAAGGCCCCAAATCCTTTTTGGTTGGCTTCTGCTCCACCTACGGATAAATTGTATAATGTCGAACGTGCTTTTCGTGCGGGTTGGGGAGGAGTTGTTTGGAAAACTTTGGGTTTGGATCCTCCCATCGTAAATGTCAGTTCTAGATATGGTGCGGTGCATTACAATGGCCAACGTATGATGGGATTAAATAATTTGGAGCTCATTACAGATCGTCCGTTGGAGGTCAATCTGAAGGAAATAAAGCAAGTAAAAAAAGATTGGCCGGATCGTGCAGTGGTTGTTTCGCTGATGGTTCCCTGTAACGAAAAAGACTGGAAGTATATTATACCTAAAATTGAGGACACAGGTTGTGACGGAGTAGAATTAAATTTTGGCTGCCCCCACGGAATGTCCGAAAGAGGAATGGGAGCTGCTGTAGGCCAGGTTCCAGAATATGTTGAAATGGTTACACGCTGGGTTAAGGAAAGTTCAGATCTACCTTGTCTGGTAAAACTTACTCCAAATGTGACCGATATCCGCAAAGTGGCGCACGCGGCAAAAGCAGGAGGTGGTGATGGAGTGGCACTTATTAATACTGTAACATCGATTGTTTCAGTTGACCTTGATCAGATGGCACCGGAACCAACGATTGACGGAAAAGGATCTCACGGCGGTTATTGTGGACCTGCTGTTAAACCGATTGCCCTGCATATGGTGACTGAAATCTCAAAAGATCCAGAAACTCAACATATGCCGATTTCTGGAATTGGAGGTATTTCTAATTGGCGAGATGCAGCTGAATTTATTGCAATGGGAGCAAGTAGTGTTCAGGTTTGTACAGCTGCTATGCATTATGGATTTAAAATTGTGGATGATATGATAGATGGTTTGAATAACTGGATGGACGAAAAGGGGTACGCTAACCTAGAGGATTTCAGGAGAATGGCCGTTCCCAATGTTACAGAATGGCAATTTCTCAACCTGAAATATGACGTCAAAGCCAGAATTGACGAATCGACTTGCATCCATTGTGGATTATGTCATATTTCATGTGAGGACGCTTCACATCAGGCAATTCGTGAAATTAAAGACAATGGTGGTCGAAGTTTTGAGGTCATTGATGAAGAATGCGTTGGCTGCAATCTCTGCATGTTTGCTTGCCCTGTGCCAGACTGCATCAGTATGGAAAGAGTTGATTCTGGAACAGAATATCAGAACTGGACAACCCATCCTAATAATCCGATGAGGGTTGAAGATAATTAATGTAGAGAATTTAAAAAAACTAACAAGAAGGGGACAAGATGTCAGTAATAATAAAAGGTGGAACAGTTGTAAACGCGGATCAGTCATTCACTGCGGATGTTTATTGTGAGGATGGTATTATTCAGGCTGTAGGTCCTGATATGGACGCGCCTTCTGGTGTGGATATTGTTGATGCTGGTGGTTGTTATGTAATGCCCGGAGGAATTGATCCACACACTCATATGGAACTTCCTTTCATGGGGACAGTGGCCTCGGAGGATTTCTTTTCTGGAACGACAGCGGGTGCTGTTGGAGGAACAACCATGATTATTGATTTCGTTATACCGGGTCCTCAGGAAGATGTTCTGGAAACATACCATACATGGAGAGGCTGGGCAGAAAAAGCAGCAACTGATTACAGTTTCCATGTGGCAATCACCTGGTGGAATGATTCTGTCCATGAAGCGATGGGAACGCTTAGCCGTGATTATGGAGTAAACAGTTTCAAACATTTCATGGCTTATAAAGGGGCAATTATGGCTGACGACGAAATCCTGGTCAACAGCTTCACTCGTGCCCGTGAACTAGGTGCTCTTTGCACAGTCCACGCGGAAGCCGGCGAACTAGTTGATCATTTGCAGAAGAAAATTTTCGAAAGCGGTATTACAGGTCCGGAAGGACATCCTCTGTCAAGACCACCTCAGGTAGAAGGTGAAGCGGCAAACCGAGCGATTCGTTTTGCGCAGATGCTTGATGTACCTCTGTATGTTGTTCATAATTCGTGTTCCCATTCTCTTAACGAAATAGCCAGAGCAAGACGTGAAGGTCAACGCGTTTTTGGCGAAGTGCTGACAGGACATCTGTTGGTTGATGACAGTGTTTACCAAAATACTGATTTTGAATTTGCCGCAGCACACGTGATGAGTCCTCCTTTCCGCCCGAAAGGTAACAAAGAAGCTCTTTGGCGAGGCTTGCAGTCCGGAGATCTTCAGACAACAGCGACTGACCATTGTTGTTTTTGTGCAGACCAGAAAGCAATGGGTAAGAATGATTTTCGCAAAATCCCAAATGGGACAGCGGGTATCGAAGACCGAATGAATGTTCTCTGGACTCATGGTGTTAACACCGGTCGTTTAACCATGAGTGAATTTGTCGCGGTCACATCAGCGAACACTGCAAAGATTTTTAACATTTATCCACGTAAAGGTGTGATCGCGGAAGGGAGTGATGCCGATTTGGCGATTTTTGATCCGTCTGCAACACATACAATATCCGTAAAAACTCACCATCAAAATATTGATTTCAATATTTTTGAGGGAATGGAATTGACTGGAATAAACGTTGCGACAATAAGCCAGGGACAGGTTGTTTATAAAAACGGGGATGTTCGAACTGAGCGGGGTGTTGGTCGTTATGTTGAACGACCATGTTTTGCACCATATTACAGTGCAGTTGAAAAAAGAAGTACTGCCACAGCTCCTACTTCTGTAGAGCACGCATCCTAATGGAAGAGAGTACTCGGGTTGTAGAATCCTGTAAAGTAGATTTAGTATTCGAAACAGCAGATAGCCCTGTACATGCGCTCTCCAAAATTGATCTGGATATAAATAAAGGAGATTTTGTATCACTCATAGGTCCTTCAGGATGTGGGAAAACTTCACTGATCCGTGTGATTGCTGATCTTGAAAAACCAACAGGCGGTGAAATAAAAGTAAACGGTTTTAGTCCGGAAGAAGCCCGTTTGAAACGGGCATATGGTTATGTTTTTCAGTCACCCGCGCTATACTCATGGCGTACAGTTGAGGGCAATCTCAAACTGCCTTTGGAAATTATGGGTATTGAAAAAGCTGAGCAGAGCAAACGAGCCGCAGAAGCGCTAAAAATGGTGGACCTCACCGGCTTTGAGAAAAAATTCCCCTGGCAACTTTCTGGAGGTATGCAGCAACGTGTTTCAATCGCACGAGCCCTTACGTTTTATCCTGATTTATTACTGATGGATGAACCGTTTGGGGCGCTGGATGAAATAGTCCGTGACCAACTCAATGAACATTTCCACAAACTTTGGGAGCAAACGCAAAAGACGGTTGTCTTTGTGACTCACTCCATTCCTGAAGCTGCATATCTATCCACAAAAATTGTTATCATGTCTCCCCGTCCCGGAAAGATAATTGATGTAATTGATAGTCCTCTTCCGAAAAAAAGGACCCTTGATATGCGAGAAACTCCGGAATTCCTTGATCTTTCTCACCGTATTCGTGAAGGTTTGCGTGCGGGACACAGCTATGATTGAAAGAAGTATTTGAAATGAACTGGTTGCGTACCTCATCTTTTGTTTCAATTAGTACCGTGCTCGCCTTCACTGCCGTTATCTGGTATGCAGCGGCTGTTTACCTCAATTCTGCGGTTTTAATCGACAAATACGAACGACATAAAGTTGAGTGGGATTTTTCCAAGCTCGTTGATGATTCATGGTCAATGGATCGTCCAATCATGCCGGCTCCACACCAGATTATCTTCGATCTCAATAAATCAATATTTAAGCAAAAGATATCTTCCAAACGCAGTTTGATTTATCACGGCTGGGTAACAATATCCTCGACCATGGTTGGATTTGCCATGGGAGGAATTTTAGGAATTTTACTTGCCGTGGGTATAGTCCATGTTCCCACACTGAACAAAAGTGTTTTGCCTTGGATTATTGCTTCACAGACAATTCCGATTCTGGCAATTGCACCTATGATAATTGTAGGCCTTGGGGCAATTGGAGTAACTGGTCTTTTACCAAAAGCAATTATTTCTGCATATCTATGTTTTTTTCCAATTGCAATAGGTATGGTCAAGGGCCTTCGTTCTCCTGATCCAATCCACCTCGATTTAATGAAAACGTACAATGCATCAAAATCACAGAATTTTTGGAAATTACGCTGGCCGGCTTCTACTCCGTTTTTGTTTGCGAGTTTCAAGGTTTCCATCGCGATCAGTCTGGTCGGCGCAATTGTTGGCGAATTGCCTGCCGGTGCAAGAGCAGGTTTAGGAGCCCGTTTGTTAACAGGCTCCTACTATGGTCAGACGATTCAGATTTGGAGTGCGTTGATCGTAGCTTCAGTTTTAGCCGCGACACTCGTTTTCCTGATGACTTTGCTGGAAAAAGGTGTTCAAAAGAGAATGGGGGTTCGACTATGAAAAATTATATAATCCTCAATTGGATTTTCTGTATTGGTTTTTTAGTTCAACTGATCTTTTCAAGGGTGTGGATGTCTCATGGAAGTAGTACTATATTGTTTGCATTTCAGCCTTTGCTTGCTTCCTTCTTAGTTATTTACCGTCCTACAGTGATCAAGGCTATGTCAGGAAAAATATTGATCAGTTTACTAATTCTTTCTGGATGTATAGCAAGTTTAAACAGTGTTCATTCAGCAGAAACCGGAGCATTATCATGGGGGATCTGGCTTTATGTTGTGACTTTGGTCGGACTGCTATGGCAGTTAATGGGATTCTGGTCCCAAATTGAGAACCTTCTAAACAAAAACGTAGCTGTTGCTATCAATTTAATGGTTCCTGTTTTATTTGGTGGAATGCTACTTTATTTGTGGGAAATGTTAACGGTCGGTTTTGATGTACCGCAGGTTTTGCTACCTCCTCCAACTATGATAGGAATGGCCTTTGTTAATTCTCTTGAAATGCTCTGGGCTGACTTTCAGCAAACATTTTTGAAAGCGGTGCTTGCCGGTTTTATCTTGGGCTGCGGATCAGGATTTATAGTTGCGGTTATGGTAGATAAGATTCCATTTTTACAGAGGGGTCTTCTGCCGCTTGGAAATTTGGCGAGTGCCCTGCCTATTGTTGGAGTGGCACCTATAATGGTCATGTGGTTTGGTTTCGACTGGCAGTCAAAAGCTGCGGTTGTTATGATAATGACTTTTTTCCCGATGTTGGTTAATACGCTGACAGGATTAAAGTCTACGGGGCAGATTGAACTTGACTTGATGCACTCATATGCTGCAGATTATTGGCAGATGTTGATCAAAGTAAGGCTTCCAAACTCGCTGCCATTTATTTTTAACGCATTAAAGATCAACTCTACTCTCGCGCTGATCGGCGCAATTGTAGCGGAGTTTTTTGGTACACCGATAGTTGGAATGGGATTTCGTATTTCAACTGAAATCGGTCGAATGAATGTTGACGTCGTATGGGCAACAATTGCGGTGGCAGCATTGTCTGGGTCGTTTTTCTATGCGCTACTGGCTTTTTTGGAAAGGCAGTTCACTGGATGGCACCCGTCTTTCCGTGTCGGCTGACTTTACTGAAATAATGTAAGTCTAGCCTTAATTTCTAAATGGAGAAAAAAATGAGTACATTGAAAAAAATTGTGATGGTAATTCTGGTTTCTGGGTTATCATTTTCCTCACATGCGGCAGAAAAAGTGACCATTCAGTTGAAATGGGTGACACAGGCCCAGTTTGCTGGTTATTATGTAGCACAGGATAAAGGATACTATCAGGCCGCAGGACTAGACGTTACAATAAAACCTGGAGGACCGGACATTGCCCCACCTCAGGTGATTGCAGGAGGAGGAGCAGATGTTATTATCGACTGGATGCCTTCTGCTCTGGCTTCACGTGAAAAAGGTGTGGCATTAGTGAACATCGCTCAGATTTTCAAGAAATCTGGAATGATGCTTACCTGCCGCAAAGATAGCGGAATTAAATCTCCTTCAGATTTTCGAGGGAAAACTCTGGGTGTATGGTTTTACGGAAACGAATATCCTTTCCTAAGTTGGATGAGCAAATTGGGAATTCCTACCACTGGAGGTTCAAACGGTGTGAAAGTACTTAGGCAGGGGTTCAACGTTGATCCAATTCTGCAGAAGCAGGCTGAATGTGTTTCCACCATGACCTACAACGAATATTGGCAGGTTGTGGATGCTGGACTAAGTCCTTCGGAATTAATAGTCTATAAGTATGAAGAGCAGGGCGTTGCTACTTTGGAGGACGGATTGTATGTTTTGGAAGACAATCTAAAAAACGCAGCATTTGTTAGCAAAATGGGACGTTTCCTTAGAGCTTCCATCAAAGGTTGGAAGTATGCAGGTGACCATCCTGATGAAGCGGCGGATATTGTTTTGGAAAACGACGATACTGGTGCACAGACAGAAAAACATCAGCGTCGGATGATGCGTGAAATAAGCAAATTGCTAGGAAATCAGCCACAAGGTGTCGGTTACTTGGTGCCAGGTGATTATGAAAGAACAGTTGAAGTTCTGATGTCATCAGATTCAGACCCTGTGATTACCAGAAAGCCTAGCGGTGCCTGGAGTCATGCAATCTGGGATGCAATGTAATATCTTTTATTCCAGCTTTCCGGAAGCACTTCTTAATGGCAGTGCTTCCGGATTTTCTTCTAATATTGCTCTACTTGTTAATATCCCACCCAATCCTCAATTCAGACTAAAAATATTGAGACTGTAGTTTGTAATTCTCGCAAATTCGATATTCCAGAAAAAATGCCTTAATTCTTATACTTAATTAGATTTTAGATTTGGATCTCAGATCATGTCCGGGGTGACGAAAAATATTTTGAAACCATTATCCATTTGTTTGCTTTCATTGCTCCAAAAACGTATTTTTGGAATTTTCGAAAGCTCCTTTATAATCTGAATACGTTAGTTTGTCAAAGTTACAAAATTATGGCAGACTAAACCTATTTTAGTTTTGTAATAACTTGAACTATTTATGAAATCAAAAATAGAAATCACCCGTGACTGGCTTCCACGTTATACAGGGACAGAGATTGCTGAATTTGGTGATTATATTTTACTGACAAATTTCAGCAATTATATAACCAAGTTTTCCAAACGTTTCGACTGCAAAATAAGGGGAATGGGTGGTCCGATGCAGACTGCGACAAACAAAAATGGTTTAAGTATCATAAACTTTGGGATCGGTTCTGCTAACGCGGCAACTATCATGGATCTTCTCACAGCCTGTAAGCCCAAGGGAGTTTTGTTTTTAGGCAAGTGCGGGGGGCTGAAACAAACGGCTGAAATTGGACGTTACATTATTCCGATCGCAGCAATTCGAGGAGAAGGAACGAGCAATGATTATCTGCCGCCGGAAGTTCCAGCCTTACCTTCTTTTAAACTGCATAAATTTGTTTCGGACACTGTCCTAGATTATGGCCAGGAATACCGTACCGGAGTTATTTACACAACAAATAGACGAGTCTGGGAATGGGACAACAAATTCCGAAGAAGACTGATTGAACTTTCCGCGATTGGAATTGATATGGAAACAGCGACTCTTTTCATAGTGGGACATGCTAACAAAATTGCCCGTGGGGCAATTCTTCTTGTTTCAGATATGCCACTGCTTCCAGAAGGAGTTAAGACTCAGGAAATGGATAAGAAAGTTACTGCAAAATATGTTGATATGCACCTTGAAATGGGTATTCTTGCGATGACTGATATTGATGAAAAAGGTGAGGAAATAAAACATTTCGGTTATTGATTGCTAGGCTTCAGATATTGGCAGACTATGATTACTGAAAATCAGTCACAAAAAATTAGACATCCTGCAGTGGCATCCATGTTTTATCCCGGAAAACCCGCGGATCTCCTGAATTCGGTCAGGAAATATTTAAGTGATGCAGACGCAGAACAGAGTACTGTTAAATTTAAAAACGATGAAAATTCAGTTCGAGCACTCATCGTACCTCACGCTGGTTACATCTATTCAGGAAAAATAGCGGCTTCTGCATATCAGCTTCTCCAACAAAATAAATATCATTTTAAGCGTGTTTTGCTTTTGGGACCTGCTCATCGTTTGTGGCTGCAGGGTGCTGCATTTCCTAGTGAGGAAGTGTTTGAAACCCCGCTTGGCAGGATTAACCTGGACAAAACTCGTATGAAAAAATTGGCTGCGGATTTTTCCTGGATTTCTTTCAACAAAAAAGCTCATGCCGAAGAACATTCTCTGGAAGTGCAACTTCCATTTTTACAGGAGGCTATAGCTGATTTTGAATTGCTTCCACTGGTAGTCGGGGAGATGGATTCTTTACAGATAGCAGAAATGATTCAGCAATTTAGTAATGACTTAGAAACTTTGATTGTGATCAGCACGGATCTTAGTCATTTTCATAATTATCAAACAGCATATGAAAAAGATGCACTCACTGCAAATGCGATCGAACTTCTAGAACCGCAAAAAATTTCTTCTGAAGATGCCTGCGGAGTCTATCCACTTCGGGGGGCTTTAGTTGCGGCTTTAGAAAATAAATGGAAAATTCATCGTATGGGGCTTTGCAATTCGGGTGATACCGCGGGAGATTACGGTCGTGTTGTGGGCTATGGTGCTTGGGCACTGACCACTTGAACTATGTTTTACAGGCTCACCGGAAGTCTTTTTGCTCCCCAGTATCCTGGATCTTTTTCAAAAAAACCTGGACACGCCGTTCTGCACGAAACGCAACAGCCGGAATGATCAAGATGCCATTCGCTTAATTCATACCAATCCCTGCCGATTAGTAATTCACCGCACTCATGACAGTAAGTACTTGATGCGGATTTGTCGTGAACATTTCCGAGGTATACATTACGTATTCCGTTACCCAGAGCAATTTCTCTGGAGCGACTCAAAGTCGAATGTGGTGTGAATTCAATATCACGCATTTTCCAGTCAGGATGAAATGCAGAAAAATGCAGGGGAACATCAGGCCCTAAATTTTCAACAATCCATTCTGTCATCTTATGCATTTCTTCAGGAGAGTCATTCTCTCCTGGTATTAACAAAGTAGTCAGTTCAAACCAAACATTTGTTTCATTTTTTAAATATAATAAAGTTTCAAGAACGGGAGCGAGTTTCCCGCCACAAATCTTTTTGTAAAATTCTTCGCTGAATGCTTTCAAGTCAACATTTGCTGCGTCAATATGTTTAAAAAATTCTTTCCGTGCATCCGGAAGAATATATCCCGCTGTGACTGCAACTGTATGTATGCCAGATTCCCTGCAGGCTTCTGCGACATCCATTGCGTATTCCAGAAAAATTACTGGATCATTGTAAGTGAAGGCAACACTACGGCAAGAGTTATTATTTGCAGCTTTGGCAATCATTTCCGGGGAAGCCATTTCAGTTAGTTTATCAAATTCACGGGATTTGCTGATGTCCCAGTTTTGACAAAATTTGCAGGTGAGGTTACATCCGGCTGTACCGAAAGACAAAACTGGGGTCCCCGGAAGAAAATGGTTCAGCGGTTTTTTTTCAATTGGGTCAATGTAAAATCCACTGGAACGGCCGTAAGTCGTCAAAAGGATTTGCGCATCCTTTGACTGACGTACAAAACATAGACCTCTCTGTCCTTCGTGCAATTTGCATAATCTTGGGCAAACTTCACACTGCAGACGTCCGTCATTCAGTTTCTTCCAGTAAAGTCCTGAATGATCCATAACTCATTTTCATTGTTTTTGTATATTCATAAAAGAAACTAAGCCTAAAATAACTTTCGATTTTTAACTTCAAAATTACAACCATAACAATCAGTCAAATATAGACTATCCAACCATAATACAAATCAGTTTCAAATGAGGTTGACTAAAAGTCTTTCATACAATATATTTTTTCAAGAGAAAAAATGAATCTTGAATTGTAAAATTCCAAAGCCAATAATCATAATACCGGCAAATGTTCTTATCCACTTCTTTTGAAGTTGAGCTATCAACGAACCAGAGAAGTATCCAATAGTGAGGAGAGTAGGAAGAGTCCCAATTCCAAAGCTGACCATGATCAAAACTCCTTGAGAAACACTCTTTCCTGTCATTGCTAAAAACAATGTAGAATATACAAGCCCGCATGGAAGCCAGCCCCAGAGTAGACCTGCAATTAAAGCATGGCCATGGGAACGGATGGGGATGTATCTTTTGGCATAAGGTTCGATTCTTTGCCACAAAAATGATCCAATTTTTTCAAATTTAAGAATAACAGTTGTCCACCAACCTGTAAGATAAAGACCCAGAAAAATCATTACTGTAGCAGCGATGAGAGTTAATATTTTTCGTACTTCAATTCCAAACCCATAATTATCCGAAACGGCAGCTAAGCTTGCTGCCATAGCGCCTGCTACAGAGTAACTAATAATTCTACCTAAATTGTAAAGTAGTGAAAAAGAGAGTAAATTTTTGCGACGATTCTCTTCTGATATTCCAAGTGTCAATCCTGAGATGATACCACCACACATCCCAGCACAATGTGTTCCACCAAATAGTCCTATTAAAAAAGCTGAAAAATAGAGTGACTCTTCAAACATTTGTTATTATTGGATTTAGATTCCACATGTAATCATAATTTTGAGTAGCCAAAAAGTTTCGAGGAAAAAACAACTCTTATTTATACCCCCATTAGCTTCCAGCGTTCTTGCCGGTTCAGAAGGTGATGCTGTTCGTGAAAATATGATTCTAATTTTAGAATTATTTTATTAAGAATTAATCTGCCTATTCATTTGATTAGGTAAAGAGTATGCTTTAATTAAATTCTAAAGACAAATATTTCCTATTAGGAAGGCAAGAATTATGTAATTTTTTTTTTATATTTAATGCTTGACAAGTATTCCATTAATCATTAGTGTTACTTGGTTCCATATTAATCTGATTATCTTAATATACTGAAATATAGATTAATTTTGGATTTACATATATGATTTTAAGTCTTTTTTAAGTCTTAAAGCTTAAGATTATATATTAAACAGTCATAACAATTTTTTTAATGAGGGAAGAATATGCGTGATTTCATATACGAAGATGGTTGGGGAGCTTTTGTAGTCTTGCTCTTCTTTCATATTCCTTTTCTTATTTTCTTCTGTAGAATTGTCTACAAAAAAGCATTTGTAAATACTGGCCCTAGTGGGACTGCTCCAGAAAAATATCCCAAAATTGAGATAATGTGGATAAGCACTGTAGCTGTACTGTTTATACTTGTTAATGTCCTAAGTGTTGTCTACATGCCTCCGGTATCGACTGCAGCATTGACAAAAAGCGGAACACCTTTCCAAGAAGTAGATATAACAGCTAAATCTTGGTACTACGATATGAGTTCCAGAGAGGTTGAGGTAGGGGTACCAGTGAAATTTTCTGCGAAAAGTGGTGATACTGTACATGGTTTTTCTGTGTACCATCCCGATGGGAGGATAGTCTTTACGATGATGCTGATGCCTGGAATGGAATCACCAACAACTTTGGTTCATACTTTCGAAGAGCCTGGTGAATATAAGGTTCGTTGCCTAGAATACTGTGGGATTGTACACCATGCGATGCAGGACCTTTTGGTTGTAAGGTAGCGTTTTGTAAAAGCGTGAATTAATTTCATTATTCTTTGTTAAATGATATGTGTATCCTTACTTCTTTTTGGGGTGATGATCACTAACTTAAATCGGTTATAATCATAGGAGTTCTAACATGTCTACTGCCGCTAAAATGATTCAAGGTACCCCTGTTCTAGGGAAAATGTTTAAGGTAAATGGAAATGACGATCTTGCATCCATAAATGCATGGCCGTCTTTAATCATAATGACTTCTTTTGTTTGGTTGGCCATAGCCTTGTTACTTGGTGTTTCTATGCCGATCATTCAGTATTTTGGTCTAAATATATTTTTATTTGAATTTTACACTGCCCTGACTCTTCACGGTGCAGCAATGACTTTCCCGTTTGCATTTTCATTGATGGTTGGGGTTAGTTTGCACAGGGCTGGTGCCTGTATGGGGAAAAAAGCTGATGGTCCACTAGTTGTTTTGTATTATATTTTCATGAATATAGGGGGACTCTTATTTACACTTTCTGTATTAGCCGGATTCAAGATCACATATACTGTGATGTTCCCTCTTCCAGTTGTTGGCGCACAGATGGGGGTGTGGCCAATGTGGTCAGTTGTTCTTGGTTTCACGGGCATTGCTTTGATTCTAGTTTCCATGATTATTTTGTATCCCATTCAAATCTTACAGATGATATTTTGGGGTAAAAAGCATGATGAACTAGAATTGTCTCCACGGACCCTGAATGATCCTGGAATGTTAGGAATGTTGATTGCGGTGCTTGTTCTTTTAGTATCAGGACTACCTTTGATAGTTACTGCCTCCTCTGTACTACTTTACCTGTACGGTATTTTTCCTGCAGCCTGGATTGGGTGGGCAGTTACACCGGTAGTTTTTCAATTTGTTTTTTATATATTTGCTCATAATCTGATGGAATCTATGGCCATTATGATTGTTAGTGCTGTATATGGTACACTTCCTCTTTACTTAGCAGATGGAACTAGAAAACTCTACAGCGATAAGCTTGCAAATGCAGCTTTATGGATATTGCTCATAACTTCAGTGACTTCTTTCTTTCACCATTTCTACACAATGTTTCCAGCCCTTCCATCAACGTTTTCATTCCATGGAAACGTTATGAGTTGGGGAACCGGCATTGGTGGTGCATTTACTATATTCACCATACTAGCCACGATCTGGAAACATGGTCTGAGGCCAGAACCAGGTGTGATGATGATATTGGCAGGTTTTGTTATATATTGTTTGGACGGTGTAACTGCAATGATTATTGGGAATGTAGCAATGTCCTATCACCTGCACGGGACATTGTGGGTCGGTGGTCATGCAATGACAGTCCTGCTTGCCATGAGTCTTATGTGGATGGGTGTTTTATATCACCATTACCCTGTTTTAACAAACCGGAATCCCGATGCAGATAAATGCAGACAATCTTATAGGATGTACTTTATAGGTGGAGTTGGAATGATGTACACCTTTATGGCAGGTGGAGCCATGGGCATTCCAAGACGAATATCAAATTGGGTTGAGAGCGGATACATGGGTATTGGAGTATTCATTTTAATATTTGGTCTTATCCTATCCTACGGTATTTCAATGTTTTTCGTGACACTTAGTAAGTCAAGGGAAATCACAACTTAGGTTTCTTAGACTGCGGCTTATCTTTGAATGGGCGTAATGGAATGTGAACTATGTGGCCTACCAACGCCCATTCCTCCAATTATTAAAAATGGCCATGAGTTCTGCTGTCATGGGTGCGGGGCAGTCTTCAGTTCATTTGGCAAGGAAATTTTAAGTGGCAATAAGCCACTACCCACTCCAAAACAAACCACACAACAGCTAACAGGTAGTGAGGCATTTCTCAGGATTGAGGGGATGCACTGTTCTTCCTGCGAAATTCTGATTAGACATAGCGCAGAAAAACTCGAAGGTATACATTCTGTTACAACAAGTTATGCTACTTCAACAGCAAAAGTTGTTTATGATTCTGAAATTATAGACAAATCTAAATTGCCGGAAGTATTAAGTCTTTCAGGTTACCGGGCCCACTTTCATACTGATAAATTATCAGCAAAAAATGAAAATCTGGATTTACTCAGGTTTGTTCTTTCAGTAGGACTTGCCGGTATGGTAATGATGCTCAATGTCGCATTTTTCTATCCGGTTGATCTTGGATTGGTTTCTTTAGAAGAATTAGAACCAGTTAGTTGGCTTGCATTTAAAGTAGTTCCAAAAGTTATGTTTGGTTTTACTACGATCGTAATTTTTGTTGTTGGATTCCCTATATTGCGTGGTGCCTGGATAGGAATTCGTACAGGCATCCTGAACATGGATAATTTGTTGACTATTGCTATTTTGGCTGCATATGGTTATAGCTTTGGTCAAATTATGACAGGAAAGCTAGATTTATATTTTGATGTATCTGCAGTGATAGTCGCAGTGGTTACAGTTGGCCGTTATTATGAGAGAGAGGCAAAAAACAATGCCACTCTTGAATTAAGCAAAATCATAGAAAGCTGGGCTCCATCAACAAAAGTTGTAAGAAATGGGGAGGTTATATCTCTGACTCCTGATGAAATTGAATCTGGAGATATCCTTATTGTAAGAGAAAATGATCACGTTCCAGTTGATGGAAAAATCATTTCTGGAGAAGGGGCTATTGATGAGTCAATTATGACAGGAGAGCCATTCCCTGTTATTCGAAAAACGGGAGATTCTGTGTTTGGTGGAACTCTTATTGTCGAAGGTAATCTTGAAATTGAAGTTGGACATAGTGTTGAAAGCCAGATGAAAAATCTTGCCCGCGTACTTTGGAGTGTTCAGAGTTCAACGCTTGGGGCTTTGGGAATTGCTGACAGGATGGCTAGAATATTTGTTCCATTAGTTCTTAGTATCTCATTTTTGGTCACTGGATGGATGTTGTGGATTGGTACTCAACCAAGTTCTGCATTATTGGCTGGTTTGGCGACACTTATAGTTTCATGCCCCTGTACTTTCGGGTTGGCTGTTCCACTTACAACAGCAAATGCAATCAGCAGTGCATTACGAAATGGGATCATTTTTTCCAGTGCTGATATTTTTGAAAAACCACCCAAGTATGATACTGTAGCAATTGATAAAACAGGAACATTAACCACAGCTCAAATGGGCATAGAAAATATTGTTGGAGATAATGAAGTAATTGAATATGCTGCCGCGGTTGAAAGGTTTTCTTCTCATCCTATTGCTAAAGCGATTGCGCAAATGGATTCAAGTAGAACTGCTGTAGATTTTATTGTACACCCTGGAAAAGGTGCAGAAGCTACTGTGGATGGACATAGGGTCGCAGTTGGCAGCAAGTCTTTATTTTCTCAACTTAACTGGAAAGTTGATATTAAAGGTGAGTTAGAGCCCAAAAATATAAAGGGAGCGGAGGAGGTAATCTCATATGTTGGCTGGGATGGTTCGATATTCGGTGCTATTATAACAAGTGACCAACGTCGGCCTGAGTGGGCAGAATTTGTTAATCGCTTAAGACACGACAAAAATGTTGTTTTACTTTCCGGTGCAGAACATCAAAGTGGTTATGAGGACCAAGTAGATGAATTATACCTAGGAGTACCGCCGGAAGCTAAAGCCGCTGTCATTCGTCAGTACAAATCAAAAGGTAATGTGGTAATGATTGGTGATGGTAATAATGACGCTCCAGCCATAGCAGAAGCAGATTTGGGTATTGCTTTTGGTGTGCCAACTTCACTAGCCGCAGAGGCAGCTGACGTAGTAATTCCTAGGGGGAGCCTGGATCAGGTTTTCATTGCTTTTGAATTGATCGAAATAACCCGCAGAAGAATACGCCAAAATATTGGTTGGGCTTTCTTGTATAACGCTATCGCTATACCGTTAGCTCTTAGCGGATTACTCAATCCTCTTTTAGCAGCTCTTGCAATGGCCTCAAGTAGTTTTCTGGTGGTATGGAACTCTTCACGTAAAATTACAAATTCTAAATCTGATGAATGGCCAGCTGTTGAATCTAAAAATAAAATTCCTGCTTGTTAAGTCTTCCATGAACGGTCTAAAAATTTATCTGCTATTTTGGGTTTCATTTGTAAATATAAATTATTTTGTTGAAAAATAATATTTTTGAATTTATTTTATAACCTCATTCAATGATCCTGATACCTAATGAAACAATAGAGTGGCGAGGTGGTTCACCGTGGTTGTTGGATCGATAATTATTGCCCCTACTCAGTTATTTATCCCCATCAAATTTTTTACTTTCATCACGATGACTTGCGAGGCTAGTATTCAATAGATTTTTTCTTAATACTTTTCCCCGGAACGAATCTTAGAGGTATATAACGATGCAGAGTCGCTGTTTTCTTTGGAATTTCTTTATTATTCTAAGAGAATTATTTTGAACTTTCGACTTTCCAATTGAACTATTAGCATTAGCATTTGGTCTGAGTTTTAAAAACATTCAGCAAATATTTTAAATTAAAACGCGTTTGCAAAGTTAGCGTAAAAAATATGCAAAAGATGAATACAAAAAAAATAGTTGCAATTGTAGGGGCTGGCCTTGCTGGCTCAGAAGCAGCGTGGCAATTGGCAGAGCGTGGACACCTTGTGCGGTTGTTCGAGATGCGTCCGTCACGTATGACTCAAGCACATAAGACCGGAAATTTTGCTGAACTGGTTTGCAGTAATTCATTTAAAAGTCGTGCGTTAGAAAATGCACACGGCTTACTCAAAGCTGAAATGGCCCTGCATAATTCTCTGATTTTAAAATACGGAGAGACATTTTCTGTGCCTGCCGGACAAGCCCTTGCCATAGATAGAGAACCATTTGCTAGATCAGTAACAGATCAGTTAAAGGGTCATCCACTTATAAGTTTTTGTAATGAGGAGGTTACAGATGTTACAAAACTGATTGACGATCATTCTCACGTTGTCTTTGCCACAGGACCGTTAACTTCGGATGCGTTAGCTTTTTCACTCCAGGATATTTTGGGGACACAATATTTGTCATTTTATGACGCGATTGCTCCAGTTGTGACTGCAGAATCTGTTGACATGAGCCTTGCTTTCCGAGCATCACGTTATGGAAAAGGTAAGGCTGATTATTTAAATTGTCCAATGAATTACATTCAATATGAGTCTTTTATAAATGCAGTAAGTCAGTCGGAAAAAGTTGAGCTGCATCAGTTTGAAGATACCCGTCCATTCGAAGGTTGTCTGCCTATTGAGGTAATGGTAGAGCGTGGTCCAGATACTTTACGTTTCGGTCCAATGAAACCGGTTGGCCTTGAACATCCGCAAACCGGGCAGCGATACCATGCGGTAGTACAACTGCGGCAAGAAAATTCAGTTGGTACTCTTTACAATCTGGTGGGTTTCCAGACTAAAATGACATGGACAGCGCAAAAGGAAGTATTTGCACTTATTCCCGGTCTTGAAAATGCCGAGTTCGTTCGACTCGGTTCGGTTCATCGCAACACTTTTTTGAATGGACCCAACCTGTTAAATCCTCAGTTAAACCTAAAAAAACACCCCAAAGTATTTTTTGCGGGACAAATTACAGGTGTTGAAGGTTACATGGAATCCACCGCAATGGGAATTCTGGCCGCGAGACAAATTGCCGCGGCACTAGAGAATCGTATTGAAAGGCCACCCTCCCCAGACACTATGATGGGTGCATTGATACGTTATATCACTGAAACAGAACCGTCTACTTTTCAGCCGATGAATGCGAATTTTGGTCTGCTTAACCCGCCAGAAAAAAAGATGAGCAAATCAGAAAGGAAAATATGGTATTCTGAACGAGCTTTGAAAAAAGCCACACAATATGCGGATCAAACTTAATGCTCTATTAAAACTGATAAGTTCACCTCACATTTGACCGTAGTGAGAAACTCCTATATGTTCAATTCCTTTTAGTTAGATCTATAAAAAGTTACTTGAACGGAGTAGAAGTGCTTTTTCTGCTTTTATTCAGGTTGGTAGGCTATTTAATCTAGGAATTGAGAAAGATTTATTGTTTTTTTTACTTCAAATGCAAGAAATTTACTTAGTTTAGATTTCTTATTATAATTATCAATTACACAAATTGCGGGGAATTACATGTTCAACATTATTAAAATAAGATTCAGCAATATTAAATTAAAGCAATAGAAATGTTTGAAAAAATATTAATTTCTAATCGCGGTGAAATCGCCTGCCGGATTATCCGAACCTGCCGAAAAATGGGAATCCAGACTGTTGCTGTTTATTCTGACGTTGATGAAAGTGCTCTTCATGTTCAACTTGCAGATGAAACTTGCTTCATTGGAGAATCACCACCATCGGAGTCTTATTTACGTATAGAAAATATTTTGGATGCGGCCAAAAAGCATGGTGCTCAATCAATTCATCCGGGTTACGGATTTTTGTCGGAAAATGCAGAATTTGCACGACGCTGTTCAAAAGCCGGAATTATTTTTGTTGGTCCGTCTGTTGAAGTAATCGAACAAATGGGTGCTAAAGATCAGGCCAAACTTGTGATGGAAACAGCAGGAGTTCCTGTTGTTTCAGGATATAAAGGTGCCGATCAAAGTCCTGATATC